>NZ_JBFAHF010000016.1:0-115018 GCF_040654015.1 Nocardia sp. NPDC050799
ACCATCGCCGAGCACCTGGGCGTGACCCCGGTGGGACTGCCCACGGGAGCGGGGTATTCCGCCGGTAACAGGTTGGTCGACGCCTACCTCGCGGCTACGGGTAAGTCCGCGGCCCAGGCTCTGCACGCCGACAGCGCGGAAGTAATCGCCACCGCGCTCGCGGCGAACCGGTAGGCGCCGTCCCTCCGGCCGTAGTCCGGATCGCGACGAACGGGTTTAGCGTCGAATTCTCACCGCGGATACGACTTCCGCTCCGCGGCCACACCACATTCGTCGCCGCCTGCGCCGTGCGCCATCCACCCCGTACTCGGCTTGAAACAACCGGATCGCGAAGACAGCACCAACAGGGCGTGCCGCCCGGCGGTTGATCGCTTCAGCGGCCGGGCGTCGTTCTCAGCTCTCATGACGACTGTTCAACGAAGTCGGTCGGCAAGTCGGGTCAGCAATGGCCGCTGGCCGGTGCTCAGCTTGTCGTGGGCGGTGGTCAGATCGAACCACTCGACCCGATCGACCTCGGGGAAAGCGCGGTACTCGCCCGACCGCGGCGGCCATTCCATCTCGAATGTCCCCGGCACCATCCGCGCCGGATCGAGCTCGCCCTCGACCGCCCACACCGTGACCTGCTTCTTGCTCCGCCCGCTGCCGTAGCTCACTTCACCCAGCGCGATCCATTCCCCATCGGGCACCGGCACTCCCAACTCCTCGTCGAATTCGCGGGCGGCGGCGACGCCGGCCTCCTCGGTCTCCGGCTCGTACTCGCCCTTGGGGATCGACCACGCCCCCGAATCCTTACGCGCCCACAGCGGCCCGCCCATATGCCCCAGCAGCACTTGTACCTCCGGCTCACGACGAAAAAGCAGAACTCCGGCGCTGTATTTCATGGCGTGCAGTCTGCCGGACGACGCCGCCGCGGTGCGAAGTGCGGCGCGGCGCCCGACCAGGTGTACCAAACCACGGACCTCGGTGGGGGTCTCCCTGTGCCCCGATCAGTGCGCGGCCACGGGCCGTTTCAGCGCCGCGAGCAGTTTCGCGCGGTCCTCGGGCGAGCCGGTCCACTTCTCGTCGTCCTCGACGATATCGGCCAGGGCCCGGAAAACCACGTCGAGCAACCCCGGGAATCGGGCCTGCAGGTCCGCGTAGCGCAGGCGCATCACTCTGGTGCGTCCGGTGACCGTCGTCCGGGTGATGCCTGCTTCGCGGAGGACTCGGTAGTGGTGCGAGAGCGTGGATTTGTGCAATTCGATGTTCTGACTGAGTTCGCCGCAGTTCTCGCCCTCGTCGGCGGCCAGGCAGGCCACCAGTTGGAGCCGGATCGGGTCGGACAGCGCGTGCATGACCGCCGCCAGCTCGAGGTCGGCGGTATCCGGGTGCGACAACTCGGCGGGCACGAACGCGCCTCCCTCCAACTCTTGACAGTTTGAGAATCATACAACAATGATTGTTGGGCAAGTTTCAAACAATTAGGAGGCAGCATGCCCGGAGAAGCACGCACACCCATCGCGGTCCTGGGGCTGGGACTCATGGGTTCGGCGATCGCGAAAACTTTCCTGACCGCGGGGCATCCGACGGTCGTGTGGAATCGCACCGGGGCGAAGGCCGATGCGCTGGTCGAACTCGGTGCCACCCGGGCGTCGTCGGCGGCCGCGGCGGTCGCGGCCGCTCCCCTGGTCGTCGTCTCGCTGCTCGACGACGACGCGGTGGGCGCGGCATTGCGCGACGCGGGTCCGCAGCTGCGCGGGCGGGCGCTGGTGAACCTCACCTCCTCGGCCCCCGAGCAGTCGAGAAGGCGCGCCGCGTGGGCCGGCCGGCACGGGGCCGAGTATGTGGACGGCGCCGTCATGGCGGTGCCGCAGGGCATCGGCACACCGGACGCGCTACTGCTGTACTCGGGTTCCGAAAACGGTTACCGCGCAGCGGAACCGGCCCTGCGCACACTTGCCGAGAAGGGCACCTACCTGGGCGCGGACCACGGGCGCGCCGCCGCGTTCGACGCATCGCTGGTGTCGGTGTTCTGGCTCTCGTTCTTCGGTGTGTCCCTGGGCATCGCCCTCGCCGAGGCCGAAGGGATCAAAGGCAGCGAACTCGTCCCGTTCACACCCGCCGTGGTCTCGCTGCTGCCCGATATGGCTGCGCAAACCGCCGCACAGGTCGAAGCCGGGCACTATCCCGGCGACGACACCTCCATTTCCTCGGCCTACACCGCGTTCACCACACTCCGCGAAGTGATCGCGCGCCACGGCATCGACACCGGCGTGCTCGACGCCACGGGCGAGGTCTTCCGGCGCGCGCTGGCGGCGGGCCACGGGACCGAGGGGCTCGCCCGTCTGGTCCCGGTACTCGCCGGGGATCGCTGAGGGTTCACACCGGTCTCGACGCCGAACGATTCTTGGAAAGCCGGTCGCCGTTCAGCGTCTTCCGGGCAGTTCGATCGCCGCGGGCCCTCGGAGCCACCACCGCCCGCAGGGCCGGGAGCGACCGGACTCCATCACCGGCCCCGGGCGGGAGCGGGGACGCGGGCCCGCGGATGAATATCGAGACTTCGGATCGGCTGCCCGGGCGCGCGGCGGATTTCGGAGTCCTCGCCGGTAGGCTGCGGGCTTTCCCGGTCCGCCGCCGCAACCGGGGTGTCGGCGGAGCCGGTCTCGTAGGCGCCGGCGACCAGTGCGGCCCGCAGATGCCACAGGTCACGGGCGCTGGCGGGGTCCAGACCGGTGTACCGGGCGATACGCCGCAACCGGTAGTCCAGGGTATTGGCGTGAATGCCCAGCACGCGGGCGGTGCGCCGGCGGTTGCGATCGTTGTCCAGATGCGTGGCCAGGGTGTGCAGCAGGTCGGCATGGGGCAGCAGCGGTGCCAGGTCTGCCGCCAGACGCTTGCGCGCGGGCCCGGGCCGGGTGATCTGGTATTCCACGGCCAGATCGGCCAACCGGTACAGACGGGCGGGTCGGCGCAGTCGCTGGGCGAGGTCGAGCAACTCGTGCGCGCGGCGGGTCGCGTCGGGCACCTCGTCGTGCCGCGCGTGGACCACGGTGGCGAGCAACGATCCACGCACCGCGCTCTGCAGCCGGTCGAACAACCGGGTGACGGCGAGATCATCATGCGCCCGATCGGGAAGCAGGACCGTGCCACCGGCTTCACTGAGCCGGGCCAGCGGCATATCGCCGCCGCGGGCGAGTTCGGCGCGCACCCGGCGCAGCCGGCGCTGCGCGTGCGGGGGGGTGTGCCCGTCGTCGCCGGGTTCGCCCGCCGGGACCGTGAGGTCCAGGGCCAGCACCGCGTACACGGCCGCCTCCCGGAAGCCGCTCTCGCGCGCCGTTCCCGCCGTGCTCGTACCCGAGATCAGCGCGGTGGTCAGCGCCTCGGCACCGGCGTAGCGCGCGACGGTATGGGCCCGGAACTCACGTAGGTAGGCCTTGGTGAAGGTGGTGATGACGCGATCGAGTACTTCGCCAAGGCGTTGACCCACGACCACCATCGCCGGACCGTCGGCGGTCCGGGCCCGCCGGGCGAGCAGATCCAGCACGAACCGGAACCCGCGGTGGATCGAATGCTGCACCGCCTCCAGTGCCACGCCCTCCGCGGCCCAATCCTCGATCTTCCGGTGCAGTGGTGCGGGCACCTCCCCCACGCCGCCGTCCTGTAGCGCCGCGGCCACCAGGTCCAGGCATCCGGCTACCACCTCGGCCGCGTCACGCCGCCCCACCCCGCACGGCATCAGCGCCGCCGGCTCGGTCCCGCCCTCGGCCGGGGCCAGATGGTCCAGTAATTGCTGGGACAATCGGTGACCACGGTGCAGATGCCCGACCGCGGGTATCCCGGCGATCTCCAGTTCCCGAGTTGCGTAAGGGCTGCCCGTCAGCACCGACCTCGACCTCCTTTGCCGACGCGTGCCCGGAGCCGACAGCAGCACCCGGGCCCGCATCCATATCAGTAAAAACTGTAACCGACGGTGAGCTGCACCACAACGCGCACCGTGTTCCCCCCGGTGGACAGCGCCGATTTCGAACCAACTGTCGATTTGAATCAGCATCTACTGAGACAGTGTGGTTGAGTTAACCGTGATTCGGCTTGGCGGACCGGTGCGCAGGAGGACGATGACGACGCAGCCCACACAGGAATACCGGGTCGCGGAACTGGCCGAAGCAGCCGGTGTCGCGGTGCGGACGATCCGCTACTACCAGGAGCGGGGCCTGCTCGACGCGCCACGGCGGCAGGGCCGCCACGCCTACTACAACCACACCCACCTCGAGCGGCTGCGACTCGTCGCCGACCTGCTCGCCCGCGGCCACAGCCTCGAAGGCATCGCCGACCTGCTCAGCAGCGCCGAGCGCGGCGGCGGGGTCTCCGAACTGCTGGGGTTCGAATCGGCGGCCTCGGAGGCCTGGGGCGACGGGGAGGTCACCATCGACCTCGAGCAGATGCTGATCCGCTTCGGCGACCAGGCCACCCCGGAAGCCATCTCCGAAGCCGTCGCGCTCGGCTACCTGCGTATAGAGGAGGACCGCTTCGTCTACTCCAGCGGACGGCTGCTCGAGGCCGCCACCGCGTTCGTGGCCACGGGTATCCCGCTGCGCTCGATACTCGCGTTGAGCTGGGAACTGGAGGCGGCGTTCGACCGGATGGCCTTCGCGTTCGTCCGGGAATTCCGGACCCACCTGCTCGGCCGGGTCCTGGAGGACCCCTCCCCGGCACGGGTCGACCAACTCGCCGATGCCCTCGCCCAGCTCCGGCCGCCCGTGCGCCTGGTCGCGGACGAACTGCTGGCACGCGCCATGGACCGCCGTATCCACGCGGACCTACCCGAAGTCTCCCAGCAGCTCAGCGAGGCCGCCGGCGCCGACCTCCCGTCGGACGGACCCCACCCGTGATCACATACATACTCGCCGCGGCCGTCGTCGCGGAGGCCGCCGGCCTGATCGTGCTGTGGCGGTTGCTGGTGCGCAGCCGCCACGAAGTAGCGGAACTCCAGCGCAGGCCGGACACGCGACAGCTGTTGATGAACAGCGGGCGGGAAGCGGTGAAGACCGTCTGGCAGACCGCGAGCCTCGTCCGCGCGAAAGGTCTTCGCGCGGCGGTACTCAGCTCGATCGAAGACCTGGCCGGCTGGGCACAGGTCGAACGCCCCGATCTGGCGCGGCTGACCGCCGAGGGCGATGTCGTGATCGCCTTCTCCGATATCGAGGGATCGACCGCGCTCAACGAGCGGCTGGGTGACCGGGCCTGGGTCGCGCTGCTCGGTCGCCACGATCGGCTGATCCGCAGATCCGTCGCGGCACGCGGCGGTCATATCGTAAAGAGCCAGGGAGACGGCTTCATGATCGCCTTCGGCGACGCCGAACAGGCGGTGCGGTGCGGCCTCGAAGTCCAGGCGGCGATCGGCACCATCGCCGGGCCCACGGGCGGTGTGCGCGTGCGTATCGGTATCCACCTGGGCAGATCGGTGCGGCGCGGCGACGACCTCTTCGGACGGAATGTGGCCATGGCCGCCCGGGTCGCCGGTCAGGCGCACGGCGGCGAGATCCTGGTCAGCGAGGAAGTACGCGACGCCGTGGCCGCTGCCCCGGATATCGCCGTCGCCGCCACCCGCGAAGCCGAACTCAAAGGATTTCGCGGCAGCTACCGCCTGTATGCGGTCGCCCCGGCGGACTGAAACCCGTCCGCGCCCGGCGCGTGGCGGAGCCGGATCAGCTCGCCGGGGGCTGCGCCGGTATCGGCAGCTTCTGCTCGCAGACCTGCTCCACGAATTCGCCCGTCGTCGCCGCGGGCAGATGCCGCGCGATATCGGCCTCGGTGACGATCCCGATCAAGCGGCCCTCCTCGGTCACCGGGAGCCGCCGCAGCTGATACCGCTGCATCATCGACAGTGCGTCGGCCACGTCGATATCGGCGGCCGTCGTATGCAATTCGTCGGCCTGGGCGAATTCTCCGGCGGTGGAGGTCGCCGGGTTGTGGCCGAGAGCCACGCAGTTCACCACGATGTCCCGGTCGGTGACGATCCCGACCGGCCGCCCCTCGCCGTCGCAAATCGGCAGCGCGCCCACATCGCGCTGCCGCATCTGCTGGGCGGCGGTGGCCATGGTGTCCCGCACGCTGATGCTCACCACTGCCGGATGCATGATGTCACGCACTGTGGTCATACTTCCTCCTGGTTTCGAGGTCGTTGCCTGTCGTTCGATCATCACGCTCCGGCGGGGCCGGCTCGGCGCTACCCGATTGACTCCCGGAAGGCCGTGCCCTCCTGGAACGCCTGCGCGACGTCGGCGAATTCAGCGACCGGGTGGACCTGATATTCGGCGATCATGCCGAATTTCTGGGGACCGTCGAGCAAATCCATCGGGTTGTCGGTCTCGATCACCGCGAATCCGCCGGTGCCGTCGAGCCGGCCGACCATCTGGTGATAGGTCACCCCGTCGGCCGGTTTCCAGCTCCCGAACACTTGCAAGGCACGCTGAATACTCGCCTCGTTCTCCGCTGCGGAGCCGTTCCAACGATACGTCCACGAAACCACGTATTTCATCTGTCCTCCCAGAGATGTTCCGAAGATGTTGTTCGCACGCCGGGCAGCCCGCCCGGAAATGCGGACCACCGGCGCGCCGGGCCGGACTCACCTCCTCTCCGCGCTTGTTCCGGTCCTTCTCACACCGTCGCCGCGATACCGCTGTGGACGGCCTGCGCGACGGCCGGATGGGAGGTCTGGTCGAGCCACGCCGTACGGATCGGTCCGCGCAGATTCATGATCCACCCACCTGAGGAGTCGGTCGCCCATCATCCGCTGTCACCGAAGTCTGCCCAGGCGGGCGTCACGCTCACTGTCCGTTCGTGATAGCAGAAAAGAATAACTTGTGTCCGTCACCGGGTTGTCACAGCACTCGTCACCCCGGGTACCGATTCGACCACCATCCTCGAGGACCTCCGCGTACCCACCCAGCCGCCACCGGTCACACCGCAACGCACCGGTGACACCCGGCGCGCGACGCTGTACCGATGAGTTCGCGCCCGCCGCCCCTCGGCCTGTGCCTGGTGCGGCTCGAATCGCAGCCACCGCACATGCTGATCACAGTCGTCACCGACTACTGCGGTCTCCCCGGCCTGGAACAGCGCCGCGATTTCCTCGACGACACAGCCGGGGCCACCGAAGCGGTCCGTGCCTATCTGCTCGCCTTCCTCGCGAAGGCGGACGAATGACTCTCCTGCCGGACCCACGACCGCCGCTGCTGTCACCGAGCCTGTTCGAGCGCACCACGCCGGGCGGTATCTTCCGCAAAGGCGTCCGGGGCGGCACCGACGGCGAACTGTTCCCCCATTTCGACGCCATGACCAGCAAGGTGCGCGCGGCCTCCGACCACACCGCCCGCTATGCCGATATCGGCATCTCCTGAGCGGGCCACCGCGTCATGCGGCCGACAGGGACGCCAGGAAACAGGGCAGGGTCGGCGGATACTGCATGGTGCAGACGAGGCCGGCCGCCACGGCGGGGTTCTCTCGTTCCGTCACGCCGGGCTGCTCGAGCGGTAGGGCCGGAGACGGAGCCGCGGTGGCGAGGGGGGCCGCCAGGAGAAAAGCGGCGAGAATTCCGCCGCGAACAGCATTGCGCACGATGCTTCCTTTCCGAGTGACGTCCCGACCCGCACATGTTCCAGTGTGCCGGAAGACGACCCGCCCGCGCGGCCGACCTGTGCCGGCACCGAACGGATTGCGGCGCCGGGTTCGGGGAACTCCTGGACAACCGACTACATCCGAACGAATGGTTCCCGGTGGTCAGCCGCACGATTACGCGGCGTCACCCGAACAGCAGGAGGTGTTGCGTTGTCTGTGGACCGGCACGACGGAGAGGCCGTGACGGGCATCGAACAGCCCGGCGACCCGGCTCGGCCCCGTGCGGCCGCAGAACGGTTCGCCGTCCGGAGCGTCGCGGCGTTGCTCGCGACGGTGGGCGCCGGTATCGGGTTCGGAGTGCTCACGGCGCTGGTCCGGGTGCGGTGGCAACCGTTGCAGACCGCGGATCAAGCGGTCGCCGACCGGGTGACCGCAGTCGTCGCCGGACACCCGGTCATGCGCGATATCCTCTTCGCTGTCACCGATCTCGGCGCGACGCTCACGTTGGTCGGAGTACTCGCCGTGGGTGTGCTGTGGCTGCTCCTGCGCCGTCTCCCGCGGCTGGCCGTTCTCGTAATGCTCACCGGCGCGGGCGGATTGATCCTCAACCCCGTCGTCAAAGAGCTCGTCGCGCGGCTACGGCCGGTGGTGGAGACTCCGGTCTACCGCACGGACGGGTGGAGCTTCCCCAGCGGGCACGCCATGAGTTCCCTGGTGTGTTACGGCATTCTCCTCCTGGTTTTCGCCCCCGTCCTGGATACGCGGGCCCGGCGCGTGGTCTCCGGGTGCGCGGTCCTGCTGGTGGTGGCTGTCGGGCTCAGCCGGATAGCGCTGGGCGTGCACTACCTCAGCGATGTTCTCGCGGGCTGGCTGCTCGGGTCGCTGTGGCTCGCCGCGATCACTGTCGCGTTCCACAGGTGGCGTGGTGACGCCGGACTCGGCGACGCCGGTCCGCTGCCCGGCGATGTAGGGCCGGACGAGCGAGACGACCTGCGGCCGGTCCCGGAACGGCACGCCCCCACGATGCCCCACCCCTGGCGCGGGTTCGGCGAACTGGCGGTCGCGTGGGTGCTGCTCGTGGGGCTGCTCATCGGGATGGGCAAGCTGGTACGCGTCGCCGGAACCGGCAACCCGGTCGCCCGTTGGGATCACAGTGTCGTGTCCGCACTGGCCGCCCACCGCGGTCCCGCTCGCACCTCCGTGCTCGACGTGTTCGGTGAAATCGGCAACACCGCGGCGGTCGTGACCGTCGCCCTGGTCATCGCCGCACTCGCGGTGGCGGTCCTGCGCAGCCGGCGACCGGTACTGTTCCTCGGCGTCGCACTGCTGGGCGAGGTCACGCTGTTTCTCACCGCCTCCGCGATCGTCGACCGCCCACGCCCGGAGGTCACCCCGCTCGACCCCGCACTGCCGCCGACCTCGAGCTTTCCCTCCGGACACCTCGCCGCTTCCCTGACTCTCTACGCAGGCAGCGCCGCACTGCTGTGGTGTTCCACGCGCCGCCGGCCGTATCGGCTCCTCGCGGTCGCGATGCTCCTGATCCCCGCTCTGGTGGCGGTACAGCGGCTGTATGCCGGTGCGCACCATCCCACCGACCTCCTCGGCTCGGTCCTGCTGGCCTCGATATGGACCACCGTCGCCTGGTGGGTCGTCCGGCCGCTCCCGGCCCGCGCGGCGGCTACCCGCGAAGTTTCAGCAGCAGGTAGGCCGCCATGGACGGACCGTCGGTGAGCGCCCCGGTGCGCAGCATCGCCTCCACCTCCGACTCGGGGAACCACTGCTGGCGCATATCCTGTTCGGTGTGCTCGCGGTTCGGTGCGCCGGGCGTCAGCTCGGTGGCGAGGAATACGTGACAGCCCTCCCCGGTCATCGCGTTCGCGCAGTGCAACCGGCCGAGCCGTTCCAGTCGGCCCGCGGTGAATCCGGTCTCCTCGGCGAGTTCGGCCGCGGCCAGTTCCTCCGGGCTGCCGGTCACGCCCTCGGGAAAGGCCCCGGACGGGAACTCCCACGACCGCGCCCGCACGGGATAGCGGTACTGCTCCACGAGGTGGAAACCGCCGTTCTCCCACGGGATGACGAGCGCGAAATCGGGTTTGTCGATCACCGAGTAGAGCCCGGGCGACCCGTCCGCGTGCTCGATCCGGTCCTCGCGCAGCGACAACCACGGATTCCGGTAGACGACCCTGGACGACAACGTTTTGATGGACACTTCTCCAGTGTCCCGCCTCGTCTGTGCCACCGGCCCGTACCGTGCGATTTCCCGGCGATGATTCATGCCGGACACTCGCGCCACTCGAACAGGGCCGTCGTCCGTCCGGACCGCCGCGTTCCCACTACCTGCACGGAATCGGAAACCTGGTGCGGCACAATTGTTCCGGGGCGGGTCAGGTTCCTGGATTCCCCGGCCGCCCGGTCACCGGCCTCGACGACCTTCGTGATTCCGGCGCGCGGCGGCTCCGCGCCGCCGCAGCTCTGCTCGCTCCAGCCAGGTGTAGACCGCGTCGTACCCGGCGATGCCGAGCGCGATCAACCCGATAAGGCCGGTGATCACCGTGGCCGGGATCAGGCCCAGCGTTCTGCAGAGCACGGCGGCGACCACGAGCCCGATACCGACGATGAGGCTCCACTTCCCGATGCTGCTCATGCCTCCACCGTTTCTCCGGGCGGCGTAGCCACCCGGTCCGAACCGCTCTCCAGAAACTTGTACCGCATCACTCTTCGTTCGTCGAAGCCGTTGAGCACAATTCACAAGTCGGGCCGGAACTAATGTCCCCTTCGCACGAACCTGCACCATGCCGGAACCGGCCGGCTACGGAAGGCTACGGCCGGTGTCGGTCCGGCGGGCATGTGGTCGGAGATCTCCGGAACCGGGGAGGGATTTTCTTCGTTGACATGGTGTCCCGCCAAGCGTGGCCGAGTGCACGGGGCGAAAAGGCCCACGGTATGGGGTGGGCGCGGACGTCGGCCACGGTGTAATCATCGGCCGGTGTTGGCAACACAACCATAAATAGTGTTGCCGTGTTACATTCGAATGGGCCCCTGGAGGGCGACCGTTCGGTATGTGATGGAGGCGCGATGACGATCGATACCGCCCTCTCGCTCGGTGTCCAGCCGGTCGGCGCGGACACCGACCGGCCCAGCATCCCCCGCGCCTATGACTACAGTCTGGGTGGCAAGGACAACTACGAGGTGGACCGTTCGGCCTTCGAGCGAATCCGGCGAATAGCGCCCCGGCAAGGCGATGTTCACGTCACGAACCGGCGCTGGCTGACCCGTGCCGTGCGATCGCTGGCCGAGGGCGCCGGCGTCCGGCAGTTCCTGGATCTCGGCGCCGGACTGCCCACCCGCGATCCCCTCCATGTCGTCGCACAGGAATGCGGGCGCGGCGACGTGGAGTTCGTGTACATCGACAACGACCCGCTCTGTGTCGCCCACGGCCGGGCAATGCTGGAGCGCAACGAGAACACCCATTACCTCCCCGGCGACCTCACCGATCCCGCGGCGACAGTGGACAGGGCCGGCCGCCACCTGGACCTGCGGCAGCCGGTCGCGGTCCTGCTGGGCGCGGTCCTGCACCACGTCGCCGACGGCGACGATCCGGCAGGCATCGTGGCCCGGTATGTCGATCTGCTCCCCGCCGGCTCGTACGTGGCGATCACGCATTACTGCGATCCCGGTCCGGGTCGTCCCGAACTCCACGAACTGGCCCGGGAGCTCGAACGGGCGCATGTGCTGGAGGAATTCGGCTCGGGACGGTACCGGAGCCCGGAGCACATCCGCGCGCTCTTCGGCTCGCTGGACCTGGTGGAGCCGGGACTGACCCCGCTGGACGAATGGTGGCCGCAAGGGCCGCCGGTCCGCGCCGCGGCACCCGAAGAGCACCTCATCCTGGGCGGACTCGGATGCAAGCCGGGACGTTACGTCGAACCCCTTCGGCTCGTCTGCCGATGAGATCCCCGGCGCCCGGGCCTCAGCCCACGTAGCGGCGAGCCGGGGACCGGCGTTGCGACTCCTCCAGCCGGACCAGACCTTCTTCCACACACGGCGGCACGACCTTGCGCTCCCGCAGCACCCAGGGCAATCCGCGCAATGTCTCCAGCACGGCCGCGGCGGTCGCCCGGTCGGCCGGAGCGGACCCGAGCACCACCGCGGTCCGGCGGGCCGCACTACGTACCGGGCGGCGCAACCACAGCGTCCACAGGGTGTTCCGGATCCCGAGGCCGCGGCGACGCGTCGAATCCCTTTTCCCGGACGGGGCGTGGTGGATCACCATGTCCGGGATCCAGCACATCCACCAGCCGTGTGCCGCGAGATCCAGTGCGAGCAGCTCCTCCTCTCCGCCGAACCACAGCCGCGGCGAGAAACCACCGACCTCGGTGAACGCGCTGACGCGGAAGGCGGACAGACCCGCCATGATGCCGAGCAGCGCCGGCCCCGGCAGCCAGTCCGGACCGGCGACCGGGGAATCACGCAACTCCGGGGTGATCGGATCCTCGCGCAGATCGGGCGCGACGAGACAGCGCCCGGTCACCGAGCCCAGCCCCGGGTATGCGTCGAGCAGGTCCGCGGCGCGGGTCAGCGCGCCCGGCTGCCACTGCGTATCGTCGTCGCAGAACGCCACGTAGGGTGTGCGCGCCCGCCGGACCGCGATATTGCGGGCCACCGCGCCGAGATTCTCGGACGCGCGGACGAGTCCGACCGAGGGGAACCGGTCGGCCACGGCGTCCGCGGTGCCGTCGGAGGACGCGTTGTCGACCAGGACGATCGGCGCCGCGTCGGGCAGTGTGGTCATATGCGCCAAGGTTTCCAGCAGTTGGGTACGCCGGTCGCGGGTGATGATGACGACCGTCATCCGATCGGTGGCCATCGGCTCATTTCCTTCCGTCGGCGAGTTCGAGGATCCTGGCCCGGCTCTCCACCTCCGGCGGTAGCCGGCGCCGCTGCGCCAGCGCCCACGGCAGCCGGCGGACCACTCCCGCGACCGCGAGCAGCGCCCCTGGTTCATAGGCGGTCCGGCCGAGCAGCCGGACGGTTTCGGCCGCGCACTGCCGGATCGGACGCCGCATCCAGGTGATCAACGCGTTGTTGCGCTGTTCGGCCCGGCGGCGCCACGCCGGCGGGGGACGGTGCCTGGAGGGGTGGTGGTGTGCCCGCACCGCGGGCACATAGCAGAGATGCCAGCCGTGGGTCGCCAGATCCATTGCCAGCAAACGCTCTTCGGCGCCGAAATGCAGCAGCGAACTGAACCCGGCGGCCTCCCGGTACGCTTCCCGCCGCACGATCGCGGCGCAGGCCAGGAAGCCGAGCACCGAGGGGCCGGGCAGTTCGGCGGTATGCCCCAGCGGGCTGGCCGCCATCCGCTCGTTCACCGGATCGTCGCGGTGGTCGCCACCCACCAGCGTGCGTCCCGCGACGAGACCGAGTCGCGGGCAGCGGTCGAGGACCCGTTCGGCTTCGGTGAGCGCGTCACCGGCCCACCACGAATCGTCGTCGCTGAACGCGATATACGGGGTGCGGGCGACGGCGACGCCGAGGTTGCGCGCCGCCGCGCCGAGATTGCGGTGCAACCGGATGACCTTCACCCCCGGGAAGCTCCGGGCTCGTCCGGTGGTGTCGTCGTCGGAGGCGTTGTCCAGCACCACGATCGGCGGTTGCGGCCGCAGCGCGCACAATTCGGTGAGGGTACGCGCCAGCTCCCCGGCCCGATTGCGGGTCGCGATCACGACCGTGGTCTTCGGGGTGCCGCCGGGCGCGTTCATGCCGGCCCTTCCCCGCGCAGCTCACCGAGCAGCTCGCCGGTCAGCGCATCGGCCGCGGGCAGATTCCGCCGTCGCGCCCGGTCCCGCCCGGACGGCGACAGACACCACGTCCACCAGTGGTCCAGCGTATCCGGATCCGCGACCCGTTCCGCGGCCACGAGCGCGGGCCAGCCCAGCGCCGTCGCCTGGGCCGTGACCTTCCCGCCGCCCGCGACGGGATCCACCGCCAGCACCGGGGTCCCGGCGCGCAGTGCGAACACCAGGCCGTGCAGCCGGGTCGTGACGACGGCGTCGAGGCGGGCGAAGACCGAGGCGAGCTGGTCGGGGGTGGCGCAGTGATGCCAGTCGTCGGTGGCCAGCCGGGTGTCGAGTGGTACCCGGGCGCAGTCGAGGCCGCCCAGCCAGCGCCCGAGCGCCTCATGCACCGGGCGATGCCGGCGCGCGGCACCGTACTCGGTCTGTCCCGGCGCGAGCACCACGCCCGCCACCGCGACACAGGCGGTGGTCGCCGACACGGAGAGATCGGGCCGACTGGTGGTGCGATCATCGCGGGCCAGCACCCGGTGGAAACCGGTGACCGCCGCGTCGGCCGGGTCCACGACAGTGACCCCGACCGCGATACGCCGGCAGTTCGCGTACCGTTCGTGCAACGAGCGGACCTGCTCACCGTGGATGGGCCCGCAGACGAAGACGAGATGCGAGTACCGGCCGGCGTCGGCGTCGTCGAGGTGCAACCCCTCGGCCCGGAACCGCGGACTCCACGCCGTATCGTGCGGTATCCCGGCGGCGGTGAGGCTCTCGCTCACATGGCGCATACTCAGCACATCCCCGGCCGTCGCCTCGCCGTGCACGAAACTGGACCAGCCGGTCACCAGTACCCGCGTGGTCGGCGTCCGCTCCGTCCGGCCGGGCGGAGCGGGCGGCGCTGTGGGTACGCCCCGCGCGGCGGCGACCACCGGATTCACCGGGGCGCGGAGTTCAGGTGCACGACCTTGGTCTGCGTCATCTCGTCCAGCAGTTCGGGTCCGTACCCGTAGCCGGTACCGCTGGTGCCGCGGGGGTGCGCCGCGCCGCCGGGCGCGCCGCCGAATACCGCGTTGATCTTCACCGTGCCGACCGGCAGCTCCCGCCAGGCACGCTGGGCATGTGGCAGCGACGACGTCAGTACCGTCGCGGCCAGCCCGTACTCGTCCCGGGCCGCTTCCGCGAGACCTCGGTCGAACGATTCGACCCGGCACACCGGCGCGACCGGACCGAAGGTCTCCTCGCGCATGATGCGCATATCCGGTGTGCAGCCGGCCAGCACAGTGGCCGGGTAGTGCGCCCCGGCGCCGTCGGGCACGACACCTCCCGTCGCGCATTCGGCTCCGGCGGCCACCGCCTCGTCCACCTGCGCGTGGACCAGGTCGCGATGGCGCCGGTCGACCAGCGGCGCCAGGGTCCGGGATGCGGCCGCCGCCACCAGCGCGGCCAGGAACGGCCGCGCGATCGCCTCGTGGACGAAGATCCGCTCGACCGATACACAGATCTGGCCCGAGTTCGCGAACGCGCCGAGCGCGGCCTGCTCCGCGGCCCAGCCGGGGTCCACCCCGGCGTCGACCACCAGGGCGTCGTTACCGCCGTTCTCCAGCAAGGCTTTCGCGCCGGTCGCGGCCGTACTACGCGCGATCGACCGGCCGGTGGCGGTACTGCCCACATGCGCGACGACATCGACATCGGCCCGGGCGGCCAGCACGGCACCGACGCCGCCGTCACCCTGCACTGTCTGCAGCACGCCCTCGGGTAGCGCACGGGCGAGGAGTTCGCCCAGCAGCGCGCCGGTGTGCGGCGCCCGCTCGCTCGGCTTGTAGACCACCGAATTGCCGGTGACCAGGGCGGCACCGATCAGTCCACACGACACCGCGACCGGATCGTTCCACGGTGTCAGCGCGACGACGACACCGCGCGGCTCCCAGACCATGAAGTCGGTCGCGTCGATATCGCCCTGCAGGCTCTTTCCGCGATGCACCGGGCCCAGCTCGGCGTACTGCTCCAGGGCCGCGGCGCCGGCCGCGATGCCCGCAGCGCCCTCGGCGCGCGGGCGACCGGTTTCGGCCTCAGCGGTCGCGGCGAGTTCGGCGACGTATTCTCGCAGCAGGTCGGCTCCCGCCCGTAATGCCGCGGCACGTTCGGTGACCGGGGTACGCGCCCATCCGGGTTGGGCCCGGCGGGCCGCGGCGACCCGCCGGGCGAGTTCGGCGGCGCCGGTTACGGGCACCGTACCGACAGTGGCGCCGGTGGCGGGATCGCGGATTTCGATCGCCGCGGTCACCGGCGACCGCGTGGGTTCTGTGACGGTGCTCGATCGGCTCATACCGGCGCGTTTTGCCCGGCGCCGGCGGTTCAAACCCGGCTCGGCGAGTCGCCACGCCGAGCCCTGTAGATCCGCTTTACCCGCGCTTGTGTTTGAACCGGCGCGAACAGGTAAGAGCCAGCGCATGGCGGAGACGGCGAACCGGCTCGACATACTGCTCTGGCACGTGCACGGCTCGTGGACCAGCTCGTTCGTCCGGGGAAGACATCGCTATCTGCTGCCGGTGGTGGAGGGCGGCGGGCCGTGGGGCCGGGGCCGTTGCGGGCGCGTGTGGCCGTCCGCCCGGGAGATTCCGGCCGGGGAGCTGCGCAAGACCGAACCCGATGTCGTGGTGCTACAGCGCCCCGAGGAGATCGGTCTGGTCGAACGCCGGCTCGGCCGTCGCCCGGGTATCGATATCCCGGCGGTGTACGTCGAGCACAACACCCCGCGCCCGCATGCGGCCACCACCCGGCATCCGCTGGCCGACCGCGCCGATATCCCGCTGGTGCACGTCACCCATTTCAACGACCTGATGTGGGACAACGGACGCGCACCCACGCGGGTCGTCCCGCACGGCATCGTCGATCCGGGCGCGCGCTACACCGGCGAGATCCCGCACGGTGTGGCCCTGATCAACGAACCGCTCCGGCGTGGGCGGATCACCGGAACCGATCTGCTGCCCGCCTTCGCCAGGGCCGGCCCGGTCGATCTGTACGGTATCGGCGCGGCCGAATTCACCACGGAAAGCCCCACCGCGCACCCCGTGCGAGGTATCGCCGACCTCGACCAGACCACCCTGCATCAGGAGATGGCGCGGCGGCGGGTGTATCTGCACACCGCGCGGTGGACCTCCCTCGGCCTGTCCCTGCTCGAAGCCATGCAGCTGGGGATGCCGGTGGTCGCGTTGGCGACCACCGAGGCAGTCCGCGCGGTCCCGCCGGAGGCGGGAGCGCTGTCCACCGATATCGCGGTACTCACCGGGCGGTTCCACGAGTTCCTCCACGAACCCGATCTGGCGGTGCTCGCCGGGAAATCGGGACGGCAGTACGCACTGGAGCACTACGGTCTCGATACCTTCCTGCGCCGCTGGGACGGTCTGCTCGCCGAGGTCACCGCATAGGGATCGGAAAGGGGCGCCACCTTGAAGATCGCGATGGTATCCGAACACGCCAGCCCGCTGGCCGCGCTCGGCGGCGTCGACGCCGGTGGCCAGAACGTCCATGTCGCCGAACTCGCCGCCGGGATGTCCCGGCGCGGACACGATGTCACCGTCTACACCCGGCGCGAAGACGCCGCCGCACCCACCACCGTCCGGACCGAGCAGGGGTATCGCGTGACCCGGGTGCCGGCCGGCCCGCCGGAGATACTGCCGAAGGACGAATTGCTCCCGTTCATGGACGAATTCGGGGAGTTCCTCCGGCAGGACTGGCAGCGGGAGGCGCCCGATGTGGCCCACGCCCACTTCTGGATGTCCGGTCTCGCGACGCTCGCGGCCGCACCCGCGCTCGGCATTCCGGTGCTCCAGACCTTTCACGCGCTCGGCGTGGTCAAACGCCGATACCAGGGCGCCGCCGACACCAGTCCACCGGCGCGGGTGGGGCTGGAACAGGGCATCGCCGACCGGGCCGACCGCGTCATCGCCACGTGTACCGACGAGGTGTTCGAACTGGTCCGGATGGGACTGCCGCGGACCCGCACCTCGGTGATCCCCTGCGGCGTGGACCTCGATCGGTTCACCCCGGACGGTCCGTGCGCCGCCAGATCGGACCGGTATCGGATCGTCAGCGTGGGCAGACTGGTGCCGCGCAAGGGTTTCGATATCGCGATCACCGCGGTGGCCCGGCTGCGCGATACCGAACTCGTGCTGGTCGGCGGACCCGACGACGGGCGACTCGCCGACGATCCCGAAGCGCAACGGCTCTCGGCCCTGGCCGGCGAACTCGGGGTGGCCGACCGGGTGCATCTGCTGGGTCAGATACCGCGGACGGAGATGGCGCCACTGCTGAGGTCGGCGGATGTGGCCGTGTGCACCCCCTGGTACGAACCTTTCGGCATCACCCCGCTGGAAGCGATGGCCTGCGGGGTACCCGTGGTGGCCGCCGCGGTCGGCGGGCTCACCGATACCGTCGTCGACGGAGTCACCGGCAGGCTGGTGACACCGCGGGAGACCGGCGAACTGGCCGACGCGGTCGGTGGCCTGCTGAACGCGCCGCGGACCAGGGCGAACTTCGGACGCGCCGGGCGCGAACGGGTCCGGGCACGTTACTCGTGGGAGCGGATCACCGCGGAGACCCTGCGGGCGTACCGCCGGGTGGCCGCCGCGGCCGTGCGCACCGAAACCGGCCGGGAGGAGGCGCGGTGAGGACATACGCGCCGGATCCGGTACCCACCCCGGACGGGCGGGCGAGCGGACACCGGGCCGGGCGCCCTCGGCGGGTGCTGGTGACCGGCGGCGCCGGTTTCGTCGGCTCGCACCTGTGCGAACAGCTGCTCGACGCGGGCGCGTCCGTGGTCGCGCTCGACAACTTCGCCACCTCCACCCCGGCCGATATCGCCGGGCTGGTGGACCGGCCCGGCTTCGCGATCATGCCGCACGATGTGACCGAATCGTTCTCCGGCCTCGGCCGGTTCGATGTGGTCTTCCATCTCGCGTCGGCCGCCTCGCCGCCCGACTATCTGCGGCTCCCGATCGAAACGTTACGAGCCGGTTCGCTCGGTACCGCGAACGCCCTCGATCTCGCCGAACGTACCGGCGCCCGGTTCGTCCTCGCGTCCACGAGCGAGGTGTACGGCGATCCCGGGGTCCACCCGCAGCCCGAGGACTACTGGGGCCATGTCAATCCGGTCGGGCCGCGCAGTGTCTACGACGAGGCGAAGCGATATGCCGAGGCATTGACCATGGCGTACCGCCGGGAACGCGGTGTGAACACCGGAATCGCCCGGATCTTCAATACCTACGGCCCCCGGATGCGGGCCGACGACGGCCGGATGGTGCCCACCTTCATCGCCCAGGCGCTGGCCGACGCTCCGCTCACCGTGGCCGGCACCGGTGAGCAGACCCGCTCGCTGTGTTACGTCGGGGATACGGTGCGTGGCCTGCTGGCGCTGGCGCGCACCGATCATCCGGGCCCGGTCAATATCGGTAATCCCGGCGAACTATCGGTACGGTCGCTGGCCGAGGAGATCCGCGCGGCGGCCGGGAGCCACTCCACGCTCGAATACGTCGACGGCGCGATCGACGATCCGCAGCGTCGCTGCCCGGATATCGCCCTGGCCCGGCGCACTCTCGGCTGGCAGCCCACGGTCGACCGGGCCGAAGGGCTCCGCCGGACGATCGACTGGTTCGCCGGGCGGACGGCACCGGCGGACGGGGCGGGTCCGGTAACGAAACGGCAGGCCGGTTTGGCAGTCGATTCGGCGGGTAGCGCGTAGACGATTCACGGTACGAGCCCGTATCCCCAGCGGAAAGGCCGCCCGTGCGCATTCTCGGTGTGAACGCCATATTCCACGATCCCGCTGCCGCCCTCGTCGTGGACGGTGAGATCGTCGCCGCCGCGGAGGAGGAGCGGTTCACCCGCCGCAAGCACGGTAAACGACCGGTTCCGTTCGCGGCCTGGGAGATGCCCGAGCAGGCCGCCGCGTGGTGCCTCGAGCGCGCGGGCCTGCGGCCCGACCAGCTCGATGCGGTGGGCTATTCCTACGATCCCGCGCTCGTGGACCATTCGCTCGGCGGTCTCGACCCCTCCAGCGAGGAACTCCGTACCGACTACGCGCGCCGGGCGCCGGCGTTCCTGCGTACCGCGCTGCCCGGGCTCGACCCTTCGATCGTGCGGTTCGTCCGGCACCATATCGCCCATGCCGCCTCCGCGGCACTCGCGGCGCCGTTCGGTGACGCCGCGGTGCTGGTCGCCGATGGACGCGGGGAGAGCAGTTCGTATCTCGCCGGGGAGTACCGGGACGGAAAATTCGTCGAACTGGCCGCCCAGCGGCTACCGCATTCGCTCGGCCTGATGTACGAGGACCTCACGGAGCATTTGGGTTTCGCCCGCTCGAGCGACGAGTACAAGGTGATGGCACTGGCCTCCTACGGCACGCCGCGCTTCCTCGACGAATTCCGGGAATTCCTGTACACGACCGGCGACGGCGGTTTCCGGACCGAACCGGTGGACTGGGCGCGGTACGCACCGGCGGTGACCGGCGGTGCGCTCGGCCCCGACCACGCCGATCTCACCGCCAGTGCGCAGCGGCGACTCGAGGAGGTACTGCTGGAGCTGACCGGATGGCTGTACCGGCAGACCGGGCAACAGGATCTCACCCTGGCCGGCGGTATCGCTCTCAACTGTGTCGCCAACACCCGGCTGCACGCCGAGGGACCGTTCGAACGGATCTGGGTGCAGCCCGCCTCGGGTGACGCCGGCACCGCGCTGGGCGCCGCACTGCAATTGGCGGCCGAATTCGGGGAGCGGGCCGCACCGATGCACCACGCCGACCTGGGCCGCGAGTGGACCGACGCGGAGCTGGAAGCCGTACTGCGGACGGCCGACCTCCGGTACAGCAGGCCGGTGGATGTGGCGGCCGAGGTCGCGGCGGTGCTCGCCGCCGATCAGGTGGTCGCCTGGTTCCAGGGCCGGGCCGAATACGGTCCGCGCGCCCTCGGGCACCGCTCGCTGCTCGCGCACCCCGGCCGGGCGGCGAACCTGGAACGCCTCAACGATGTGAAGGGCCGGGAACAGTTCCGGCCGGTCGCGCCCATGGTGCGGGCCGACCGGGCGGCCGAGATCTTCGGCCGCGGACCCCTGCCCAGCCCGTACATGCTGTTCGTACACGATGTGGCACCGGACTGGCAGGACCGGATCCCGGCGGTGACCCATGTGGACGGTACGGCGCGGGTGCAGACCGTCGATCCGGCGGACGACCCCCTGACGGCGCGCATGCTCACCGAATTCGACCGCCGCACCGGGGTGCCGGTGGTCGTCAACACCAGCCTGAACACCGCGGGCCGTCCGATGGTGGATTCACCGCGTGACGCGCTCGAATGTTTCGGTTCCGCCCCGATCGATGTACTCGCCATCGGTCCGTTCCTGGTGCGGCGCCGGTGAACCGCCTCGACTACAGCATTGTCGTCCCGACCACGGGCCGCGACAGTCTCCGGCTGCTGCTGGAGGCGCTGGAGGCCGCGACGGGACCCCGTCCCCGGGAGATCATCGTGGTGGACGACCGGCGCGGTGGCGGCGAACTCCCGCTACCCGACGG
Source organism: Nocardia sp. NPDC050799 (assembly GCF_040654015.1). NCBI lineage: Bacteria > Bacillati > Actinomycetota > Actinomycetes > Mycobacteriales > Nocardiaceae > Nocardia > Nocardia sp. NPDC050799. The sequence goes on from NZ_JBFAHF010000016.1 coordinate 20,944, forward strand.
CAGCGCACCCGTGCACGTGGTCCGCTCGGGTGGCCGCGGACCGGCCGCCGCCCGCAATGCCGGCTGGCGGCACGCCACGGGAGCCTGGATCGCCTTCCTCGACGACGATGTACTCGTCGCCCCCGATTGGCCGGACCGCCTGGCCGCGGACCTGCTCGGTCTCGCCGCGGACACCGCCGCGTGTACCGCGCGCATCGAGGTCCCGCTTCCGGCGCACCGCCGGCCGACCGACGACGAACGCGGCACCGCCGGGCTGGCGACCGCCCGCTGGATCACCGCCGATATGGCCTACCGCCGGTCCGCGCTGCGCGCGGTGGGCGGGTTCGACGAGCGATTCCCCCGGGCCTACCGCGAGGATGCCGACCTGGCACTACGCGTCTGCCTCGCCGGTTACACCATCGCGTCCGGGCAGCGGGTCACCGTCCACCCGGTCCGCGCCTCCGGACCGCTGGCCAGTGTGCGGGCCCAACGCGGCAACGCCGATAACGCGCTGATGCGGCGCAAATACGGCGCACACTGGCGGCGGCGCATCGGCGAACGGCACGGACTGCTCCCCCGGCACGCGCTCACCACGGCGGCGGGCGCGGCGGCCCTGGCGTTCGGGGTGACCGGCCGGTCCCGTGCGGCGCTCGCCTGCGCTGCCGGGTGGGCGGCGCTCACCGGGGAGTTCGCGCTCCGGCGCATCGTGCCCGGCCCCCGCACCCCGCGCGAGATCGGGCGGATGGCGGTCACCAGCGCACTCATCCCCCCGGCCGCGTGCCGGCACCGGATACGCGGCGAACTGCGCCACCGCCGCGCCACCCATCCCGCCCCGCACGCACTGCTGTTCGATCGGGACGACACGCTGATCGTCGATATTCCCTACCTCGCCGACCCCGCCGGAGTGCGGCCGGTGCCGGGGGCCGCCGACGCCCTGCGCCTGGTGCGGGCGGCCGGAATCCAGCTGGGTGTCGTCAGCAATCAGTCCGGTGTCGCGCGCGGACTGATCAGCCCCGGCCAGCTGGCCGCGGTCAACGACCGGGTGGAGGAACTGCTCGGGCCGTTCGGGACCTGGCAGGTCTGTGTACACGGCGAGGACGACGGCTGCGTATGCCGCAAACCCGCACCGGGTATGTTGCGCCGCGCCGCGGCCGAACTCGGTGTCGATATCGACCGCTGCGTACTGATCGGCGATACCGGCGCCGACGTGGCCGCCGCCCTGTCGGCGGGCGCCCGGGCCGTCCTCGTGCCCACGGCGCGGACCCGGCCCGAAGAGATACGCCACGCGCGGGTCGCGGCGAGTGTCGCGCCGGATCTCACCGAAGCGGTCCGGATGGCGATGGCGGGTCCGCTGTGACGGGCCGGGTCCTGGTGGCGCGGATGGACAACGTCGGCGATGTCCTGCTGGCGGGTCCCTGTGTGCGCGCCGTCGCGGCCCACGCCGAATCGGTGACGCTGCTGGCCGGGCCGCGGGGTCGCGCGGGCGCCGAATTGCTCCCCGGAGTGGACCGGGTGCTGACCTGGTGCGCGCCCTGGATCGACCCGGAACCACCGGCGGTGACCGCGCCGGATATCGACGCCTTCGTCGCGGAATTGCGCGGCCTGGAAATGGATCGGGCGCTCATCCTCACCTCGTTCCATCAGTCGCCGCTGCCTCTCGCGCTGGTGCTGCGGATGGCCGGGGTCCGCTGGATCGGCGCGATCTCCGAGGACTACCCGGGCTCGCTGCTGGATCTGCGGCATCGTGTCACCGGCGACCCGCCCGAGGCCGAACGCGCGCTCTCGCTGGCCACCGCGGCCGGGTTCGGGCTACCGCCGGGCGACGACGGCGGATTGGCGGTGCGCGGGCCGCTCCCGGACGTCGCCCACCGCACCGGTAAGCCCGGATATATCGTCGTGCACCCCGCCGCGTCGGTACCGGCCCGCCAGCTGTCCCCGGCGCGGTCGGCGGCCGTGGTCGCCGCGCTCACGAGCGCCGGATACCGGGTGATCGTCACCGGCGCCGCCGCCGACCGGCCGCTCACCGGTCTCGTGGCCGGTGGTCGCGCCGTCGACCTCGGCGGCGCGACCACCCTGCCCGAACTCGCCGCGGTATTGCGGGACGCCAGCGTCGTGGTGGCGCCCAATACCGGGCCGGCGCATCTGGCCGCGGCCGTCGGAACGCCGGTCGTCTCCCTGTTCGCGCCGGTGGTCCCCGCCGCCCGGTGGGCGCCCTACAGGGTGCCGGTGGCGGTATTGGGCGACCAGGACGCATCGTGCCGGGACAGCAGAGCCCGCGAATGCCCGATCGCCGGACATCCGTGCCTCGAGTCGATTTCCCCGGACGACATCGTCCTGGCGGCGAAAGAACTCAGCGCAGGCGGGTGCGCCGGTCTGCAGACAGGAGGTGTGTCGTGATGGAGGAGCATTTCGCGGCGCTGTGCAAGGCACTGCAGCGCACCAGTTCGCACGCGCCGGAGATCCACGGGTGGGGGCGCGAACTGGCCACGGTGTTCCGCAACGGCGGCCGGTTGCTCGCCTGCGGTAACGGTGGCAGCGCGGCCGAGGCCCAGCATCTGACCGGGGAACTGGTCGGCCGTTTCCGCAACGAGCGACGCCCGCTGTCGGCAATCGCGCTGCACGCCGACACCTCCGCGGGGACCGCCATCGTGAATGACTACGGGGGGCACGAACTGTTCGCCCGGCAGGTCCGCGCCCACGGCCGGCCGGGCGATATCCTCGTCCTGCTGTCCACCAGCGGCACCAGTCAGAATGTGGTGGCCGCCGCGAAAGCGGCGCACGATATCGGTGTCACCACCTGGGCCATGACCGGGCCGGCGCCGAATCCGCTGGCGGCCCTGTGCGATCGCGCCGTCGCCGTGGAGGCACCGAGCACCGCCACCGTGCAGGAAGTGCATCTCGCCCTGGTGCACACACTGTGCGCGGCGCTCGACGAGGCACTGGGAATTCCGGCGTGAAACCGCTGATCGTCCTGGGTGACAGCCTGCTCGACGTCGATATCGAAGGCGACGCGACCCGGCTGTGCCCCGAGGCTCCGGTCCCCGTGGTCGATGTCCGGAGCAGGCGGCTGCGCCCGGGCGGGGCCGGGCTGGCCGCCATCCTGGCGGCCCGGTCGGTGGCCGAGGTCGTACTCGTCACCGCGACCGCCGACGACGACGGCGGTCGCAGCCTGCGGCGGCTGCTCGACCCGGAGGTCGAGGTGGTGCCGATGGCGCTGTGCGGCGAAACGGTACGCAAGACCCGGGTCCGCGCGGGCGGCCAGTCGCTGGTCCGGCTGGACACCGGCGACGGCACCGCGGAGGCCGGTCCGCTCGGCCCCACGATCGTGCGAGTCCTGCGCGCGGCCGGGGCGATCCTGGTCGCCGACTACGGACGCGGCGTGGCCGCACACCCCCGGATCCGGCGGCTGCTGACCGAACTCGCCCCGTCGGTGCCCGTGGTGTGGGATCCGCATCCGCGCGGGCCGGCACCGATCCCGGGTGCCGCGCTCGTCTCGCCGAATATGAGCGAGGCGCGGCAGTTCGCGCCCGGGTACGCCGAGCCGGACGAACTCGCGAAGGTACTCCGGGACGAATGGACCGCGGATTCCGTGGCCGTCACCCTCGGCTCTGCCGGGGCCGTCCTGGCCAACGGTAAGCGGCTGGCGACGGTGCCGGTGCCCGGCGAGATCCGGCTCGGCACCGCCGCCCCCGACACCTGCGGTGCGGGCGATCGATTCGCCTCGGCCGCGGCGGCAGCCCTGCTGGACGGATCGACGGTGGCCGAGGCGGTGGGCCTGGCCGTGGCCATCGCGGCCGGGTTCGTCGCCGGTGGAGGCGCGGCCGCGCTGTCACGCGGCGACGCATCCGAACCCGCGAGCACCGCTCGTACCGAGAGCCCTGGATCGGCGTTCGAGGTGGCGGCGGGTGTCCGGGCGCGCGGCGGCCGGCTCGTGGCGACCGGCGGCTGTTTCGATCTGCTGCATCCCGGCCATATCAGCCTGCTGCGCCAGGCCCGCGCCATGGGCGACGCGCTGATCGTCTGCCTCAACTCCGATGACTCGGTACGGCGGTTGAAGGGGCCGAGCCGTCCGATCGTCGCCGAACGCGACCGCGCCCGGCTGCTCGGCGAGCTGGCCTCGGTCGACGCGGTCACGATCTTCGACGAATCCTCCCCGGCCGCCCTGCTGGAGCGACTGCGCCCCGATGTCTGGGTCAAGGGCGGTGACTACGCCGAAGCGGATCTGCCCGAGGCCGGCGTCGTCCGCCGGCACGGCGGTGAGATAGCGCTGATACCCACGGTCCGCGGTTATTCGACAACTCAGCTGGTCACCCGGTCCCGCGGCTGACCCGAGAACGAAGGAGCGCGATGCGAAACCCTGGAAACATCCTGATCACCGGCGGTGCTTCCGGTCTCGGCGCCGCAGTCACCACCGCGGTGCTCGAACACGGGGGCCGCCCCCTCGTGATCGACCGGGACCAGCCCGAGACCACGGTCGATTTCGTCCGGGCCGACCTCGCCGATACCGCCGCCGCCGACAATGCCGTGCGCGAACTCCTCGACACCGCCGACGGCCGGATCGACGGTGTCTTCACCGCCGCCGGAACCGACGCCTGCGGGCCGCTCGACCAGGTGCCCGCCAAGGATTGGGAACGGGTGGTCCAGGTGAACCTGCTGGGCACGGTGGCCGTGGTCCGCGCGGCGCTGCCCGCGCTGCGGCAGCACCGGGGCACGGTGGTCACCTGCGCCTCCACTCTCGGCCTCCGCGCCGCGAGCGATGCGACCGCCTATTGCGCGTCGAAATTCGGGGTCATCGGCTTCACCCGGGCGCTCGCCGCCGAAACCGCGGGGGAGGTCGGGGTGACCCTGCTCGTCCCCGGCGGAATGCGCACGGCGTTCTTCGACGGGCGCGCCGAGAAGTACAAGCCGCCACCGGACGCGAAACTGAACCGGCCGGCGGATGTCGCGAATACGGTGCTGTTCGCGCTGGGCCGGCCGCCCGGATGCGAGGTCCGCGAGCTCGTGGTCTGCGCCTCGGAAGAGGGGTCGTGGCCCTGAGCGGCACGATTCTCGTACTGCGCGCGCTCGGCCTGGGCGATCTGCTGACCGCGGTGCCCGCCCTCCGGGCGCTGCGCGCCGCCCGGCCGGACGACCGCCTGGTGCTGGCCGCCCCGGAACCACTGCGCGGACTGGTCGATCTGATCGAGGCGGTGGACGAGCTGTTGCCGACGCCTGGGCTGGGTGCGCTGCGCCGGCCGCCCGAACCACCACATCTGGCGGTCAATCTGCACGGCCGGGGCCCGGAGAGCATCCGTGACCTGGCGGCGACCGAGCCGGGCGCGCTGCTGACCCATCGACATCCCGATTTGCCGGACCGGCCCGGACCGGCCTGGCGTACCGACCTGCACGAGGTCGACCGCTGGTGCCGGCTGCTGGAGTACACGGGCATCCGAGCCGATCCCACCGCACTCGGGCTGCGCCCGCCGCCGACACCCACGCCGGTACCGGACGCGATCGTGATCCACCCGGGCGCGGCCTACCCCGCCCGGCGCTGGCCACCCGAACGTTTCGCGCGCGTGGCCCGCGAACTCGCCGCCGACGGCCGCCCGGTGGTGGTCACCGGTTCCGCGGAAGAGGTGCCGCTGGCACAGGCGGTCGCCGGCCGGGCCGGGCTCCCGGACTCCGCGGTGTACGCGGGACGCACCGATCCGGCCGGGCTGGCCGCACTGGTCGCCGGCGCGGCACTGGTCGTCTGCGGCGATACCGGCATCGGACATCTCGCGACCGCGTTCGGTACGCCCTCGGTACTGCTGTTCGGTCCTACCTCGCCGGGCGCCTGGGGGCCGCCGCCCACCGCCGAGCGTCATATCGCGTTGTGGGCGGGGCGTCTCGGCGATCCGCACGGCAATCGTCCGGATACCGGGTTGCTCATGGTGCGACCCGAACGCGTGCTGGGCGCCGCGGCCGAGGTCATCGGAAAGGGGGCACATCATGGGTAGCCGTGTCGGTGTGGTCGGTGCCGGATATGTGGGACTCACCAGTGCCGCCTGTCTGGCCCACCTGGGTCACCATGTGATCTGTCTCGACAACGACGAGAACAAGATCGAACACCTGCGTGCGGGCCGGGTGCCGATCGTGGAGCCGGGGCTACCGGAGCTGGTCCGGGCGGGACTCGACGAAGACCGGCTCGTCTTCACCACCGACCCGGAGTCGCTGGCCGAGGCCGAAGTGGTCCTGCTGTGCCTGCCCACCCCCAAAGGTGACGGCGGGGCGGCCGATCTGGGTGTGCTCGACACCGCTCTCGCCGCGCTGTCGACGGTGCTGCGGCCGGATTGCACCCTCGTCACCAAATCCACTGTGCCGGTGGGGACGGCGGCCCGGCTCGCCGCCCGCCCCGGCCGCGCCGGAGCGGCGGTGGTGAGCAATCCCGAATTCCTCCGGGAAGGCCGTGCGGTACAGGATTTCCTGCGGCCCGACCGCGTGGTCATCGGCGCCGCGGAGCAGGACGCGGAATCCGCCGACCGGGTCGAAGAGCTCTACGCCGGAACGGGTGCCGCGGTATTGCGCTGCGATACGGCCGGCGCGGAACTCGCCAAATACGCCAGCAACGCTTTTCTGGCGGTGAAACTGTCGTTCGTGAACACGCTGGCCGAATTGTGTGAACGCGTGGGCGCCGATATCACCGAGGTCACCGGCGCGATGGGGATGGACGACCGGATCGGACCGGATTTCCTCGCGCCCGGACCCGGCTGGGGCGGCTCCTGCCTGCCCAAGGACACCCACGCCCTGCTGCGCGCCGCGGAATCGGCGGGCGTGGACTTCGCCATCCTGCGCGATGCCGTACGCGCCAACGACCGGCAGCACGCCATGGTGTTGCGCAAGGTGCGGCGCGCGGTCACCGGTTCGGTCGACGGTTCGCTGGCCGGGGCCCGCATCGGCGTGCTGGGGCTCGCGTTCAAGGCCGGAACGGGAGATTTACGCGACTCCCCCGCGGTCGCGGTGGCGCGCCAGCTCTGCCGGCACGGCGCCACCGTGACGGCCTACGACCCGTGCGTCCCCGGCAGCACCCCCGGCCTCGGTCCGGTACAGGTGGTGGACGACCCGTACCTGGTCGCGGAGGGCGCCGCCGCGCTCGTGATCCTCACCGAATGGCCCGAATTCCGCGCCCTCGACTGGTCGCGGTTGAAGGCCCGAGCCGACCGGGCGGTCATCGTGGACAGCCGCAACCTGCTGGACCGCGCCGCTCTGCACGGAACCGGTTTCGAGGTGGTGGGTATCGGTACCGGTGACCGGTGACCGGTACCGACGGGCCACCGGTATCCGGCGGGCGGCGGCACCGGGCGGGTAGTGTAGGGGTGACGACGGGTTCACGTTCGCCTTGAGACTCCAGGGTCGGCCCGGCCACGATGCGTAGTGCATCTCGACTGATCCAGGTTCTCATGAAACCAGTCAAATTTTCCGCTGCACCTCCCACGTCCGCTTCACCGCCGCCGTCCAGATCGCCCGGTGACCAGCTGATCTTCCGGACTCTCCGGCGCGGCGAAATCGTCGTTCTCGCCGTCCGCGGCGAAGCGGATGCGTTCACCCTCGCCCTGTGGCGGCGAAAGGTGCGCGAGGCGGTCGATACGGCGACCACCGGGTGCGGCGCGCTGATCGTCGATGCCGCCAGGCTCGGTTTCCTGTCATTGCGCACACTGGAGGCGCTGGCGGTGGACGCGGAGCAATACCGCCGCGACGGCGTGGAAGTATGCCTTGTCACCGGTGACCCCCGTATCGCGCGTTTCGCCGGCACCGACCCCCGCACCGCGAGCCTGCCCATCCGCTCCACCGTCGTCGCGGCGGTGACCGCGCTGCGGCCGCGGTCGGAAACCGCCACCCCGGGACCGGGCCGGTTTCGAGCCCCGCTCATCACCCGGGACGAGCCGGGAATCGACCGGCCCGCCTATTTCGCCGGCGAGATCGTCGCCGGATCCGCGGCCGGTATCCCGGGCGCCGTGATCGGTACAGCCCTGCCACGCCGCCGGTAATTCGCAAGCCGCTCGTCGGCGACCCCGGCCGGAGACCCGATGGTCTCCGGCCGGGGTAACTTTTCGGTCTCCCGCCGGTAGCCCGCCGGCCGGTCGAGCACCGCCGAACCGGTGCCCCGCGACGTAGGGTGGAAGGCGGGCGTGGCCCCGGCGAGAGCATGCGGCGACGCCGCCGGCCGGGGATGCGGCCGGCACCTGCTGCGGAAGGTGCTCCCGACCATGGCGACCAGTGCACAACCCGGCCCCGGCGACGGTGTGGCGGCGGTAACCGCCGAGCAGTCCCGGATCCCGGCGGACCTGGCCGAGCGGTTGGGCGATCTGGCCCGGTACCTGGAGTCCCGGGCGGATGTGGCGGCCACCCTGCAGGGCATCATCGATACCGCCGTGGATACCGTGCCGGGCGCGGCCTACGCGGGAATTTCGGTGATCGCCCGGCGGCGGGTGATGGATACGCCGATCGTCTCGGCAGCCCTCGTCGAAGAGGTCGACCATGCCCAGACCGAGTTCGAGCAAGGCCCCTGCCTGGACGCGCTGTACGAACGGCACATCGTGGCACTGCCCGATACCGCCGGCGAAGTGCGGTGGCCGCGGTTCGCCGCGCGCGCCGCCGAACTCGGTATCGGCAGTATGCTGTCGTTTCAGCTCTACGTGCTCGGCGACGATCTCGGCGCCCTCAATCTGTACGCGCGCGTGCCCCGCGCCTTCGGCGCCGATTCCGAACGCGTGGGACGGCTCTTCGCCGCCCACGCCGGCGTGGCGATGGCCACGGCACAGCAGGTTTCGCAGTTGAAGCACGCCATCGACACCCGCGACCTGATCGGTCAGGCCAAGGGGATCCTCATGGAGCGGTACAAGCTGACCGCAGAACAAGCCTTCGCCCTGCTGGTGCGCGCCAGCCAGCACAGCAATACCAAGCTCACCGAAATCGCTTCCTACCTCTGCCGCAGCGGCGAGCTGCCCACCGGCCGGTAGCCCGGGCCGCGAGGGTGCGGCGTCGTCCGGACCCTACTGTGCACCGGCCCACAATCCTTCAGCCGCACTGAAGGAGGTGCTAGGCTTCAGCTCACCTGAAGGTCGAGAGGGAGCTGTCTATGCACAACCTGCTGCTGTCAATCCATGTCCTGGCAGCGATCGTTTTCATCGGCGGATCGGCCGTGGCCACCAGCCTGTTCCCCCGCTACGCGCCGGTGTCGGGAACCGTCCACGCGACGCCGGAACGTCAGCACGCCGTGGCCGCCGTCCTGCACCGGATCACCGGTACCTACGCCCGGCTCGGCCTGACCGTCCCCGTCGTCGGCATCGTCCTCGCCACGCTCCAGCACCGCATGGGCGAGATCTGGATCACCACGGCGATCGTTCTCACCGCGGCCGCCGCCGCAGTCATCATCACGATGATCCACCCGATGCAGCGCCAGGCCCTCGCCGAGCCCGACGACGGGCGACGACTGCGCACACTCGGCATGCTCACCGGCGGCTACAACGTGCTGTGGCTCATCGTCGTGGTGCTCATGATCGTCCGCCCCGGTGCCGCCTGACCCGGCACGATCGGCGAGAAGGTCACCGTGCCCACCACCCGGCGATATGAGGACGAACTTCCGTGAGCATCCGCCACTACCTGTACCGCGCACCCTCCCTCTCCGCACGAGAGGCGATCGACGCCGTCCGCGACGGAGCATTGATCGTGGATGTGCGCCGGCAGTTCGAATGGAATCGCACCCACATTCCCGGTGCGGTCCACCTACCGCTCGAACAGTTGACGACAGAATGCGAACAATTGCCCGACGATCGGCTTCTGATCACCTTCTGCACCGGCGGTCTGCGGTCCTACGGCGCCGCGAATCTCCTCGTCGAATACGGCTTCGAGGCCAAGAACATGTCGGGCGGCCTGGTCGAATGGCGTGCCGCCGGCGGCGCGCTCGAGGCAGGTGGGCGACCGGGCCGGTGACGGCCGCCGGCGCCGGCCACCGCAGGGTGTGCGGCGTCGAGACCCCGGACACCCAGGCGTGATAACTCCGATTGTCAGCAATCGGACGGCCACTGCTTTCTTACCGCGTACGGGCCGAACCCATTGATATCGGTTCCAGCGCATGTGGATGCGCGCTGCCGATACTTTCGACTTCCATGCGCCGACCTGCCAACGTTCCGCAAATACCGGAACTGCGCATTCTCTGTCAACGGTGGTTAAGTTCTCGTTGATCGTCTCCTCTCACAGCCCGGAAAGTGATCGAATGATCTGTACCGGAGGAGAACAGTAGTATCGTCCGGGCCCGCGCCCAGGAGGTTGTCACCGTGACCGAGACCAGCGGCGCCACGCTGCGTCCGTCCGCACTGGACCGGTTGGTCCAGCTCGACGAAAACGAGGCACTGTCCGCCGAAGACGTGCGGTCCGCGGCGCGCGAGCTAGGCCTGGCCGAGGGGCAACTACACCAGTGGCTGACATTCCACCGAGCGCGGCGGACCCCGCTCGCGCCCCAGAAGGTACCCGAACCCGCCACTCGCATAATGGGTTACCGGGACGCCGAACCCCGGGACCGGGTCGCCGACGTCGTACTGACCACCGGTGACGACGCACTCCCCCGGATACCGGACAGCGATGTCACCACATTCCGCGCCGACGCCCACCGCGAGCTGACCGCGCCGGAATTCGCCCGTCTCGACGCGGTCTACACCGAAGGTATCGACGCGACCTGCCGCTGGCTCGCCGCGCGCACCGGCCGTCCGTGCGTACACCACCCGGGCGGCACCGGCGCGGCGATACCGTTCGGTGAACCCGGGACCGCCGGATACTTCTGGGATCGTTCGCTGTCGACCACCCGCCCCGGGCTGCCCGAAGCGAACCATCCCAGCGACCGGCGCGAAATCCTCGGACTGTACCGTTTTCTCGGCGAGCTCGTCTGCGGCAGCCCGGGCCGTGGGCACACCGTTGCCCGGCTGCGCGGGGCACAGGCGGGCTTCCTGCTGCACGGTATGCGACTGAACCTGCCGCCCGACCTCAACTACTCGGTGGGGCCCGGGTTGACCACCGTGTGCGTCGACGACGGCACCCTCGGCCGGATCCGGGCGCGCACCGCGAGCCCGGTCGACGCGGCGGCCCTCGCCACGGCGTTGTGTACCGGCGCCACCACGGTGGAACTCGGTTCGGTGCCGTGTACGGGACTCACCCGCGACGGACTCGTCTTCACCGGGCCGATCGGTTACGCACAGCCCGCCGACCTGTACGTATGGGTTCTACCGAGGTCGGTGCGGACGCTGTTGCACGAGGCCCGCGACTACCAGGAAGCCCGCCCGGAGCCCGTGTCGAAACTGTTCGCCGGCGGCATCGGCGGTGCCGGTCGCCGCCTGCGCCAGACCGCCGCGCGGTGTGCGGTGACGATGCCGGAGCTCCATCACTGGCATCACAGCTGGATCCGCGGGGCCGGGTTGCTGCGGGGGGCCGAATCGCCGGAGCCCGTGTACAACACCGATCTGTTGTTCGCGCTGCGGCTCTCGCCGAATCCCGCGCCGCCGCGAACTCGCTCGGTCTGATACCACGGCGGGACGCTTCGAGTTCGTCGTCCGGGCGCACGGGGAGTCACCCGGACCACGGGCCTTCCGGCACCGGCAGGGAGCCGGCGGTGTGCGCGGGTACGGAAGGCACGGTGGGCCCTCCGCGCCCGGGAAGGACTGACGACAGCGCCCCGAGCACATCGGCCGTCTGGTCCGCGGGACCACCGCGGGTGTGCGCGGCCACCGTGAAACCCGGGCCGAAAGACGCGGAGGCGACCTCCTGTGGCGGGGCATCCGCCCAGCCCCATTTGGTGCCCTGGACGCCGGGTAGCGTGGCCGTACCCCAGTTCTGTTCGGTGCCGTCGGCGGCGCGGGGTGCGGCGGTGGCCATCCAGGACAGGATCGGGGAGGCCGGATCGGCGCGCAGTTTGGCGTCGAGGAAATCGGCCACGTCGGCGGTACTGGTGGTGGAACTGCCCCAGTTCGCGCCCGGCCGGGTTTCCGCCAGCCCGTACTCCGCGGCGACCATCGCGATGGCCCCGGGGTATTTCGCCGCCACCGCGTCGGCGGCCGCATCGTCGGAATACCGGATCATCCGCTCACCGTGGGCGAGGTCACCGGCCGAACCGTCACCGTGGCGCAGTGCGTAATCGGTGAGGTAGAGCTTGGCCAGCGACAGCGCGCTGCGCACCTGGTGCTCGTCGGCGGTGCCCCAGCTCAGGCCGGTGAGCGATCGGACCGAGATGGCGGTGCGTGGTGCGGGCTCGCCCGCGGCGGTGGGTGGGACCGGGTCGGGTACCGGCGCCGCCTGCGCGACGGGCGGTCCGAGAGCGCAACAGGTGACGAGTGCGGCGAAGGCAAGGGCGCGGTAGTCCATGGCCTCTCCCGGCGTCGGTGCGGGCACGGTCGGCCCGCGTCATCGACCACTTTCCCCAGGGCACGGCGCACAAACTCCGGTCACGACTCAGCGCGGTAACAGTCGGTGAACGGTAGATCCGCCCCGGCGCGGTGGTCAGACCCGGCCGGCCGCCGTCACCGCCGGCATACCGGCCCGCGGGCGCCGTGCGGCACCGCACAGGAGTGCCGCCACCACACACAACCCCGCGGCCACGAAGAAGGCGAGGTCGTAGGAACCATGGGCGTCGCGAAGGTACCCCGCGCCGAACGCGGCCACCGCGGCACCGAGCTGGTGCGCGGCGAAGACCCAGCCGAACACCACCGGAGTCGAGGCACCGAACCAGCTGCGGCAGATCGCGATCGTCGGCGGCACGGTGGCCACCCAGTCGAGACCGTAGAAAACGATGAAAACCCAGGTGCTCGGCTCGGCATTCGGGGAGAGCAGTGCCGGCAGCAGGAGCAGTGACGCCCCTCGGCCGAGGTAGTAGATCACCAGCAGTAGGCGGGGATCCACGCGATCGGTGAGCCAGCCGGAGAACACCGTGCCCGCGACGTCGAAGATCCCGATGGTGGCCAGCAGCGACGCGGCCACGGTGACCGGCATACCGTGATCGTGCGCGGCGGGTATGAAATGCGTGCCGATCAATCCGTTCGTCGTCATCCCGCAGATGGCGAAACTGCCCGCCAGCAACCAGAACGCGGGAATCCGGGCGCCCTGCGCCAGCCCGGCCAGCGCCGCTGTGAAGGTGCCGCCCGGCAGTGGTTCGGCGGCGGGCTCGGATTCGCCGCCGTAGGCGGTGAGGCCCATATCGCCGGGCCGGTCCCGGATGAACAGCACGACCAGCGGGATCACCGCCAGCGCCGCGAGGGTCACGATGATCGAGGCCCAGCGCCACCCGAACGCCTCGGTGACCCCCGCGACCAGGGGCAGGAACACGAGCTGGCCCGTCGCGCTCGCCGCGGTGAGCACCCCGGTGACCAGCCCGCGCCGGGCCACGAACCACCGGGTCGAGACGGTCGCGACGAAACCCATCGAGAGGGACCCGGTACCGAGCCCCACCAGCACACCCCACAGCAGCACCAGCTGCCAGCTCGCGCTCATGACCGTGCCCACACCGGTCCCCGCGGCGATCAGCAGCAGCGCACCGGTGAGGACCGGGCGCACGCCGAACCGGTCCATGAGCGCGGCGGCGAACGGCGCGGTGACGCCGAACAGCACCATGTTCACCGACATCGCGGCGCCGATCGTGGCATGCGACCAGCCGAATTCCTGGTGCAGCGGCGTCATCATCACACTCGGTACCGCCCGGAACCCGGCGGCGCCCAGGATCGCCACGAAACTGACGCCCGCGACGATCCAGGCGAAATGCAGTCGCGGCCGCCGACCGGCGCGCGCGACCGCGGCGCCGGGATCGATCTTCGTCATCACGATGATCAGCTTCCGGTAGCCGCCGCCGCGCCACCAGTGGCAGAATCGACAATATGCGTGAAGATCGTGCCAACGGCGGTGCTCTCCGGCGCCCGCATACCGTGGCCGTGCTGTTGCTCGATCCGGTGGTCGGTTTCGACGCGACCATCCCGTCCCTGGTGTTCGGCGAGGCCACCGACGAGAACGGCAACCCGCTCTACCGGGTCGTGACGTGCTCCCTCGACGCCGGGCCCGTACCGGCCACCGCGGGCTACTCGATGGTCGCCGCGGCCGGGCCGGAAGCGCTCGCCACCGCCGATACGGTGATCCTGCCGGGCACCAGGTACCGCGCCGCCCGCGCCGGCGGCGAACTCGGCCCCGCCCTCGCCGCGGCACTGGCCACGGTGCCCGCCGGGGCCCGGATGGTGTCCATCTGCACGGGCGCTTTCGTCCTCGCCGCCGCGGGGGTCTTCGACGGCCGCCGCGCCACCACCCACTGGCGCTACGCCGACGATTTCCGCCGGCTGTTCCCGGCGGTCGAACTCGACGAAACCGTGCTGTTCGTGGACGAGGGCGCGGTGCTCAGTTCGGCGGGCCTGGCGGCCGGAATCGATCTGTGCCTGCACATCATCCGCCGCGACCACGGCGCCACCGTGGCCAACCGGGCCGCTCGATACTGCGTCGTACCGCCCTGGCGCGAGGGCGGGCAGGCCCAGTTCATCGAACATCATGTGCCCGGACCCGACGACCTCAGCACCGCCGCGACCCGGACGTGGGCGCTGACCCGGCTGGCCGAGCCGCTCGGCGTCGCGACCCTCGCCGCGCACGCGCGGATGAGCCCGCGAACGTTCAGTCGCCGGTTCCGGGCCGAGACCGGACTGTCCCCGGGCGCCTGGCTCCGCGACCGCCGGTTCGACCTGGCACGGGAACTGCTGGAGTCGGCGGATATCCCGGTGGACGAGGTCGCGCAGAGGTCCGGGCTCGGATCACCGGACAACCTGCGCCATCATATGCGGCGCGGTCTGGGAATGTCGCCCTCGGCGTATCGGAGGACGTTCGCCGGACCATGACCGGTGGTATCCCCCGCCGCTGGGAATGCGCCCGGATCCGTGCGGGTAGATTGCCCCCGTGGCCGGGACGCGCAGCACGGAACAGCAGGACCACCATCGATGCCCATAGATGTGCCGACCGCGACCGGGCTGGTGATCCCGGCGCAGGAGTTCCGATGGGACGAGGGCGATGCGCGGCGCTATCGGCACGCTGTCGGCCAGCCGCACCGGCAGACCGGGCTCCTGCCCACCTTCGCCATGACCGCACCCGGCGCCTTCGGTGTCGCCTCCCCGGATTTCTATCACCGGCAGCCACCGGAGATCCGCTTTCCCGGTCTCCGATTGCAGCTGGCCACTCTGCTGCAGCAGGAGCAAGAACTGCGGGTACACGCCCGGATACCGGAGTCCGGAACCGCCTGGTGCCACAGCCGGGTACTCGATATCGAGAATCGCGGTTCCGCCGCGGTTCTGGTGCAGCGCACCGACCTCGTCGGGGCCGACGGGGTGACGCTGGTTTCCGGGATTTCCCGGATCCATGCGCGCGGCGAGGGTACCGCCACCAGGCCTGCCGTCCGTCCGGCGGACCCGCCCGTCCCGGCCCGTCCCGCGGACGTGGAGGTCGTCGTCCGTACCGACGACCAGCAGGCCGTGTGGTACCAGCGCTGCGGGAAGAACAACTCGATGCACGGCAATGTGCACACCGATACGACCTTCGCCCGCGCGGCCGGTCTGGATCGTCCGATCATGCAGGGGGTATGTACCTACGCGATGGTCTGCGCGGCGCTGGTCGACGCCCTCCTCGACGCGGATATCGCCCGCGTGCACACCTACACCGGACGATTCACCGGCATCGTGTTCCCCGGCGAATCACTGTGCACGCGGGTCTGGACCGGCGACGGTGCACACCACTACCGCACCACCGTTCCCGAACGCGGGGACGAGCCCGTACTGACGGGTGTCCTGCGCACCGGATGAGGATCTCGGCCCTCACCCCGAGACCAGGAACGCGGCGATCTCCATCGCTACAGCGTGGGCGTTCTCGATGTGCAGATGGTGTCCGCCGGGAAGCGTGACCTGGCGCAGCTTCGGGACGATGCCGATCCGCGCCGGATAGTAGGGCTCCACCAGCGCGGTGCGCTCGGCCGCCACCAGTAGTGTGGGCGCGGTGATCCCGCCCAGGAAGGCCAAAACCTGCTCCTCGGCGAGAGTCGGCGTGATACCGCGATTGAGCCGCACGTCGTGGCGCCAGGAGAATCCCCCCGCTACTTCGATCAGATCCCGCGCCACCAGCAGTTCCGCCGTGTCGAGGAGAATATCGGCGAGCTGGACCCGGGTTTTCACGGCGTGTATCCGGCTGCGGTACACCGGATGCCGGTCGCCACGGAGATAGGTGTCGAGATACCGGGCGATGCCGGACACCGCCTGGTCCGGGCCCGCGGACAATGGCCCGATGGCGTCGATGAGTATCAGCCGATCGACCTTGTCCGGATGGATTCCGGCGACGAGCGAGGACACCGCGCCGCCGAGCGAATGACCGATCAGCCGGAACCGGTCCCAGCCCTGGGTGTGGGCCAGTTCGAGTACGCAGGCCGCGTAATCGAGGTAGCCACAGGTGACCGATGGCACCGGGTCGGACAGCCCGTGGCCGGGGAGGTCGATCGCGATCAGGTCCACGCCGCCGAGGTGTTCGGCCAGCGGATCGAATCCGGCGCAGTTGTCCAGGATGCCGTGCAGGCACAGCACGGGCAGTCCACTACCGCCCCGCTGGCGCCGGCCGCGCACGGTGATACCGGCCTTCGGTAGCGGGAAGGACACCTCGTCCATCGTGGTCACCGGCGGTCCAGCCGTTCCAGCACCAGGTCCGACAACTGCAGCACACTCGGGCCCTTCATCAATTCCATGATCGTGACCTTGGTCGCCAGCTCCCGTTCCAGCCAGGCGCTGATCTCCACCGCGAGCAGCGAATCCAAATAGTCCATCAGCGGCATGTTCTCGTCCAGCGTGTCGAGCGGGATACCGAGCACGGCGGCCAGGCGAATTTTCAGCGCGCCACTCAGCAGTTCGGCGCGATCATCCGCGCCGCAGCCGTCCAAATGCTGCCGCAGCGAACCACCCACGGTAGCGGCGGCCGTTCCGGTGGCCCGGGCGGCCAGCCGCTCGTAGCGGGGATGGGTCTGCGGGGTGATGCCGTGATGACCGAAGAACTGCGCCCAGTCCATCGGCAGGACTCCGACCTGCGCGGCGGTACCGGACCACAGTGTCGTCAGCGCCCGATAGGCGGCTTCGGCAGTGAACCCGCGCATCCCGGTCGCGGCCACGAAACGGCCGATATCGTCGTGCCTGGCCACGTAGCCGGTATCCGAGATCGCGCCCCAGTTCACCGACAGCGCCACCTGGCCACGCGCCCGTCGCGTATGGGCCAGCTGATCGAGGAAAGCGTTGGCCACCGCGTAGTTGCCCTGTCCCCGGTTACCCACCATCGAGGTCGCCGACGAGAACAGCACGAAGGCTTCCAGGGGCAGACCGGCGGTCAGCTCGTCGAGGTACTGCGCCCCGAAAGCCTTGGCCGCCAGCACTCTGCGTACTCGCTCGGCGTCCAGATCGGCCAGCAGCGCGTCGTCCAGCACCATCGCGCAGTGCAGCACCCCGCGCAGCGGCGGCAGCCGGTCCTCGATCCGGTCCAGGACAGCGGCCAGCTCGGCGCGCGCGGAGACATCCGCGGCCTCGACCGTCACCTGTATGCCGCGGTCGCGCAGGGCCTCGACCCGCGCCGCCTGTTCCTCGCCACCGATCCCGGAACGGCCGAGCAGGACCAGGCTGCGCACCCCGGAGGCCGCCAGCGCCTCCGCCATCGCCAGCCCGAAACCGCCGAGACCGCCGGTGACCAGCCAGGTACCGTCGAACGAGGGCGTCCGAGGCGGCCGGACCACCGCGACATCCCGTTCGCTCATCGCCAGCACCACCTTGCCGACATGACGAGCGGCGGCCAGATGCCGGAACGCCGCCTCGGTCTGCGCGGGATGGAAGACCCGGTACGGCAGCGGCCGCAGCTCGCCGGAGTCGAAACGCCGCATCAGCGCACGGAACACCGTCTTCGTCGCTTCCGGTCGGTCCACCAGTAACTGCCGCAGATCGAAGGCGAAGTAGGTGAGATTGCGCAGGAACGGACGTAAACCCATCCTGCGGTCCTGCAGCAGATCCCGTTTGCCCAGTTCGACGAAGCGCCCATAGGGGGCCAGGCAGGCCAGACTACGCGCGGCCCCTTCCCCGGCCAGGGAGTTCAGCACCACATCGACACCCGCGCCCCCGGTCGCCGCGCGGATCCGGTCGGCGAAATCCAGTGAGCGCGAATCGAACACTTCGCGGACCCCGAGTGTACGCAGCAGGTCGCGTTTGGCGGGACTGCCGGCGGTCGCGAACACCTCGGCGCCGGCCGCGCGGGCGATCTGCACGGCGGCCAGACCGGTGCCGCCGGTGCCGGCGTGGATCAGGACCCGCTCCCCCGCACCGATCCGGGCGAGTTCGTGCAGGGCATACCACGCGGTGAGGAAGACAATGGGGAGCGATCCGGCGGCGTCGAAGCCGAGCGTCTCCGGTTTCGGGACCACATGGTCCGCCGAGACGGTGAGGTGGGTGGCGAGACTGCCCTGTGCCGGGCTGACCGCCACCACCGCCGCACCCACACGCAGATCCCGCACCCCACTGCCGACCCGGGTGATCACCCCGGCGCATTCGGCACCGAAACGCGGCTCGGTGGCCGATTCCAGCGGCGGGATCTGACCGAGTGCGATCATCACGTCCAGGAAGTTCAGCCCGGCCGAGACCACTTCGATCTCGACTTCCCCGGCCGCGGGCGCGATCCGGTCACGCTGGTGGTATCCCAGTGAGTCCAGCGCGCCCGGTGCCGCCGAGGTCAGCAGGAAGCCGTGCTCCCGCGGCACGGCCACGCCGGAAACCGACTCCGGTCGCGGCGACCAGGTTTCGAGTCGGCGGACGAACCGTTCACCACCGCGGACCAGAACTTCGCGTTCGCGCCCGTCGGCGAGTATCTCGGCCCGGACGGCGGCGAGGTCTCCGGATGCCGGTTCGATGTCCAGGTCCAGCGCGGTGAATCGCAACCGCGGCAGTTCCACGGCCACCACCGCCGCCAGGCCCCATACCGCCGCACCGGCGGGGTCGGTGTGCGTACCCCGGAAGGCATGCGCGCCCCTGGTCACTTCGATCACCCGCGGCCATTCCGAATGCTCCTCGCGGCAGACCCGGCGCAGCAGTTCGAGCACGGCGAGGGTCGTCGCGGTGAGCTCCTCCTCGAAGGGACCACCTCGGCCACTGCGCATATCGATGATCGCGGCGGGCGCCACTTCGCCGAGGTCGATATCGTCCGGGCCGCGCACCACGACGGCGCGGCCGCCGTGCTGTTCTACATCGCCGGCCAGCTCTTCGGCCAGCGGATCGCTGTCGGCGAGGACGAGCCAGGTGCCCGGCGGCTCCGCGAGAACCGCGGGGGCCGCCGGCACCAACTGTTCGGCGGCCGTACGGGCCACGATCACCGACTGCGATCCGGCGCCGGAATGCGCCGGATCCCCCAGCACCACCACCTCATCGAAATCCAGCGACCGCAGCAGGTCTTCCCAGCCCGCCGCTGCCAGCAGCGGTGTCTCCGGTCGCACGCGCTGATCCCGGAACGACCACCAGCCCTCGGTGAGACCGAAGGTCAGATCCAGCCAGCGGTTGCCCGGGGTCGCCTCCAGCAGCATGAGCATTCCACCCGGTGCGAGCATGTCCTGCAGGTAGAGCAGCGTTTTCTTGGCATCGGCGGTCGCGTGCACCACATCGGAGGCCACCACCAGATCGAACGCTGCGGGATCGATGCCCTGCGCAGCCGGATCGTGTTCGATATCCAACACCCGGTAGTCCACGAAATCGTGGGCGGCGAAACGTTCCCGGGCCGAGGCGAGGAACGCCGGCGAGATATCGGTGAAGACGTACTCGGAGCGGTCGGCGGGCAGCACGGGCAGCAGGCTCGCGGTGAGCCCGCCGGTGCCGCCACCGACTTCCAATACGCGGATGGTGCGCCGCGGATCGGCGGAGCCGGCCAGCCGGCGCAGCACCTCCCGTCCCAGCACGTTGTAGAACCGGGCGATCGGCGAATTCTGATAGATGGCCTCGAGGTCCACCAGGGACCCGTCGGCGAACAGTAGCTCGATCGGATCGGCGGTGCCGGTCAGCACCTCGTACAAGCACGGCCCGGTCCGGCGCAGCAGCAGTAATTCCCATGCGCAGGAGGGATGTTCGGCGAACAGGGCTGCCCACTGCGCCTCCGCGTCGTCGGCGTCCGTCGCGGTGCGGTGGTACTGCTCGCCGCTCACGCGCAGTGTGCCGTCGTCGACGAGCAGCCGCAGCAAACCGTCGAGGGCGCGGCGATATTTCGGGAGCAGACCGGGAAGCTCCGCCACCGTGAACTCGTCCGCGGGTCCGAACGCGTCCAGGCAGCGGGCCACATAGGTCGCGCACAACCTGGCGATACCGCGCTGGTAGCCGGTGGCGTAGGCGGCGCTGCCGAGCCGCTGCGACAGCAGACCGGCCAGCGGGGCGATCTCGGCGGCGAGTGCCGTGGGATCCGCGGTGAACGCGCTGCGCTCAGGCGGCGTCACCGGACCGGCCGACCGCCATTCGAGCGAGTAGAAGTGCTCATCCAGACCGGCGGCCTCGCTGTCGGTACGCGCACGCACCGCCTTACCGGACAGCGAGGTGTACTCGGCGACCACCGCGCCCGAATCATCGAGCAGGTAGATATCGACGAGCAGGGTGTCGTCGTTCTTGCGCGGCCGGGTGTAGCACCACACCGGCAACTCGACCCGGTCGTACACCCGGACCCGCTCGATACCGGTGGGCAAGTAGCTGATCGGCAGCAGGCGGCCGGGATACCGTGGTACCGGGTGCAGGATCGCGCTCTGGAAGCAGGCGTCGAGCACCGCGGGATGGAACAGATAGCCGTCACCGCGGCGGCGCAGTACCCGCGGGACCTGGATTCGGGCGAGCGCCTCGCCCGGTCCGATATCTATCCGATCGATACCGCAGAAAGCGGGCCCGTAGGCATAGCCGCTCTCGGCGAAACGGCCGTACACATCGATGGCTTTCGCGGTGGCTGTGCACCGTGCGCGGATCGCGGCCAGGTCGAAGAGTTCGGTGCTCGCGGCGCCGGAGTCCAGGACATGGAAGCGCCCGCGCGCATTGCGCAACCAGGTATCCCCGCGCACCGAGCGCTGATGGAATTCGAAGGTCCCGTCCTCCGGGTCGAGTTCGAGCCGGCTGATCTGCGGTTCGTCGGACAGCACGCACGCTCGCTCGAACTCCACGAACTCCAGCGCGCACGACTGTCCCGTCGCCTCGGCCGCCGCGGCCAGGGCTGCCTCGATGTAGGCGGCGCCGGGCACGATCACCGAACCGAATACCTCGTGCTCGCGGACCCAGGACAGCCGGTGGTCGTCCCAACTGATCTCCCAGCTCGGCCGGGCACCGTCCACCGGTTTGAGCATCGGATGGTGCTGCCCACCGGTCCGGTAACGCTGCGAGACCGCACTCTCGTTCCAGAACGACTGTCTGATCCACGGATTCTTGGGCACATCCAGTACCGGAACACCGGCCGGATGGCGCCGCTGCCAGTCCACCGCACCTCCACCGGTGTAGAGCCTGGCGAAAGTATCCAGGAATACCGCCCAGTCGTCCTTCTTCCGCATGAGCGACGGCACGATGGTGGCCTCGGCGGAGATTTCGGTGACCGAATTGGCCAGTACCGGATGCGGGCTCAACTCGACGAAAGTGTCGTAGCCGTCCGCCAGCATCGCGCGGATCGCCGATTCGAACAGCACCGGTTGCCGGAAGTTGCGCCACCAGTACTCGGTGCCGAGTTCCGACCCTTCGATACGGGCGCCGGTGAGCGTCGAGTACAGCGGGATCTCGGTCTCGGAATACGCGATCTCGCCGAGCGCGTCGAGTAGTTCCTCGCGCAGCGGGTCCATATCCCGGCTGTGACAGGCGCAGTTCACCCGCAGCAGCCGCGCGAAGACACCGCGATCGGCCAACTCGGTCGCCAGCGCCTCGAGCACCGGACGCCGCCCGGACAGAGTGCTCGCCTTCGGGCTGTTCAGCGCCGATACCCACACCTCGTCGGGGTGCTGCGCGGCCAGTTCCCCGGCCTGCGCCCCGGGGACCGCGACGAACATCATACCGCCGGTCGGATCTGCGCAGTCCTGGATCCGCGCCCGGTGACAGATCACCTTCAGCGCCTCGGACAGACTCAGGGCCCCCGAGACATGCGCGGCCGCGATCTCACCCATACTATGGCCGACCACCGCGTCCGGCTCGACACCCCAGGAACGCCAGAGCTCGACCAGCGCCACCTGCACGGCGAACATCGTCGGCTGCAGGTAGCGGGTCTCCCCGATACGCGACGAATCCTCGTCGGCGGTGAGCGCTTCGTGGATGGACCAGTCGATGTACCGGCGGGCCGTCCGGTCGCATTCGAGGATCTTGTCCCGGTACACCGGGGAGGTCTCCAGCAGGGTGCGGCCCATCGCGTACCACTGTGGTCCCTGCCCGTTGAAGACGAACGCGACCTTCCCGCCGCCGCGGCGCGCCTGGCCGGTGATCACCTCGCCCGCCCGCAGTTTCGCGGCGGCCTCCACCGTATCGCGGGCGACGACGGCCCCGCGGAATTCGTGATGACCGCGCCGCAGCGCCGTGACGGCACCGTAGGAGACCAGGTCATCGGCCGCGTCGAGAGCCTGCGCGTGCCGCGCACCCAGCTCATCGAGCGCTGCCGCACTGCGTGCGCTGAAAGTGAGCACGGTCGGTACCACGCCGGACTCGGGTCCGGTGGGCGCGGGCACCGATCCGGGGGCCTCGATCGCTTCACCCAGTACGACATTGGCGTTCGTACCGCCGAAGCCGAAGGAGTTGACGCTGGCGTAGGCCACCGGATGTCCCGTGGGCCACTGCTGCCCGGTCGCGGCAACCACGATCGGCAATGTCTCGAAGTCGATATCCGGATTTCCCGCACGGTAGTGCAGGCTGGGCGGCACCCGCCGATACCGCACACACAGGGCGGCCTTGATCAGGCCGGCGATACCCGCGGCGGCCTCGAGGTGACCGATATTCGTCTTGATCGACCCGAGCAGCGCGGCACGGCCCGGCGCGCGTCCGGTACTCAGCACCCGGCCGAGCGCGTTCGCCTCGATCGGGTCGCCCACCGGCGTACCGGTTCCGTGCGCCTCCACGTAGCCGACCTCGGCGGGTGCGACCCCCGCCGCCGCCAGCGCGGCACGGAAGTTGGCCTCCTGCGATTCACCGCTGGGCACCGTGATGCCCTGGGTACGGCCGTCCTGGTTGACCGCGCTGCCGTGGATCAGCGCATAGATCCGGTCACCGGCGGCGCGGGCGGCGCTCAGCGGTTTCAGTAGTACCAGCCCCACTCCCTCACCGCGTACATAGCCGTTGGCCGAGGCGTCGAACGCCCGGGACCGGCCGTCCGGTGAAAGCATGGCGGCTTGGCTGAGCGCGATACCGAACTGCGGTGTCAGCATCAGGTTCACCCCGCCGGCCAGGGCCAGTTCGCTCTCCCCGCGGCGCAGGCTCTCCACCGCCAAGTGCACCGCGACCAGCGACGACGAGCACGCCGTATCGATGGTCATACTGGGCCCGCGCAGGTCGAACGTGTAGGACAGGCGATTGGAGACGATGCTCATGAAGGTGCCGGTGGCCGAATGCGGGCCGAGCCCCTCCACCTCACCGGGTGCGGATTGGAGCGCACCGTAATCCTGGCTGCACGCGCCGACGAACACACCGGTCCGGGTGCCCGCGGCGGCGCCGGGCACCATACCCGCGTCTTCGAAGGTCTCCCAGGCCACCTCCAGCAGCTGCCGCTGCTGCGGGTCCATCTGTTCGGCGATACGTCCCGAGATTCCGAAGAAGGCGGCGTCGAAGGTGTCGACCTCGGCCAGATAGCCGCCCCGCCGCGCACTGATCCGCCCGGGCTGCTGTGGTTTCGGTGAATAGAACCGGTCGACGTCCCAGCGGTCGTCGGGGGTGGGTGTGATCGCATCTACGCCTTGCTCGAGCAGTTCCCACAGGTCCCCGGGTCCGGAGACGCCGCCGGGAAGCCGGCAACCGATGCCGACGATGGCCACGGGCTCGCCGTCGCTGTAGTTCATTGCTGCTCCAGATATTTGAAGGCGGCGAGCACCTGCGCCGTGGTGTAGACGTCCTGGGTCGCGCGAAACGAGCTGTAACTTTCGGTCTCCGGGTACGGGTAGCGGCCACCGAACCAGGAGCCGTCGTCACGGCGCCGGTCCAGCAGCCAGTCCACCGCGCGCCGCACCGGGGGTTCGGCGATCCCCATCCCGGTCTGGGCGAGGGTCATCAATGCGAGCGCGGTTTGCAGCTCGGATACCGACGGCTCCCCGCGGAATCCGGGGACCTCGGAGAACCAGCTGCCGTCCGGTCGCTGGTGTTTCAGCACGAAATCACGTGCTCGAGCCGCGGCGGCGTAGTTGCCGAATTGTACGAGCGCGGCAACCGCGGGGCGCATGAGGTAGTAATACGTGCAGTAGTAGTACCAGTTGATCCCGAAATGACCGTCGTCTGCCTGTTTATCAGCGAGAAAGTCGAGGGCTTCGTCGAGATTGTCCGGATCGACCCCGGCCTCATCGAGCGCGCACAGGGCAAACCCGGTTACCGAGGGCTCCAACTGAAATGCTCTGGGAATATGACTGTGCACTTCTTCCCAGGGCCCGTCCGTCAGCTGCCTGCTCCGCAAGAATTCCGCTTTTTGCCGGGCCCTTTCACCGTGCCCGAGGAGCGCCAGCGACGAAATGTACTCGCTGCTGGTCTCCGTACAGTACTCGGCGGGCCCGATCTCGGTCGCGCCCCAGCTGAGCATCCCGGTCGGCTTCTCACGACCGGCCAGAAAGGCGAGTATCCGATCGGTCACCGTGCGGAAGTCGGCAGATATGTCGCTCCGCCACAACGCGATAGCCTTCAGCGCGTTGACCGAGTCCCACTCCTGGAACACCAGGATCGACGGATCCTCGGCGATCGAGCCGTCCGGCTGCTGGACCGCGCGGAAGTACTCACAGGCCTCGGTCACGACTCGATGGACCGACAGTGAACGTTTCTCGAAATGAACGGAAAGCATGCCGATTAAAGAGGGAGGTTTTTCGGAAAATTGCAGCAGCCAGAAGTATTCTGATCGTTCATTCTCACTCCGCGCACCGCCGGGAACATTCTGACGGCGAACGGTACGCCGACATCGGCGAAGCTAACACAGCGCAACCGCCTGCGCGATTCCCAAAAATGGGAAGCAGCGAACTTGCGCAGACACACGAAATCGAGGAAAAGAGAGGCCCTTTGTCCGGCCCCGGGGCCTCTCGCGCCGGCATCGCGATACTTCTCCTCGGCATTCGAGCTACCGTTTGCGGCGCCGCATTCGGTGCGGTACGTTCCCGCTGCCGGAGGCGCTGATCCGGTGGATTTGGAGTCACGAAATGAGCCGTGGAGATTTCGGGCCGCGTCACTGGGTCGAGGTCACGACACTGGGCGATCTGCTGGATCGGCGGGCGCACGAACATCCCGGACGCGCCGCACTGGTCTTCCCGGATGCCGAGGTGACCTATGCGCAACTGTCGGCACGTGCCGACCTGCTCGCCCGCGGACTACTCGCCGCCGGGGTCGATATCGGCGATACGGTCGGAATTCTGCTGCCCAACTGCCCCGATTCCCTTGCCGCGCTCATCGCGGTGACGCGCATCGGTGCCCTGCCGGTCCCGATCAACAGCCGGTTCAAGGAACACGAACTCGCTCAGGTGGTGAACCACTCCCGGATGCGACTGCTTCTCGTCCATTCCGGCACGCCGGTTCCCGATCCGGTACGGCAGCAGTCCGAGCGGCTCCGCGAGGTGATCCAGCTGGGTACGGGCGAACCGCCTTCGGGCGTCCGCGGCGAAAGCGAATTCCTCGACGCGGCAGCGGAGCTGGAACCCGGCGCCGTTCGCGAGCGCAGCCGCTACGTCCGCGTCCGCGATACCGCGGTGGTCATGTACACCTCCGGCACCTCCGCCAGCCCGAAGGGCGCCATGATCAGCCACGAGGCGCTGATCCGCTTCGCGTCCGGCGCCGCGCACTCCCGGCTCGAACTCGTGGACGACGACCGCGTGTGGACACCACTGCCGCTGTTCCACATCGGCGCTGTCGCCTTCGCGATCGCCAGCATCTACGCCGGGTGCACCTACTGTCATGTCGGCCTCTTCAGTCCGGCCGCCGCGCTGGAACAACTGGAGACGCAACGCGCCACGGTCGCCCTGCCCGGCTTCGAGACGGTGTGGCTGCCGGTGCTGAACCATCCCGACTTCGCGACCAGCGATCTGTCGGCACTGCGCCTGGTGATGACCGTCGGTGTCCCCGAACGTGTCCGCGAGATGGCACACCGTCTTCCGCACGCCGTGCAGGTCTCCTGCTTCGGGATGACCGAGGCGTCCTCCTTCCTTTCGCTGAGCGAGCAAACCGATACCCAGGAGCAGCGCACCACCACCGGCGGCCGGCCCCTGCCCGGAATGCAATGCCGGGTGGTCGATCCCGAGACGGGGCTCGACCTGCCACCCGGTTCGGAAGGTGAATTGCTGTTCCGTGGGACCAACTGCTTCGACGGCTACCTGCACGATCCGGAACTGACCGCGAGATGTTTCGACGACAAGGGCTGGTTCCACACCGGTGATGTAGCGGTGATGGACGCCGAGGGCCGGGTTACTTTCGTGAGCCGCCTCAAGGACATGCTGAAAGTGGGCGGCGAGAACGTCTCCGCGGTCGAGGTGGAGGATTTCCTGCTCCGCCACCCCGCGGTTCATATCGTGCAGGTGGTCGCCGCGCCGGATTCCTACTACGTCGAGGTCCCGGCCGCCTTCATCGAACTCGTGCCGGGCGCGACGGTCACCGAACAGGAGATCATCGACTACTGCCTCGGCAGCATCGCGACTTATCGAGCGCCGCGCTACGTACGGTTCGTCGACGAATGGCCCATGTCGGGTACCAAGATCAAAAAGTATGTCTTGCGCGAACGTATCCGGGACGAACTGGCCGACCGAGGTATCGACCGCGCCCCGAAGCTACACGCACCGCAGGAGATCCGATGAGCGGTGAATTACGCACCATCACCCGGCTGTACCGGAACTCACTGCGCCTGCACACCTCCACGCTGCTGGGCGATCCCGTGGCATCGGTGCTGAATTTGCCGCGGGGCAGCGACGGCCACGCCCACTACGAGCGAATCCGGGCCCGCGGTGATCTGGTTCGCGGGCGCAGCGGATTGTGTATGTCCGCCTCACACACAGTGTGCAACGAAGTACTGCGCGACAATCGGTTCAGGGTCGCGCCCACCTCCGCAGTCCGGCTGAAGCTGCGTCCACTGCCGGGGCAGCGGACCGATTTCCTGGTGCACCCGCTCGACGACTCCCTCGCTTCCGCGAACCCACCGGAGCACACCGCGCTGCGCAAACTCGTTGCTCCGCTGTTCGGTGCCGCGCAGCTACGCGCACGCCGTGAATTCGTCGAAGAACTGGTCGAGCGACAGCTGGACACTCTCGACAGCGGGGAACCGGTGGATCTCATCGATGCCTTCGCGCTGCGCATCCCGAGCCTGGTCATCGCCGAGCTGCTCGGTCTCCCGGCTGCCGACCATGATCATTTCGCGCGCTGGGGAATCGAATTCGGCGCGACAGTGGACGGAGCCCGGGGCGCACGCGAGCGCCGGCGCACTGGAGTGCTGCTCGCCGAGCTCACCGACTATTTTGCGGCGGCGGTCGCGAAACGGCGGGCCGAGCCCGGCGCGGATCTGATCACTGCGCTCGGCGGCGCGGTCGAGGATGGCGCGATGACCGAAGCCGGGCTGGTGGCGACCTGCCAGGCACTGCTCATCGGCGGATTCGTCACCACCGCCAATATCATCGGCAACGCGGTGATCGCGCTGTCGCACAATCCCGAACAGCACGAGATGTTCGCCGCCGACCCAGGGCTGGCCGGTGCCGTGGTGGAGGAGACGCTGCGGTGGGAAGCCCCGGCACAGTACAGCGTCCGAGTGGTGGGCGAGCCACTCGAACTGGCCGGTCGTCAGCTGACCAAGGGCACCCCCGTGGTGGCCCTGCTGGCTGCCGCCAACCGCGATCCAGCGGTGTTCACCGACCCCGCCCGCTTCGATATCACCCGGCCGAACGCACGGGAACATCTGGCGTTCGCGGCCGGTGTGCACTACTGCCTGGGCGCGGGGCTGGCCCGGATGGAGGGTGAGATCGCGTTGCGCGGCCTCTACCGCCGTTTCCCCCGGGTGCGAGCGGTGGGCGCGCCCGTGTACTGCCCGTCCCGGGTCATTCGCGGCCCACGGCACCTGCTCGTGCGCACAGACGACTGAATCCCCTTCTCCGGTGACGGGTGGCTACCACCGACCTTCCGATTCGACCCCGTCCGGCTTTCGACGACCAGCGCTACCCGAGGTGAACGATGCCCTGTCCATACCTGTCTCCAGCCCACCGCCGTTGGACCGCCACCGCACGCCGAGTATCGCTGCTGTCGGCGGCGCTGCTCGCCGCGATCGCCACCGGCGCCGCACCTGCCGCCGCGAACTACGACAAGCCCGGGTCATGCCGGGAGGTATCGGTCCCGGTAGCGGTCACCGAGGGCGGGCCGGCGGACAACACCGTCGCCGCGACCTTCTGCACTCCGCGGCGCTGGGCGGACGGCCCGCGGCAGGCCGACGTGCTGGTCGCGGGTGCGACCTACAACCGGGAGTATTGGGACTCCTCGTTCGATCCGGAGACCTACTCCTACGTCGACGACACCTTGGCCGCCGGGCGGGCGACCTTCAACTTCGACCGTCTCGGCACCGGCGCCAGTACTCGCCCGGCCAGCGGGGAGCTGACCGTATCCAGTGACGCCTACGTCCTGCATCAGCTGATCGGCTGGGTGCACCGCGCGGGCTACGACGAGGTCAATGCGGTCGGTCATTCGCTGGGTTCGGCGACCCTCACGCACGAGGCCTCACGCTGGCACGATCTGGACCGGGTGATCCTGACCGGCGTCATCCACCTGCCCGGGGTGGGGCTCAACTCCACCGGGTTCTTCACCAGTCTCTACCCGGCCGCCCTCGACCCGATCGCGGCGGGCCGCGACACCGACTCCGGCTACCTGACAACACTGCCCGGCCGGCGCGGCGCCGCGTTCTACGATCCGCGCACCGCCGACCCCGCCGTGATCGCACACGACGAACGCACCAAGGACCTCACCACGGTCGGCGAGGTCGCCGAATCCATGACCACGCTGCTGAGCCCCGCGCCGGTCAACACGAGCCGCGCGATCACCGCCCCTGTCCTGGTGGTGATGGGTGCCGAGGACAACATCTTCTGCAACTTCACGGTCAGCTGCCGCGACGCCGCGTCGATCGCGGCCAACGAGGCGCCTTACTACAGTGGCGCCGCAGATTTCGACGCACTGGTCGCCCCCGGGGTCGCCCACAATCTCACCCTGCACCCCAGCGCACCCGCCACCTTCGCGGCCATGAACCACTGGATCACCACCGGCGACCTCTGACGCGGCCGGGCTCACGCCGGATGACCGGGCCGCAGGCCGGCGACATCGTGGAGGCGCAGCACGGCCGGCGCGGAGGCCGGGGCCACGGCGTCCTCGGGCGCCAGCACCAGGCCGACGTGGTCACCGAAATCGTGCCGGGTGAGGATGCGACCGCAGAACCAGGCCACGGCGTCGAGCAGGATCGGGACCCCGTGCGGGCCGGAGCGCCAGCGGCACCGGTCGAATTTGTCGATCTCGTCGCCGGTCTGCGCCCCGAACAGTGCGGCGAGTTCCGCGTTGTGCGCACCGACCAGGTGCACGGCGGCGAACTCCGCGCCCGGCGCGACCCGGAAGGTGTGATTGGTCTCGGAAAGGCAGACCAGGAACCGGGCGGGGTCGATCCCGACCTGGGACGCGAATCCGACCAGGCACCCGGACCGTTCACCGCCCGCGGCCAGGGTGACGATGTACACGGGCGCGTCGGCGGCGGCCACCAGATCGTCGAAGGCGTCGGGCTCGGAGTGTGTGTTCGCCGGCATATGCCGTGTATATCAGGGCGGCCCCGGCGCCCGGACCGCCGTCAGTAGTAGACCGCCCGGGACACCGCAGCCCACCGCGACGGCGCCGCCGGTGATGGCGATACTGCGCGGGAACGCCGAGAAGGTCACCACATCGGCCACCTCGCGGGCATGGACGACGCGGCCCACGAAACGGACGAGGTCCCGCTCCGGTTCCGCCACCGGCGTCCCGGATTCCGCGGACCGCTCGCTCAGGCAGGTTACTCGCCGGTATTGCTGGGTAAGCCCGCAGATGGTGCAGCGTTGCGCCCCTCCGAAGCTGTCAACGCCGAAGGGACAAGATTCTCGATGAGCACACCCGACACCACTACGTTGCTGGCGCAGTTGCGCGCCATCCTCGCTCTGACCACCACCGAGATCCAGGTCGCCGAGACCCGTACCGCACAGGCCCGCACCGACGCGGTGCGCCGGGAGTTGTCCGAGAACGCCGACAACGCCCGCGCTCGCGTCGAAGCCATCGAGGCCGCCATCCGCGATCTGGGCGATGTCCCGGACGTAGTCGGCCCGTTCCTCGGCCGCGCCTCGGCCGCGGTCAAGGCAATGGTCGAACAGGCT
Organism: Nocardia sp. NPDC050799; assembly: GCF_040654015.1. Taxonomy (NCBI): domain Bacteria; kingdom Bacillati; phylum Actinomycetota; class Actinomycetes; order Mycobacteriales; family Nocardiaceae; genus Nocardia; species Nocardia sp. NPDC050799. Next base: position 51,512 of record NZ_JBFAHF010000016.1, read on the forward strand.
CAACCGTTCGACGAGGCCCTTCTCGGCGACCTCGCCCTCGAACATCAACTCCTCGACCGCGCCCGTTACCTCAAGGCGCTGGCGACTACCGCCCAACTAACCCCTGTGGTGGCATTGGCGGATCGGCTGATCACCGCGCATTCCGCGACCGTGGATTGGCTGACCATAGTCCTGGCCGAGGATGCCCTCGGCGGGCCTGCCGCGCTTCGCCGCACTCCCTTGCAGGCGGCGGCCGGGACCGCGGTGAAGCTGGTCAACCTCCCGGTCACCTGGTCCGCGCGTGGCCTGGACCGGGCCGTAGACACCGTCCGCGCCACCTCACCCGCGCTCGGCGGACTGTTCGCCCAGAGCGCGCGGGCGGGCGATGTCGCCGTGAAGACCCTGACGGCCTCCCGCGACGCCGCCCTCGAAACCGCCGAGCAGGTCACCCGCAGCGAAGGCGCCGACACCGCCGCCGATGCGTTTCGTTCGATCCGCACCACCACCGGTGTTCTCGAACCCGACGAGTTGCCCATCGACGACTACGACGAGCTGAACGTCAGCCAAGCCGTCGCCGAGGTCAAAGAACTGACCGACCCCGCCGACATCCGAGCGATCGTCGCCTACGAGGAAGCCCACAAGAATCGTCACGGTGTCGTCTCGGCTGCCCAGACCCGCGTCGCCGCGATCGCCCAGGAAATCGCCGGACTCAGCTGAGCTACCCCGCACCAACCCGCCGAACAACACACCACATCACAAGCAACCGGCCGATACACGCCGTGCGTCTCAGCACAGCGGCTGGTGATCGACCTGCGCTTTCCATCGCCCGGCCAATCCAACGATTCCGGCATAACCGGTACCGGTGGGCGACGCCAAGTTGGGCTTGCCGATGTAGCACCACGGGCACACGAGATCTGACCACACATCTATCTCCAGCACGTCCTCGTCCATGTCCATGTCCATGTTTCGGGATTAGGTAAGCGACCTACTCGAAGTAAGTAGCCACTTTTGGGTAAGCTCAGGTCATGGAGGTAAGTTCGCAGGTGGATCATGCTTCAGAGGACTCCGTCTTCCGCCGCGATTGCCCGAGCCGCGACATTTTCGAACATCTCACCGGCCGGTGGGCGCTGCTGGTGCTGGCCGCTTTGCGCCCGGGCTCCCGGCGTTTCCATCAGCTGCGAGACCGTATCGAGGGGATCAACGAGAAGATGTTGTCCCAGACTCTGCGCACTCTGGAGCGGGACGGTCTGGTGAAACGCACCGTCGTCCCGGTCAGACCCCCGCAGGTGTCATATGAGCTCACCGGATTCGGTGAGGAAGCCGCCCGCCATCTCTGCGGCCTGATCACCTGGATAGGCGCGAGCGCGTCGGAGATCCGGGCAGCCCAGGAACGCTGGGACAACAGCCGGTGACTCGGGGCAAGCGTCGCAAGGCAATCCGCACGTGACACGGCCCCCACCGCCCGCGGGTTCCAGCGATCCCTGCAACACCCTGGAGTCCAGCGAGTTGCAGAGGCATCACCACGGCGATCTCGGCAATGCCCGAGGTGTCGGGGGTGTCGATCGGCAGCGGATCCCGCAGCGTCCTGACCCCCGATACCGCGCTTCCTCAGCTCGTGAACGAGGTTGAGGCACTCATCAAGATTGCGGCCGAGCCGGTCCGGGTTCGTCGCCACAATCGTGTCGCCTCCCGTGCGTACTTCGACATCTTCGTGAAACAGAATCTGGTCGGCGCCGAGTCCCGGGGTGTCAGTGGGTGCCTGGTCTGGGGATACGAACGCCGGCGGAGCGGAGCTTGGTTTCTACCAGCGCGAGCGCCCGGGCGGCGGCTGATCCTTGCTCTTCGCCGTGGTGGGCGATCAGCTGGTATCGGGTCGCGGCCTCGGTGCGGGCTTGCAGACCGGTCACGATTTTCAGATGAGCGGGATTGGCCAGGTAATAGTCGGCCATCGCGGTGGCGAGCTCGTCGATGCGGGGGTCGTCCGGTTCCCACACCGCGGCCTGAGCGGCGCGTTGGATCAAGGCGACGTAGCGAGGGTCGTCCAAGGCTTGTTCGAGGTCGGTGAGGTAGTCGTCGAAACCTTCGGGAACCAGAGCTCTGGCCAGCACCCAGCCCTCCCTGGTGGCCGCCACCTCGTCGGCAAGAAATCCGAGGCCGCGCATTCGCTGAAGCAGCGCCACCGCGCGGTCTCCCAGCAGCGCCCGGTCGCCGTCGGCGAGTCGGCGCAGTGTGTCGCGCCGCGTGATCAACTCTTCGATTCGTGCGGTGAGTTGCTGCTCGGCGTCGGCGAGCGCGGCAGCGAACGAGGTGGGGTCGGCGTCGAGCATGGGCCCGATCTCGGCCAGCGCCACCCCGGCCGCGGCCAGTGTGCGGACCTGCACCAGCCGCGACAACTCGGCCGATCCGTACCGCCGGAAGCCGGAGCTGTCGCGTTCGGGCTCGGCGACCAGGCCGAGCTTGTGATAGTGACGCACCGTCTTCACGGTGACGCCGACGAATGCCGCCGCCTGCCCGATCGTGACTCCGTTCCGCATTCGCTCAGCCTTCCTCATCAGCCGAAGTTCAGCGCGAAGGCGGTGGTGCCGAGCGTCGCGACGATCGAGGTGACGCCGACATGCATCCCGATCGAGAACCGGATGTCCTTGTGCCACCAGGCCAACCAGTACCCAGGGAATGTGAAGACCACTCGCGACACGAACACCCACGGCGACCAGAAGTGGTACAGGGCGAACAAGACCGTGTTGAACACCGGTGCCCATCCGCCCAGATAGGCGATACGGGGCAGCAGGAAACCACGGAAGTACAGCTCCTCGATGAGCGGCAGGGACATTCCGGTCAGCGGCAGGCAGATCACCATTGTGGTGAGCAGCGTCGAGTGCGGGTAGCCGTGCAGGTCGAGGTAGGTGTTGTTGCCGCTGCCGCCGGTGTTCGCATACGGAAGCCAGGTGAAGAAGCCTTTGCAGAAGTTGTTCAGGGGTGCCAGCGCGAGCCCGAGCGTCATCATCCACGCGATGAGTGCGATGACCATCGCCACCAGCTTCCCGCGCGGGACGGGCCTGTCGGTGTAGTGCAGCACGCCGCGCAGCGAGAAGCGGCCGTTGTGCCGGCGGCCCAGCCACCCCAGTCCCAGCAGGACCGGTATCAGAACCAGGCACAGGGCGAGCGCCCAGCCCAGGAAGGCCGGAAACCCGATGGTCTTGACGAACGGTTCAGCGATGAGCAGGTAGAGGGCGACGATCAGGATGCCGGGGACAAGGTGCAACATCACCGACAGCGGCAGGGGGTGGCGGTCGCTCAGTAGCCGCTCGACCAGCCCGTTCGGTTGTGCGGCTTCCACGTTGTGCATGGCGAGAGTTCCTCGAGCGGTTCGTGTTTGGACGTGGGCTGGAAAGTGCCGGACCCGCCGGGGCACAGCCCCGGCAGACAGAACATGTGGCTGGCCACACCGAGCTGGTCGAGTTCGGTGCGACCGGGTCGCGTGCTAGTCGGCGTGATTCGTCTGCCCGCCGCCGAACACCTCGGCGAGGAGCCGCTGCTGTGCGTTCTGGAACGGCACGCCGATGGACATGGCGGAGTCGTCGACGCAGGTCAGGGAGGCGGTCATGGTCTTGGCGCCGTCGGGGGTGCTGTACATCAACGTCGCGTAGCCCGCGTGGCCGCCGTTGTGAGTGATGACGATGCCGCCGTCGGGACCCAGGTCCCGCACGAACACCCCGAGACCGTAGTCCATGGTCGGGATGCCTGTCGGATGCGACGTGCACATCTGGGCCAGCAACTCGGCCGGCAGCAGTTCACCGCGCAGCAGCGCGGAGATGAACGTGTGCAAATCTCGGGTGGTCGAGATCATGTCACCGCCGCAGGTCCATGAGGGGTTGTGGCGGGTGACATCGACGATCTTCTCGGCGCCGTCCTGCGTGTATCGGTAGTAGGCGTGGGCGTGGGGCTCGGGGAGCTCCGGCGACGTTTCCGGCGCCACGGTGCCCGACAGCCCGAGCGGACCCAGGATCCTTCGCCGGACCTCCTCGGCGAAGGACCGGCCGGTGACCTTCTCGATGAGCAGCCGCGCCAGCGCATAGTTGGTGTTGGAATAGCTCCAGCCCGTCCCCGGCGCGAAACGCGCCGGCTTGGACAGCGCCAGCTCCACCAGTTCCTGCGGTCGGTAGGTCTTGAACCGGTGGTCCACCCACTCCTCGCCCAAGGGGGTACCCGGCGCGGGGATCCCGAGCACCACCGTCCCATCGTCGTAGAGTTCGCCGGTGAAGTTGAAGATCCCGCTGGTGTGTTGCAAAAGCATCCGCACCGTGATCCGCTCGTCCAGCGCGAACTCGGGCAGGTAGTCCGCCGCCGGGGTCTCGAGCCCGATCCTGCCCTCGGCCACCAGCTGCAGAACCAGGGTCGCGGTGAAGGTCTTGGTGTTGCTGGCAATCCGGACGTGCCCCTCGATCGGCGGCTTCGAGGTCCCGCCCAGCTCGGCAACCCCGGCGCTGCCGACCCACTCACCTCGCTCATCGTTCACCCGCAGTGACACCCCGACGAACCCGGAATCGACGATCTCCTCGATCACCTTCTGCAACTCCGGGCGACCCTGCCCGGCAACGGTATTCGGCACGACGGCCCCGCTGCCCGCTCCGGCCACCGGGGTGGCGTCGAGGGCGGCAGCGACCTTGCGGGCCATCTCGGCCGTTACAGCGCTGGGTTTGTCCAGCTCGACCTGAGCGGCTTCGAGGGCCGAGAGGACAGTGCCGCGGAAGTTGCCGGCTTCTGCCGGAGCGTGCTTGCCGAGCAGTTCCATGGCTGCGGTCAGCGTCGGCAGTACCCGGTCGGCGAGCTCGGCGACCGTCGTGCCCTTCAGTTCGATGTCTTTGGTGTTCGCGGCGAGCACGTGCCCGACCAGGCCGGTCGCTGACGTCAGCGCGATGGTGGCGTTCGCAGCGGCCTTGCGGGGCGAGCCGGTGGTGGCGGCCATCAGCGACACGGCACCATACGCGGCGGTCCGCAGCGTGCTCTTGTCTTCGGCGGAAAGGGTGATCGACATGGTGGTTCGCTCCTGGAAATCAGTTTTGTCCCGGTCGGCTTCGTGCCGCCGCGACGAGCGTCCACCCTGACCCAAGGTCAACTTCAACCGTGATATAGATCACTGCTGCAGCCTTTGAGGGTCTGTGACAGCTGGGCGCTACACCGCAACCGAAATCAGACCGGCCGGTCAAGGGGCGCACGCGTCGGTTCCTGGCTCGGTAATAGGCTCCCGGCATGCACGTTCCGTGCCCGGTCCGCAGGCGGACTGCGCTGCAACGTGCCGACCAGCGCTTGGCATGAATAGGAACAACAGTGGTTCTTCGCGGCCGGCGCCTGCCACATCCTGGTGGCGACCGTGGTGCCGGCGAGAATCTCGTAGCGGCGACGCGTTGTGTGTACCGGTTCACCGAAGGCCGCTGGCTCAGCGCCGGAGACAATCCGACGGACTCGCGTACGGTGTACCATGCACACCTCCCACCTTAGCGAGAGATGCTGCGCATACTCCTGCGTTACAGGAGTGAGCGTGTAGGTCAGCCAACCAATATAACTAGTACACTTGCACTCGCCAGATGAGCTTGCGGCCGTTCGGCGGATCGGAGGAATATGTCGTCGTCAGAACGTGCCGACTCGCCGTACCTGGTGATCGCCGCGGAAATTCGTGCGCGGATAACGAGCGGCGAGCTGCGCCCCGGAGATCGGGCGCCCTCTATCCGGCAGATCGTGCAGCGCTGGGGTGTCGCGGTAGCGACCGCGACCAGGGTGACGGCGACCCTGCGCGACGAGGGTCTGGTCGAGACGAAGGTCGGGTCGGGCACCGTGGTCAGCACACCCGGCAACCGGAAACGGGCAGCGGTAGCGAGGCCGTCGCCCGAGCCCCGGCGACCTGCTTCCGCGGAGGCGGCTTTGCACCGGAAACAGGTGCTGCGAAAGGCCATCGAGGTAGCCGACCTCGAGGGCCTCGATGCGGTGTCGATGCGGCGCCTGGCGGTCGCACTGGGTACGGCGCCGATGTCGCTGTACCGGCATGTGGCGAACAAAGACGAATTGCTGACCCGAATGGCCGACGAGGCCTTCAGCGAACTGGATTTACCCGAACCCGGTTCGCGTGGATGGCGCGTTGAGCTCGAACTCCACGCCCGGCAACAATGGCAGCTGTGTCGACGGCATCTCTGGCTGCCCAGAATCGTCTCGTTCACCCGCCCCGTGTTCGCGCCCAATATGATGGCGCAGACGGAGTGGGTGCTCCGCGCACTGGACGGACTGGGGTTGCCCATGGCCGTCCGGATGCGCGAAGCACTCACCCTCCATGCGCTGGTTCTCACCATGGCGATGTCGGTGGCCGAGGAAGTCGAAGCGGAGCAGAGCACCGGCGTCTCCCATAATGGGTGGCAGGTGGCACAGCTGGCCCGTGCCCGCGATCTTCTCGACAGCGGGCGATTTCCCCTCTTGGCAGCGGTTCCCGGCGATATTGCCGCGAACTTGGACGAACTGTTCGAGTACGGACTCGCTCGCCACCTCGACGGGTTCGCCGTCCTGGTGGCGCAGACGTCACAGGATTAGTGCACTGGCTCGCCCGGCACAAGGACCAGTGCAACTTACCCCTCACCCGGCACCCCGCATCACAGTCGACGAGGCGTAATGCAGCACAGATCATCCGGGGCAGGCGCTCGCCGAAAGAGGCAGCGAGCGGCCTCGTGCGCGCACGAGGCACGGCAAATCGGCCGAAGAGCTCTCGGTGTCGACATTCCATCATGGAGCGTCAGGATGTCGGCGGTTCCCCGATCAAGACGGCGAAACCGTCGAGGTGACGCGCGAGGCCGTATTCGAACAGTCCGTCGGGGTTTGCCGCCGCGTCCCAGGGAGTCCGCGTAAGGAGCGAGAAGCGGTCGGTGCCGAGGAGTTCGCGCGCGGGCGTGCGCGCCGCCGCCCACCAGTCGTCGAGGGTGACGCCGGTGTTCTCCACTGCTTCGACCTCTTCTGACACGGACAGCGCGGCCGTGAGAACGAGCGCATGCAGGGTGAGCGCTTCGCGCATGCCGATAGCCGGGGGAAGCCCGAGCCCTTCGAGCGCACGGAGTATCCATTCGGTCTGTGCCATCATCCCGGGTACGAGCAGGGGGCGGGTAAACGAGACGACCTCGGGCAGCCAGAGGTGCCGTCGGCACAACTGCCACTGCAAGCGGGCGATCCGTTCGAGGTCGGCGCGCCACCCGCCCAGCTTCGGCCGTGGGAGGTCGAGTTCACCGAAGACTTCGTCGGCCATCCGAGTAAGCAGTTCGTCCTTGTTCGCGACGAAGCGGTAGAGCGACATCGGGCCGACTCCGAGTTCGGCCGCGAGACGTCGCATCGACACCGCGTCGAGCCCCTCGGTATCAGCGATCGTGATGGCACATCGAAGCAGGCGCTTGCGGTGCGGCTCCCCACCGGTGGGCGTCGCCCACCGCAACATTCGCGGGGTAACCCGACTCCGCCCCACGGGCGGGCCGAGCGACCGTTCCCGGGCCCCGGGCGCGCCGACCACTGCGCCCGTCCCGGTATTCGTTTCGATCAGCCCTTCCGCGCGGAGGAGCGCCGTCACTTTGGTCGCGGTCGCGACCGCGACCCCCCACCGTTGGGCTATCTGCCGGATGGAAGGCACCCGGTCCCCGGGCCGCAGGTCACCACTCACGATCCGGGCACGGATCTGCGCGGCGATCACCTGATACGGCGGACCCGGACGTTGCGCCTGGGCGGACATTGCCCCTCCGATTCTTCGACACGGTCGACGTATTGGGCTTGTGTACTAGTTCACCGACACCAGTACCCTAGTGCACTATTTACCTTCAAAACTGGTGATTGACAATGTATATGCCTACTCTGATCGACGAGCGGAATACACCGTACGCGCCCACCGTAGTGCGGCCGTCCGCCGCTACACATCCCCCGCTCGCCGGCACCCCGTCGGGACGGGTCATCGACCTCGACGAGGACAACAGGAGAATCAATGAAGAACCGGAGCATTTTGATTTCCGGTGCCGGTATCGCCGGCCCGGCCCTGGCGTACTGGCTGCACCGGTACGGCTTCGACCCGACGGTGGTGGAACGTGCCCCCGGGCCCCGCAGTGGCGGCCACGCGGTCGATATCCGTGGCACAGCGCGTGAGGTGGCCGCGCGGATGGGGATCGTCGAGCGGGTCCGGGCGGCCGGCACCGGGGCCCGGGGTATGGCGTTCGTCGACGGTGCGGGCAAACGGGTCGCGCAGATGGGCACCGACGTGTTCGGGCATTCGGGGGGCCCGGTGGCCGAATTGTCCATCCGCCGCACCGATCTGGCGCGGATCATCTACGACGCCGGCCGCGACGACGTCGAGTACGTATTCGGCGATGCCGTCGCCGCAGTGGAACAGGACGGCGACGGTGTCCACGTCCGGTTCGAAAACGGTGAACCCAGAAGGTTCGATCTGCTGGTCGGCGCGGACGGCGTGCGATCCAATGTCCGGCAGCTGGTGTTCGGGCCCGAGGAACGGTACCTGCGCGATCTCGGCTCCTATATGGCGCTGTACACCGCACCCATCGAGATGAGGCACGACGGGTGGCGGTTGATGTATACCGTGCCCGAAGGCAACGGCCGGCCCGGCCGGACCGCGGCCCTCTATCCGCAACTCGAGCCCGGCACCGCACTGACCGGGTTCTTCATGCGCTCGGCGCCACTGCCCCACGCCCGGGGCGATATCGACGCGCAGAAGCGGATCGTGATCGGCGCCTTCGAGGAAGACGGATGGCAGGTCCCCGCCATGCTGGAGGCCATCTGGGACGCGCCCGATTTCTACTTCGACAGAACATTGCAGGTCGAGATGGACACCTGGTCGCGCGACCGGACAGTGTTGCTCGGGGATGCGAGTTATTGCGCGTCACCGATGTCGGGTATCGGCACCAGCCTCGCTCTCGTCGGCGCCTACATTCTGGCCGGTGAACTCGCCGCCGCCGACGGTGACCACACGCGCGCCTACGCCACCTATCAGCAGAAGATGCGCCTGTTCGTGGACCGGGCCCAAGAATTCGCCCGCGACGCCGGCGACGGCGGCCTCATGCCCGAAACCCATCGGCAGATGCGGATGCGCAACCAGATGATCCGGACGCTGCGGTTCCTCCCGAAACGCCTCGTCCGACGCGGCATGGAAAAAGTAGCCGACACAGTCGAGCTCGACGAATACCGAACCCCCGCACACCACTGAAAACCCTGAGAAACCCGACACAGAGGAGAAAGACCATGCAAGCGAGCACCTTCCTGTGGTTCGACGGCCACGCCGAAGAAGCCGCCGACCACTACACAAGTCTCGTCGCCGGCTCGGCGGTACTCGACCGTCAACGCGACGCCGACGGCCGCGTCACCACCGTCACTTTCGAGCTGGCCGGACAGCGCTACATCGCGTACAACGGCGGACCACAGTTCACCTTCACCGGTGCGATCTCGCTGTACCTCGACTGCGACACTCAGCAGGAGGTGGACACCGCCTGGGTAGCCCTCACCGAGGGCGGTAAGGAGGGCCCGGGTGGTTCACTGACCGACCGGTTCGGGGTCACCTGGCAGGTCGTACCCAAAGCTCTCACCGAACTGCTGGCGAAGGCCGATCCAGAGGCGGCCGAACGAATCCTGCAGGCGGTACATGCCATGACGAAGATCGATATCCAGGGCTTGCTCGACGCTCACGACCAGTGACGTTGCCTCACAAACATCGACCGGAGTCGGGCATGGACTAATCGCGGCGGCAGCTCCCGGTCCAGCGGGCTGAATAAGCCGCCCGAGTCAGGGCGGCACGAGATCGCCGCAGGCAAAGGCGACATCGATGTCGGCCGGGGATCTCGTACGCCACGACGCACGCTCCCTCGGGCTGAGAGCATTGCCCGAGGGAGCGCTTTTCGACGAACCATGAAGTATTCGATCCCGATGTCGCTCCCGACATTCTGGTGTGGTCGCAACGGCAGGCCCGGGCCGGCCGTGGTGCCGCGCGTCCGATCGGGCGAGCCCAGGCGTTCCTGTACTTGTTGCGAGACACCTGGTCGTGCCGCCGGACGGATCCGGCCATCTGTTGTCTTCCGAAGAGCAACTTGCAGACGGTCACGCGCCTCGGTCCGAGCCGGTTCTGGTCGCGGCGCAGGCCGCGCTGCCCGGCCACGCCCGCTGCCCCACGGACGGGCTGACATCGACGATCACTCCGTCCGGCGCCTCGAAAGAACACCGCTCAGATGATCTCGGGCCGGCCGTATTCGGTGGTCGCTGCCCTGGAATCGAGGCATACTTTTGGACTGGACGCTTGATTCCCAGGGCATTGGCTTCGATCGCGTGGGCGGCAAACCGGACGCTGCCGGAAATCGGGCGCCTCACCTACGCGGGGCTCGGAACACCGGTCAGAATTCGTTTCGCAGTGTCTGCCGCCGGGATCGAGGACGGCCGGATGATGTCTCACGTCGTCGCATGTGCCGTCCGAGGGCCATCAGCAGGACTACCTCCAGGCAGATCGTGATCAGACCGACGAACGCACTGGCGAGTGAGGCGGGCATCATGAACGCCGTGTGGGAGACGAGGATGCCTCCGATCAACCAGAGGCGATGGCTGTCGGTCCAGTTGCGCGCCCTTCGCCAGCGCAGCACCAGCAAGGCGAACGGGATCGCGGTCATCGCTGCGACGAACAGTCGAAGCGGCTGCGACATCATGTCGCCGAGCAACAGGTCCCGTCCCAAACCGAGCGGCAGCAGCGTTGTCAGGAATGCCATCGTCAAGTACACCGACACGAAGCCGACCACCACGGGTCGCGGTGCTTGCCGGTCGCTTCGGAGTCCGTCCGGAGGCTGGAGTCGAGGCAGCACTCGCAGTGCCAGCAAGGCCAGCAACGCGATCGCCACGAGGTAGGCAACAGTCCATTCCCATGGGGTGCGATATCCGGGATCCTCGGTGGCCGAGATGATGCCTCGCAGCCCGAACACTCCGGCTACGGCCAGTACGCCGGTGGCGGCGAACCCGCCGGTGCCCAAGTAGGTTCGATTGCGCAGTCCGGGAAAGATCAAGTCGGTGATCATCACGGGCAGGAGCACACTGAGCACGACGTGGACGCCGATCTGTGATTCCCAGTAGGTCCAGTTGACGCCGAAGGCGCGCAGGCCCCAGTCGGCGGCACCATACATCTGCGGGCTGGTCAGTGCCTGCAGGCCGAGTCCGTCCTCTGCCACTTGATAGGCGAGACCGAGCACCACCAGGCCGGGCCACCCGACGCCGGCTCGGACAACCGCCTCGCGAATGACCAGGACGCCCGCACCGTACATCACCAGTAACAGGGGGAGGAGCAGCCAGGTGATCGGGACGGCGACCGCTGTGAACGTCAGCTCCGCGCACAACGTCGTCAGCAACGCCAAAGTCCACGCGGCACGCAGCCGGCTGCGTTCGGGCCGCGAGTGCCCCGGCCGGATGGCAGTGGCCGTAGCGCGACCGGGGTTCGTTGCCTGCTCTTGCCGTACGGGCCATTTACCGGCCATGGGCTCAACCAATCCTTGCGTGTCGATCTCGATCGTGGAGTGCAGGTCGATACGACGTTCCAAGCCTGCCGATTGCGTACATCGTATATCTGCATAACGGGGCTTACAAAGGTCTTTGACGACAAATCGAACTAGTGCAATGGTGAAAGTGACCTAGTGCAATAGGTCTGCGGCACTCCGAAAGTGTCGGCAAACCGGGTTCGTTGGTTGCAGAGGTCATCAGCCGCGTGTCCGGATAGCATGTTCGTGCAACCACCGCGCTCGGGATGGCTATTTCGAATCGGTCGCCGGAGCCGGGCACGATTATTCATTCCGTGCACGACGTTCCGTTCACGTCTTGGGCCTTACCGACCGGGCCCAGCGGTCCGGGCTGGTCCGTCGATGGGGTCGATCGGTGACTGCTTCGACAAAGCCGTGATCGAATCATTCTGGGACAGAGTGCAGACCGAGCTTCTGAACCGGCAACGCTGGAGAACTCGGAAGGAACCGGCGGTCGACGACAAACGCCCGGACTCGATGGGATTCGTCGGCCGGCAGCAGTTCACCGCGCAGCACCGCGGAGATGAACGTGTGCAAATCTCGGGTGGTCGAGATCATGTCACCGCCGCAAGGGTTCCATGAGGGATTGTGGCGAACCGCGACCTGCGCTTCGATCAGCGGATTCCACCCGTTCGGGGTGCGATGGGACACGTCTGGAGAATTCGAACCTGTGTCGAGTGGCTACCACTTCGCGTCGGATTCGAGGTTGGCGATCAGAGAGTCCTCGTTGCCGATGCCGCACACACTCCCCCAGTCGATCAGTAATACACCGGACCGGGGACTCCACCGCCCGCCGCGACGGCGTCACCGGTGATGGCGATACTGCGCGGAGAGGCGAGGAAGGTGACCACATCGGCGACTTCACTTGCATCGATGACCCGCCGCAGGGTGTTGCGCGCGATCTCGGCCTCGAGGTCGGCAATCGCGCGTCCGGATTTCTCGGCATCGACAGTCAACCGGTCCGTAAGACGTTCGGTTCTGGTCAGGCCGGGATGAACCACGGTGACATTGACACCCGACGGGCCGAGTTCGTCGGCCAGGTTCTTGGTCAGCGCGGACACACTGATATTCCGGATGGTCTGCGCGATCGAATTCGCTTGCCGCGCACCAAGTCCGCTGATATTGATAATCCTCCCCCACCGCTGCTCGACCAGGTACGGCGCCACAGCACGGGCAGTGCGCAAATATCCGAGGACCTTGATCTCGACCTCACGCCGCACTGTCTCATCATCCGTTCCCGCCAGATCGCCGCTCGCCCCAGCACTCCACGGGGTGGCGGCGGAATTCACCAAGATATCGACGCCGTCCAGTTCCGCGACGGTCCGTTCGACCAGCGCGCGCACTTGGTCATCGTCACCGGTATCGGTCGCGACCGCAATCACCCGCCGCCCGGTTTCCTGCGTCAGCGTGCGCGCGGCGGCCTCGAGCGGTTCGGATGTCCGCGCCGCGATCACCACATCCACGCCCTCGTTCGCCAGACCCCGAGCGATCGCATAACCGATACCTTTGCTGCCGCCGGTCACGATCGCACGCTTGCCGTCCAGATTCAGGTCCACGCACACACGCTAACCAGTCACGCCACTCCAATGGATCCCTACTGATCGACGTGATCCGAATCCCAGGCGGGCCACAGTTCGATCAGCGAGACTGTCCGCCCGATCAAGAGCTTCAGGACTTGTCCGGTTGATGATGTCACCAACACCGAATCATTCGACCCGACAGGGCCGGAACGCCCCGCGAACGCGATCGGGACCCGGCCCCGGATCAGGCGGCCGTGGTGATCGAATCGACCTCGCCGGGCTCGGCCATCGCCTGTTCGCGCAGGGTCCGCAGTGTTTTGGCGAGGATCCGCGACACCTGCATCTGCGAGATATCGAGCCGTTCGGCGATCTGCACCTGGGTCATGTTCGCGAAGTACCGCCAGACCAGGATCTGCCGTTCCCGCTGCGGCAGTTCCGCGATCAGCGGGCGCAGTGTCATCGCGTCCTCGAGCAGCCGGTAGCAGGGGTCCTCCCCGCCGAGCCGGGCCAGTACCGCCGGCGGCGAGATATCGTCGTCCTGGTCGTCGGAGGGGGCGTCGAGGGAGCTGCTGGTGTGCGCGTTACCGGCGATGAGCGCCCGGGTGACGTCGGTGAGATCGGCGTCGAGTTCCACGGCGATCTCCCGCGCGGTGGGCATCCGGCCCAGCCGCTGGTACAGCGTCTCGGTGGCCGGGCCGATCCGCAGATGCAGTTCCTTGGTGCCGCGCGGCACCCGTACGGCCCAGGTGTGATCGCGGAAGTGGCGGCGCACCTCGCCCATAATGGTCGGGATGGCGAAGGACAGGAACGAGCTGCCCCGCGACCCGTCGAAGCGGTCCACCGCCTGGACCAGGCCGAGCCGCGAGATCTGGAGCAGATCGTCGAACGCTTCGCCGCGGCCGGAGAAACGGCGCGCGATATGTTCGGCCAACGGCAGGCAGCGGTGCACGATCTGCTCGCGTAGCGCCCGCCGGCGCGGATCCTCGGGCGCGAGCGCCGCCAGTTCGGCGAACAGCGGTTCGATGTTGTCGTAGCTGTCACCAGGGCCGGGCACATGGGCGGTACGCGGCGCACGTTCTCCGGCGCGCTGGTCGGTCGTGGCTTCGGTCGTTTCGTTCACCGGATGCTCCTCGGGCTTTTCCAAACCTCGTTGGTCGTGGGATACCCCCGCGACGCGGTGATCGAAACGTGATCTGAAAATCACGCGAGTGTGAATCGGCCGACGCCTGTGGCGGGCCAGGGCCGGGAGCGTGTTTCGGACCGACGAAAACGGTCATGCGCACCATGACGGGCGCCGTAGCCGGCAGACAGTCGTGCGGCGCGATCGCCCAAGCGAGAGAACGGAGGACCGATGACCATTCAGGACACCATCGCTCAGCTGCACCAGGACATCACCACGGCCGAGGACGCGGGTGACGAAGCCACCGCGGCGCGGTTGCGCCGGGACTTGGAAACCGCATTGCGTAGCGCCGAGGACCCGGACACCGGGCAACAGGGCGCGCAATAGCGTGTCGGACCGTCGGCGGGGACACCCGGTGCGGGTGTCCCCGTCGGCCGTCAGCGCTCCGGGGGCACGACAGTGGTCGTGCAGAAGGTCTGGCATTGCCCGGGGGTCGGAGTCACCTGCGCCGGTTGCTCACCGAAATCGGCGGTGCTCACCAGGATCATCACCAGTAGCGCGCCCCCGACCACCAGCCCGAAGATGAGCAGCGTGGGCCACAGCCAGGTCCGCATCGGCTGGTCGTCGGCAATCGGTACCACCGGCACCACCGTGCCCGCCGGGTTGAGCGCGTCTACGGGGTCCACCGGGCTCGCCGGATTCACCGGGCTCGCCGGGTCGAGCGGGTCCGCCGGATTGAACGGGCTCACCGAGCCGGGCGCGCTGCCCTCGTCTTCGGCCTTCACACAACACCTCCAGTGGGTCTCATGTGCTGGATACCCCGAAAACGCCTCCGCTCACGCGGAGTTCGCCGGGTGTCGCCCGGATCAGGACGAGATGTAGATACTCCAGTCGGGGAAGCCCCACCGGCCGTTGTGCTCGCCGTGTTCGATACCACCGCCGTAGGTGCCGCGGCAGCCGATGCCGTTCCAGAGTTTGACCTTCCGGTCGGTGAGGTTGCGCACCGACACCCGGCCGACCACCCCGACCGCGCTGAGATCGATACAGCCGCTGGGGTTGTCGATGACCTTCTCCACCCGGCTCCCGTCGGCGATCCACCGTAGTGCGACCTGCCCGCTCGCGGCGTGCGCGCTACTGTCCACTGCCGATGTCACCGCTATCGCCATCGCGGCCGAACCCAGAGCCATCACGAAACGACGCATACGAGAACCTTCCTGAACGGGAGGACATCACACACGGAAACCGATCGAGCGCCGACCATTACAGCCGAACGACCACCGGTGCCCCCGTCGACGCGCCGGTGCCCGGCCCGGAAAATGCGGGCCCGCTGGGTGTTCGGGCCGCGCGCCGCCGCGACTCCGCCGTCCGGCATACCCTCTGACCAGCCGATACGAACAGGACAGCGGTCCAAGCCGCCCGTCGCCGCCGCGCGCGGCCCGCCAACGCCCCTTTTCTCAGAAATTCCTCATCACGGCCATACCGCCACCCCACCCTGGCGGGGCATCGTTCTCGGGGACAGCTGATGCTCGGTGAAAGGTCCGGTACATGCCCGATCTCCTCGTCGCGATCCCCACGATGCTCGCTTTCGCGCTGCTGATGTCGGCGGAGTGGTTCGCCGACCGGACCGACCCGGATACCCGGCCGGGTGTCCACGGTTACGACGGCCGGGAGGTCGCGACCAACCTCGGGACATTCCTGCTCGGCCGGGTCACCAAACCGATCATCACCGCGATCGGCACCGTCGGTCCGCTGGCGCTCGCCGCGGCAGTCGCCCCGGTTCACCTGGACACCGGCACGTGGTGGGTGTGGCCGGCGGCCTTCGTGGTGGTGGATTTCTGCTATTACTGGGCCCATCGCGCGGACCATCGGGTGCGACTGATGTGGACCTCGCACGCGGTGCACCATTCATCGCAGTACTTCAACCTCACCACCGCGGTCCGGCTGCCCTGGCTCAACCCCACGATGGTGCTGCGCGGCGCGTTCTTCGCCCCGGCGGTCCTGCTGGGTTTCCCGGTATGGATGGTGCTGCTGATGCAGTCGTTGAACCTGGTGTTCCAGTTCCCGATCCATACCGAGCGGGTGGGCAGGCTGTGGGGCCCCCTCGAATACCTTTTCAACACGCCGTCGCACCACCGCGTGCACCACGGCTCGAACAACCCCTACCTCGACAAGAACTACGCCGGTGTCCTCATCGTCTGGGACCGCCTCTTCGGCAGCTACGCCGCGGAGATCGAGCCGGTCCGGTACGGCCTCGTGCACGATATCGAGACCCGCAATCTGCTGAAGGTGAACTACGGCGAGCTCGCTGCCCTGGTCCGCGATATCAGGCACGCGCGCACCTGGGCCGGCCGGCTCGGATACCTGCTCGCCCCACCCGGATACCGGGAAGCTCCCGACCCCGGCTCACCGGCCCCGGCCCGGCCGGACACCGAGTTCCCCCGTACCGCGCCGCGTTCCCACTTCGACGGGGCGCTGCGCGCCGACCCGATCGCCCCGGATGCCGTGATCGTCCCCGCCGATGTGGCCGAGGCACGCAACGGATCACCGCTGGCCTCGACCGCGCGGTGACCGGACCTGGACGCCCGGTTACGGGAACGGCACGGGGCATGGCCCCGCCGCGAGGCACTCGACTCCGAACCCTCAGCGGCCTGGTCAGCGCTTGCGCCGCCGGGCCCGTTCCAGTTCGACCGTCGCCGCCCGGACCGCGTCCCGGGCGGCGCGCTCGGCGTTGCGGGCGAATCGGTGCCGGTCTTCCGCCGCGGCGAGTTCGTCGCGGAGTTCGGTCAGCCGCACGGTGGTGGCCTCGAGGTGTCCGGCCGCGCGCTGTGCTTCCTTCGCGGCGGCGGTGAGGGCCTCGCGCGCGGCGGTTTCCGCGGCGCGCAGTTCTTCCTGCGCGCGCTGCCGGTCCGCCTCGGCGCGCGCGGCGCGCGTGTGTTCGGCCGCGGTGGGTTCAGCGGCTTTCTTCTTCTGCCGTGTCCCGGCAGCGGCGGCCTTCGGCTTGTCCCGGACCACGGACAGATCCGGCTCCACCGGACCGAAACCCGCGTAGTTCTGCGCGGTGGCCAGGGTGCCGGCGCGGACCTGCTCGGCGATACCGGAATCGGCGAGCGCGGCCGTCAGCGTCTCACTCACCTGACGCAGTATCGCCTCGGACACGGGCCGGCCCTGGCCGGCGGCCACCTCACCCGCCCGTTCGGCCAAGGCGTCCACCACCTGGCGGCGCTGCCGGGTCAGTTCGCGCAGCCGGGCACCGGACAGTTGCCGCTGCGCCGTCCGCAGCTCGGCGCCGAGCCGCAGCAGCGCGTCTACCTCGCGGGGGGCCGCACGTACCAGCGTGTTCACCGCCCACGCCGCCACCGTGGGTTTGCGCAGGGCCGTGATCGCCGCCGCCAGGTCCCGATCCCCGGATTCCTTTGCCGCACCGGCGCGGGCGTCGCGCGCGGCGACGAACTCGGCGGGCGCCAGCCCGTACAGGTCGCCGGCCACCTCGCCCAGGCTCATACCACCCGAGCCTAGCCGCGCGGGGAGGGCCCGGACCGGTACGCGCGAGCGGGTCAGCGTGCCTCGATCGTGCCGCGGAGGATCCGCAGCAGGCCTTCACCATCCAGGTACCACCGATGCTCCGAGGCGAGATCCCGGCAGGAGTCGCCGTGTGCGGGCACCATGGCGTCCACGTACACCAGTGCTGCGACCCGATCCGGCGCGCGGTCCGCGGCCCCGGTGATCACCATGCCTCCGTAGCGGTGGCCGACGAGTACCAGGTCGCGGACGTTCTCGGCCGCCGGCGTCGCGGTGACATACAGTGGCTGTCCGGCGGCGGAGGTCCGATACCGCTCAGGACGTTCCGAGCCCGGGCCCGGCGAGGCGGCGGCCTACCGGGCACGTTCACCCAGCGCTGCACGGCCCGCTGCGGCGGTCTCGATCACGCGTCGTTTCCGCAGGTCGCGACGGCGACTCGGGGTCGGTTGCGGAAAACTGTGGGGATGGGTGCGCCCGCCACGGAGGTACCGGCCGCGCAACGACATCGCAGGCTGCTGCGCAGCGGGGTGTGGTCGGCGTATCTGCTCGCGCTTCTCGTGGTCACCGTGCTCTTCGGCCCGCCGACCCAGCGGATCTATCAGGCGCTGTGGATCGTCGTGGGGATCGCGGCCTTCGCACCGGACCGCCCGTGGCGGGATCAGGTACGCATTCTCGTCGACTGGGTTCCGCTGATCGCCGCACTGGTCGTCTACGACCACACCCGCGGTATCGCCAACACCCTCGGGATGCCGCTGCGGGTCCACGAACCGGTCGTGGTGGAACGTGCCCTGTTCGGTGGCACCGTGCCCACGGTGTGGTTACAGGAGCAGCTGGACGGTGGTGGCGGACGGCCCTGGTGGACCGTACTCACCGGCCTCATTTACACCAGCCATTTCCTGGTGCCCTGGCTGGTCGCCGCGATTTTCTACGTCCTGTCACGGGAGCGCTGGTCGAAATATATGCGCCGGATCCTGCTGCTGTCCTATCTCGGTCTGGTGACCTATGTCCTGCTGCCCGCCGCGCCGCCCTGGTACGCCGCCCGCGCCGGGGTGATCCAGGCCGAGATCCACCGGAGCACCGGTTTCGGGTTCCGGCTGTACTCGGTCGATATCGGCGCGGACTGGCTGGCCGCGCACAGTAATCCCGTCGCCGCGATCCCGTCGCTGCACGCGGGCTTCGCACTGCTGGTCGCCATCGCGCTGTGGCCGTCGGCCGGGCACCGGTGGTGGCGGGTCCCGTTGGCCGCGTTCCCGGTGGCGATGGGTTTCACCCTGGTCTACGGGGGTGAGCACTATGTGATCGATGTGCTGCTGGGCTGGGTGTACGTCGGGCTGGCGATCGGGCTGGCCACCGCCTGGGAGCGGCGCCGCGCACCGGCCGGACCGGCCCCGGCGCCCACGATCGCGGCACCGGGCGGCGACCGCGGCGGCTAGCCGGCCGGACCGCGGGACGCCCAGGGCTCCAGCAGCAGAGTGGCGGCCCGGCGCATATCGGCCACCGCCTGTTCCGCACTCAGCTGACCCGCCGTGGCCCAGGTCAGGATGCCGTAGGCGCACTGCTCGGCGAGCCGGGCCAGCTGCTGGTCCGCCGCGTCCGCTTCGCCGATACCGGCGGCGGCGAGGATGCGGTCGCGCAGCGTGGTGTCGACCGCCACCGGCCCGGCCGAGCGCACGGCATTCGCCGAGACCAGCATGGCGCGGCCGAGCAGGGGGCGCCGGAGCAGCCCGGTCACCGCCGATTCGAGCAGGTCGGCCACGGCGCCCACCGGATCGCCCGGTACCGCCTCCGGAACGGGCAGGTCCGCGACGGCCGACTCGAGTACGCCCGAGTAGAGATGATGTTTGGACGGGTAGTAGCGGTACAGCGTCCCCAGCGCCACCCCGGCCGCCGCCGCGATATCGGACATCTGGACGTGTTCGAGACCCTGTTCGGCACCGAGCCGGGCGGCGGCGCGCAGGATGGCGCGCCGGCGTTCGCGCTGGAGCGTGGTGGTCGGCCGGCCCGGCTCCCGGGGTTCGGCGATCCGCGGCACTGGATACCTCCATTCGGAAAACTAGAATTCACTCTAGTATTTTCACACCGCCGGTTGTAGAACTGGGTGTGGTCCGATCCCGAATCCCGAACGGAGACCCAGCGATGACCCCAGTCGATCCCGGGCGCTACGGCCCGTGGGCGGTGATCACCGGCGGTTCCGAAGGCGTGGGCCGATCGTTCGCCCGGCAGCTCGCGGAATCCGGTATCCACCTGCTGCTGGTAGCCCGGCGGGCCGGTCCGCTCGAGGACACCGCCGCGGAATGCCGGGCCCTGGGCGTCACGGTCCGCACCCTGGCCGCCGACCTCACCCACCCGGACGCCACGGCGGCGGTGCTCGACGCGGTCGCCGATGTCGAGGTCGGGTTGCTGGTCCACAATGCCGGCGCCAACACCCACAGCGCCGAGTTCCTCGACGGCGATCCCGCGGCCTTCCAGCGCGTCGTCGAACTCAACATCACCACCCCGCTCGCGCTGATCGCCGGGTTCGGGGCCGCGATGCGCGACCGGCGGCACGGCGGGATCCTGCTGGTGGGTTCGCTGGCCGGCTACCTGGGCTCGCGGCGGCACACGGTCTACGGCGGAGTGAAGGCATTCGGGCGGGTCTTCGCCGAAGGTCTCTGGCTCGAACTGCGTGAACACGACGTGGACGTCCTCGAGCTCGTCCTCGGGGTCACCCGCACCCCGGCGATGCAGCGGGTGGGCCTGGACTTCGACATCCCCGGAATGCCGGTCTCCGAACCCGATGAGGTCGCGACGGAAGGTCTCGCGGCACTGGGCCGGGGCCCGGTCCACGTCATCGGCGCCCATGAGCGGCTCGCGGCCCGGCGCAGCGACCCGGATCGCGCCGCGGCCGTGCTGGGAGCGGACCGGATGATGCGCCGGCTCATCGGCGCAACCGAAGACCCGCCGCGGTGAGAGTCGGGCTGTCCACCCCGATCGTGGTCCGGACACCCGGTGCCTCGCCCTGGGAATCCAGGGGCGGCACCGCCGAACACGGGCCGTATGGGGGCGCCGGAAGGTCGGCGATTTCGTCGTCGACCCGCCCGCCACCTCGACCACGGCGCCGCTGTGGGTCGGCGGCCGCACACCACTCCCTGATCGACGCGAGCTGTGCGCATTTCCTCGGACCGGCCCGGGTCGTCGTCGACAGTGATACGGCCACGGCGGTCTGCGAATCACTGCTGGTGCGCCGGTCCGACGACGGCTACCGGGTGTGGCGGGCAGGGGCGAACAATTTCCGGCTCACCCGCACTCCGCGCGGCCGGCGGATCACCCGCCGCGTCACCCGGGCGCTCGACGGTGGCCCGCAGGCCCGGGACCTGCTGCGGACGAACATCTCTCCGACGGCGGACTGAGCCGCACGGGACCCGGGCGCACCGGGTCCCGGCGGGCGGAACTCAGCCGGCGACGGTGGCCGGGCGCGCGACCGGAGTCAGCGAGGCCGGGCCGAGGCCCAGATGATCGCGCAGCGTGGTACCGGTGTACTCGGTCCGGAACAGGCCGCGACGCCGCAGTTCGGGCACCACGAAGTCGACGAAATCGTGGAAGGTGCCCGGTGCCTGGGCCGCGGAGAGGATATAGCCGTCGGCCTCACCACCGGTGAAACCGGCTTCGATCTGATCGGCGATCTGCTCGGCGGTGCCGACGAACTGCGGCAGTAGCACACCCTGGGCGTACAGCTTGCCGATATCGCGCAGGGTGAGGTTCTCGGTGGCGCTGAGCCGGCGGGCCACCTCGAACAGCCCCTGTGTACCCGGAACCACCAGATCCTCGATCGGCGCGTCCAGATCGTAGCGGGAGAAATCGTGATCGGTGTGCACCGAAAGCGTGATGAGACCGGAGACCGGGTCGGCGAGTTCGTTGTGGAAGGCCTGCTTCTCCCGGGCGATGGCCTCGGTCTCCCCGACGAACGGCACGAACGACGGGAAGATCTTGATGTCGTCGGGATTGCGGCCGAAGTTCACCGCCCGCGATTTCACATCGTCGTAGTAGGCGCGGCGGCCTTCGGGCGTCGGGTCGATCTCGAAGATCGCCTCCGCCCAGCGCGCGGCGAAATCCTTGCCCACCGGCGAGGAACCGGCCTGGATGAGCACCGGCCGGCTCTGCGGGGACCGCGGCACGGTCAGCGGGCCGCGGGTCTTGAACCAGGTGCCCTCGTGGTCCACGGTCCGGACCTTGTCGGGATCGGCGAATACACCGGTGCCCTTGTCCTGGACCAGAGCGTCGGTATCCCAGCTGCCCCAGAGTTTGTAGGCGACTTCGAGGAATTCCTGGGCCCGTTCGTACCGCTCGTCGTGCCCGAGATGGTCCTGGGCCCCGAAATTCTGCGCCTCGGCCTGGTTCAGCGAGGTCACCACGTTCCAGCCGGCCCGGCCGCCGGAGAGATGGTCGAGGGTCGCGAAGATCCGGGCCACCTCGTAGGGATGGAAGTACGTGGTGGATTTGGTGATCGCCAGCCCGAGCCGGTCGGTCACATTCGCCAGGCCGGCGGCGACCAGCGACGGATCGAGCGTCGCCGACGCCTGGGTGCCGCTGCGCAGCGGCACCCGGATATCGTTGCCGTAGCGGACCGGGGTGGCCAGCAGATCGGCGAAGAACAAGAAGTCGAATGTGCCTCGTTCCAGGGTCTGCGCCACCCGCCGGTAGTAGCCGGGTCCCAGATAATCGGTTTCCGAGGCGGGGTGGCGCCACGCCGCATGCGAATGCGTGACGTGCGAGGCGATCAGAAAGCCTGCCAGGTGGAGCTCACGAGTCACGGTCGCCTCCTCGGACGTGCGGGCCGATGCCCGCCGGATGTGGACGCGCCGGTGCGGTCGCACGCATGCTGCGGGTTTGCTGTCACAGCGACGAGTCTCGGCGGCCGGTGGCCGCCCGTCACCGATTGCGCTCGAGCTGATGTTGGGACGCGGGACGCCCGGAATCGACACCGTCGGCCCGCATCAGCCGGGACAAGATCTCCGTGCGGGGGCCTGCGACCAGATCCGCGGGCGTGCCGAGTTCGGCGATCCGCGCGCGGTCCAGCACCGCGATGCGGTCGCAGCGCGCCAGCCGGCCGCGCAGATCGTGGCTGATCGACACCACAGTCGCACCGCTGCGGGCGCGGTAGTCGTCCAGCCGGTCCAGGACACGCCGGGCAGTGGGTTCGTCGAGCGCGGTGGTCACTTCGTCGCACAGCAGCAACCGCGGACCGGCCAACAGCGCCCGTGCCAGCGCGGCACGCTGCAGCTGCCCACCGGAGAGCCCGGCCGGCGGGCGTCCGTCCTGCGCCTCGTCGATACCGAAATCCGCGAGCAGGTCCAGTGCGGCGGACCGGGCAGCCGTACGGGTCATCCCGCACAGTCCGGTGCCCGTGGCGGCGACCTGATCGAGGACGCTGCGGCGGGTGTCGAAGGTGGCCGCCGACTCCTGCCACACATATTGGATACGGGCGAGCTGCCGACGCGACCTGCGCCGCAACACCGGCAGCCGTTCCCCCCATGCCACGATCGTCCCGGCGTCCGGACGGGTGAGCCCGGCGATACAGCGGGCCAGCGTCGTCTTACCCGCGCCCGACAGCCCGACGAGCCCGAGATGTTCGCCGGGGTGCAGGTCCAGGTCCACGCGGTCGAGAACCGGACGCCCGCGGCGGCCCACCGTCAGGCCGTGGACCCGCACGGCGGGCTCGGCGGGCGGGCGAGCGGCCGCCGGTGGCGGGGAAACCGGGTCCGGTTCGATCGCACCGTCCGCAGTGAGCCGCCCATCGCGTACGAACAGGACACGGTCCCCGAGCCGTTCGACGGCGAACGAATCGTGGGTGATCAGCACCACCGCGGTGCCTGCCGCGCGCACACCGCTCAAACCGGTGAGCAAGGCGGCCCGCGCGAGCGGATCCAGTCCGGCCGTCGGCTCGTCGACCACGAGCACATCGGGGCGGCCCGCCAGCACCTGCGCCAGCGCCAGTCGCACCCGCTCACCGCCGGAGAACTCGAACGGGTACTTCCGTAGCGCCCGGTCGAGTTCCCGGTCGTCGAGTTCGAAGGCGGCGGCGGCCAGGAGCCGGGCGATCCGCGCCCGCCGCTGCGGCCCGCGTAACCGGCCGCCGCCCGCGCGCCGGTGCTGCAACCCGACCAATTCGCCCAGGGCCGCGCCGATCCGGCGCGCCGGGTTGAGTGTGGATGCCGCGTGCTGCGGCAGGTACCCGACCCGGACTCCCGGGGCGCGGCGGACCGCGCCGGCCAGTTCGATCCCGGGTCCCACCGCATCGGCCAGCGCGGTCGCGATGGTCGTCTTACCCGCGCCCGACGGCCCGAACAACGCCACGATCTGCCCGGCCTCGATATCGAATCCGATATCGCGCAGGATCACCGCCTCGCCGGCGCGGGCACTGAGCGCGCGCACCGAGATCAGTGGCCGGTCAGCCATGGCCACCCGCCCGGCGCAGATCTCCCGCCGCGACGGCACGCGGATCGGCGAGCAGATCGTCCACCAGGAGATTGGTGCCCACCACCAGCAGCACGATCAACGCCCCGGGCAGGACCACCGACCACGGCGCGATCAGCAGCGCGTCCTTGTTCGCCGCGACCGATACCGCCCAATCGGTGGAGGTGGTGTCGAATCCGAGTCCTAGGAAATTGGCGGAGGCGAGGAAATAGACCGCGGCGGTGAAGCGGACCCCGAGGTCGGCCGCGAGCGGCCGCGAGATCTCGCGCGCCGCGTAATTCCCGTACCGGAACGACCGGCTCTGCCCCTGCATCCGCAGCGCGTCCATCACCGGTCCGTGCACCACCCCGGCCGCCGCCGCCCGCACGAAACGCGCGATCGGTGCCACCAGCGCCAGCCCGATCGCGCAGGCGATCATCACCGCCGAACCGCGGCCGCGCAGCGCCGCCACCATGATGATCAGCAGCGACGGAATACACAGCAGCACGTCGATCGGGCGCATCAGCAGATCGTCGAGCCAGACCCGCGGCGCCGCCGCCGCGGCCATCCCGATCAGGAACCCCACCAGATATGCCCCGAGCACGGTCAGCAGTCCGGTCAGGAGAAAGGTCTGACCGCCGGTGAGCGCGGCCGCCAGGACATCCCGCCCGAGCCGGTCGGTGCCCAGCGGCGACCATTCGGACGGCCCGAACGGCGTCCCGCGTTCGGCCGGCGCGGGCCGGGCGAGCACCGGACCGGCGACCACGAATACCAGCGGTACCGCGATCAGCGCCGAGTACAACCACCGCCGCATACTCATCCGCGCTGCTCCGCGGCCGGCTGCGGGTTCATCCGGTACCCCGCCATATCGATCAGCGTGTTGACCACGACCGCAAGGGTGCCGGTGACCGCGACGATCGCCAGGATCACCGGATCGTCCCGGTTGCCGATGGCGCCGACGAGTTCCGACGCGATACCCGGCACCGCGAAAACCGCCTCGACGATCAGCACTCCCGACAGCAGGCCGTCACCGGTGCGGCCGAATTCCTGCATCGCCGGGGCGAGGGCGTTGGGTGCGATATGCCGGGCGAGCAGCGAGACCCGTCCCACGCCCAGGCGGCGGGCCGCGGCGATATACGGCCGGTCCAGTACATCGATGACGCCGGCCCGCACCAACCGCACCAGCGGGGCCGCCACCCGGGCCACGGTGACGACCAGCGGCAGCACCAGATATTCGGGCCGGGCCGGCAGCGCGGCCGGATCGACGCCGAGGAAGGTTGCGGGCAGCAGATCGAGGCGGATCGACAGGAAGGTCACCAACAGGACCGCGAGGACGAAATCGGGGATCGAATCGAATCCGATACTGATCGCGGTGATCACGCGGTCGCGCGCCGAACCGGGGCGCGTTCCCGCCGCGAAACCGGCGGTCACCGCGAGAGGCACCAGCAGGACCAACGCCGACCCGGCGAGCAACGCGGTGACCAGGAACGGGCCCGCGATCATGGTGCCGACCGGTGCGCCACTGGCATAGGAGGTGCCGAAATCCCCGCGCACCGCCGCGCCGAGCCAGTCGAGGAACCGGGTGACCGGTGCCGCGTCGAGCCCGAGCAGCTGCCGGGCGGTCTGCTGCTGCGCCTCGCTCAGGATGGTGTTGCTCTGGATATCGGCGGCATCGCCCGGCAGCAGCAGCGACAGTACGAACACCAGAACCAGCAGGACCAGCAACTGCCCGGCGCCCAACCCGGCCCGGCGCAGCAGCAGTCGCGGCAACGCCCGTGAATTCCCGGCCATCGGGCCGCTACCGGATCCCGACCACGACGCGGTCGTCGCCGTACTGCCAGACCGTCCCGGCCTCGGCGAAACCGGCGGCGCGTAGGAAAGCGGTGTAGTCGCCGGCGGTGGGCCGATCGGTGACCGTGTGCTCGAATCCGCCGTCGCGCAGGCGCGCCGGCTCGGCGAGTTCGTCGGCCGCTCCCACGGCCGCCCACCACGCCGCCCAGTCCTCCCCCGCGGCCGAGCCCACCCGCTCGGCCCGCCGGGCGGTCAGCGCCCGGCCCAGATCGTCCAGTCGCGGACCGTCCGGCCCCTCGTACAGATGGTCACCGTCGACGAAGACCCCGCCCGCCGGCAGCGCCCGGGCACAGGTCTCGATCAGCGCGCGCAGCGGTGCCCGGTTCATCCAGTGCAGTGCCGTGGTGCTCACGAACGCGTCGGGGGCGCGCTCGAGGTCCAGCGCGGCGAACCAGCCGGGCGCGCGCAGATCGGCGGATACGGTCCGGAACCGCGGTGAACCGTAGACGGTGTCGGCCAGCGCCAGCAGCAGCGGGTCGGCGTCGACACCGACGACGGTGGCGCCGGGAATGCGGGCGAGCAACCGGCCCGCCAGGGTCCCCGGGCCGACGCCCAGATCGACGATCAGGGGATCCGGCCGGATGAGCAGTTCGGTCAGCACATCACCGATCACCTCGAACCGGGCCTCCCGGTCGGGCAGGTAGTACTCCTGCTGGCGATCCCAGCGTTCGACCCAGTACCGTGCCCGGTCCGGATCGAGCCGCGCGGCGGTCATCGGGCCGAAACCGCGTCGAAGCGCGCCCAGTCGTGCGAATTGGGTACGGCGGCCGGAAGCTGCCGGAACCGGTCACCGGCGGCGCTGTTCCAGTGCGTGGTGCCGAAGAACACGAAGCCTCCTCGATCGTGCAGTATTTCGTGCATGTCGCGGTAGAGCGCCGCCCGGCGGTCCGGATCAGGGGTGGCCTGCGCGGTCGTGTACAGCGCGTCGAACTGCGGATCGGACCATTTGGTGCGGTTCTGCGGGGATGTGCTGAGCAGCCGCGAGGCGAAATGGTTGGGGATCGGCAGCGGCCCCGACTGCCCCATCGTGAGATGTCCCGTCCGCAGCGCATCGGTGTAATAGCTGTCCTTGGAACCCAGCACCACGTTCACCCGGACTCCGCATCCGGCGGCTTGCTCGGCGAACAGCCGGGCGGCTTCGACGAACCCGTAGGCGACCGGGGCGGTGAACAGATCGAAACTCAGCTCGCGTACCCCGGCCCGGCGCAGCAGCCGGCCGGCCTCGTCGGGGTCGTACTCGTGCTGCGGCAGATCGGCGTAGTACTGGTAGCCCTTACCGAAGACATCGTTGCCGACCTCCCCTTGACCTTCGAACGCCACCTTCACCAGTTCCGCCCGGTCGACCATCCGCATGACGGCGCGTCGCACATCCGGGTTGTCGAACGGCGGCCGGTCGGTCTTCATGGCGAAGAAATGGATTCCGCTCCCGGGGGTGGACACCAGTGTGACGCCGGGGTGCCCCGCCAGCGTCCGCGCTGCCGACGGCGTGAGGTTGTCGGCGTAGTCGATTTCGCCGCCGCGTACCGCGTTCACCCGGGCGTCCGCCTCCGCGCTCACGATCCGCAACTGCCCGACGGCGGGCGCGCCGTCCCAGTAGTGCTCGTTACGGTGCGCGGTGAACTGCCGGCCGGCCTCGAAGGAGTCGAAGACGAAGGGCCCGGTGCCCACCGGGCGGGTGAAATCGGCGGCGCCGTCCTGCACGATCTTGGTGCCGTACACCGACAGTGCGATGCGGAACTCGAACGAGGGCCGCTTCAGCACGATCTCGACGGTGCGGTCGTCGATCGCGCGACTGCCGGCCAGGTCCACCTGGTCCAGCGAGGACGCGGCGATGAACGGGCGCTGCGGCGCGGGCCCGAGCACCCGCGAGAAGGTGTACAGCACATCGCGTGCGGTGAACTTCTTCCCGTCGTGCCAGGCCGCGTCCCGCAGCGCGATCCGCCACCGGGTGCCGTCGGCATTCGGTTCGGCCGATTCCGCCAGCCGCGGGATCGGTGTCATCGAACCATCCACCTCGAACAGACCGTCGTAGACGGCCTTCATCCGGGCTTCGTCGATGAAGAGGGTGTGCACGCCGGGGTCGATCCCCTCCCCGGCGCCGGAGCCTTGGAAGGCGGCGGTGAACGTATCGGTACCGGCGGAGGAGCCGCGGCCGCAGCCGAGGGCCAGCGCTCCCGCGGCCAGCACACTGCCGACCAGAAACGCTCGGCGGCTCGACTCCGGTGGTGCACAACGCATATCCGACTCCCGTCGCGTCAGGCAGGGTCACGCGACGAAGACATGCGAAACGGACCGCGCTCGAGCGGCTCGTTCGGCGCATCGACCATACCCACGTGATCATGACCGTTTCTGGTTCATCCGCAGGTATCTGGCTGCGGCCCGCATGCGAGCCACACAGTTGCGGGACAGCGCCGGATTCGCACCGGACTTCCCTACGAACATCGGTCACATTACCCAAGCGCCCCGCGGGTGACCATCGTCTCGCCTACGCGATACCCGTCCCGTCAGGTGGCGGACGGTACTGCCACGCCGGGCGAACGCACAGCGTGTGATCCAGGCCGCCACCGGCCAACGTTTGCCGCCGGCTACCAGGTGGTAGTCATCCAAGGAAATGCTCTCGCCGTGGTCCGTTCTCGCCAGGACGGTTCGAGAGGGGGCGGCACAACGGGCAACAGGTGGCTAGGAGAGTCGGGTGTCGGTAGTTCTCGTGCTTCAGGCACGCGGTCTCGGTGATCTACTCACCGCTGTGCCGGCATTACGTGCACTGCGCCGGGCCCGCCGCAGCGATCATCTCGTGCTGGCCGCGCCGCACCGCCTGCGTCCCATCGTGGATGTGATCGCCTGCGTGGACGAGTTCGTGCCCATCGCCGATCCGCAGGGCCTGCGCTGGGATGGGCCGCCGCCGAAACTGGCGGTG
Organism: Nocardia sp. NPDC050799; assembly: GCF_040654015.1. Classification (NCBI taxonomy): domain Bacteria; kingdom Bacillati; phylum Actinomycetota; class Actinomycetes; order Mycobacteriales; family Nocardiaceae; genus Nocardia; species Nocardia sp. NPDC050799. The sequence continues at coordinate 80,414 of NZ_JBFAHF010000016.1, forward strand.
AACCTGCACGGCGCCGGCACCGCCCCGATCGTGCAGCTCGGCAAGACCGGGGCCGAACGTATCCTCACGTATCGGAATCCGGCGTTCCCGGAGATCCCGGCACCCGAGTGGCAACCCGACCACCATCCGATCGACCGCTGGTGTCATCTGCTCGAATTCGACGGGGTCGGTGCAGATCGGCGCAATCTGGGCCTGGTGCCGCCGGTGGCCACCACCAGTCATCGCGACAGCGTGGTCGTCCATATCGGCGCGAGCACGGCCGCCCGGCGCTGGCCCGCGGACCGATTCGCGGCGGTGATCCGGCATCTGCTGGTACTCGGCCACGAGGTCGTGCTGACCGGTGACGAGAGCGACCGGGAGAACGCGCTGGGGATCGCGGCCCGGGCCGGACTGTCCGGCCGGCGGGTGCTGGCCGGTACTCAGAACCTGATCGAATTGTCGGCGACGGTGGCCGAGGCCTCCGTGGTCCTGTGCGGTGACACCGGCGTCGCCCATCTCGCCACCGCCTTCGGCACCCGCACCGTGCAACTGTTCGGTCCCACGGCCCCGGATCAGGGCGGGCCGCCGCGGCACCTGCTGACCCGGCACGAGGTGCTGTGGGCCGGGCGCATCGGCGACCGTCATGCCTCCACCACCGATCCCGGCCTGCTACAGATCGGCTCGGCCGAGGTGATCGCTGCCCTCGACCGGCAGCTGAGCAAACGTCGCGGCGAAGCGGGTATGACCGGCAGTCCGGCGTACCGCCGGGTCGGCTGAGGGGCCGGCGCTACCGGTCGTCCCGGTTCGCGGCTTCGCTGAGCGCGGCGGCGTAGGCGGCCAGGGCGCTCTGCCAGAACTGTTCGAGGTAGTCGCGGGCATCGCTGAGACCGCGGGGGTCCAGGGAGTAGAGGCGGTGGTTGCCCATCGGCCGCATCATCACCAGCCGCGCGTCCCGCAGTACCCGCAGATGCTGCGATGCCGCCGAGCTGGTGATCCCGACCTGGGCGGCGAGCTCGCCCACCGAGCGCGGCCCGGCGGGCAACGCCTCGAATATCGCGCGCCTGGTGGGGTCTGCCAGGGCGACCAGCGGCGCGACTCTGTTAGCGACCACTGAAACAGTGTCGATCTTCTGGCACACTTCGGTCAAACTAGATCAATGTCTCACTTGCGCAGCTCGGCGGGCGGTATTTCCGGTTCCGTTATCGGACGGTAATACGCGACCTGGGAATATATGATCTCGTGACTGTTGCCACATAATTGCTGACTCGGCGTGTCGGTCCCCTAGCTTGTAACCATGCCCGTGACCCTTCCGTTACCTTTCCGTAAGCTCACGGTGTCGTCGATCGGACGTCGCCCCATCACGACACAGGTTGTCGCCACCTCGACAGCCCTCTGCGCCGGTTTCGCGCTCTTCGCCGCAGGAGCCGATTCCGATAACGAACAGATCACCCCGGTAGCCGCCATCTCGGAGGCGCCGGCCGACCCCGCCGACCGCGCGCCCGCCGAACGGCCGGCCACCTCGCACGACCCCGCCGCGTGGGCCCCGCATCAGGCCGCCGGTGACAATCAGCCCGCTCCGGTGTCCTTCCCGTTCTACGAGCCCCCGCGCCAAACCACGGTACAACCGGCCGACGGCGTCGTGTCCTCGGGCTTCGGGGCACGCTGGGGCACCAACCACAACGGCATCGACTTCGCCGCGAACATGGGTTCGCCCATCAGGTCGGTCACCGACGGTGTCGTGATCGAGGCCGGTCCGGCCACCGGCTTCGGCCTGTGGGTCCGCGTCCAGCAGGACGACGGCAGCGTCGGCGTCTACGGCCATATGCAGGACATTCTCGCCTCGGTCGGCCAGCAGGTGCAGGCCGGTGACGTGATCGCCACCGTCGGCAGCCGCGGCCAGTCCACCGGACCGCACCTGCACTACGAGGTCCACCAGCCCGGTATCGGCCCGGTCGACCCGCTGCCCTATCTCGCCGGTCGCGGTCTCGTCCTGAACAACCCCGGCTGACCCTTACCCCCGGCCGATCCGACGGCCCCCGGCATACCGGGGTACCGGCCGCACCCAGTCCCATAGTGGGACGCGGCGGCCGGATCCCCGTTCCTACCGTCGGATCATGTCCGCACTGCTCCCCAGCGTCCCGGTTCCCGGACGCCCCACAACTTCCGATCCATGTCGGGTGATCGGACGCCTGCACCGGCCTTTGCTGCTCAGTTCCGCGGCAATGGCCGGTCTGGTGTTTACCGGCCTGATCGCGATGGCCGTCGACGACCGCGTCCTACTCGGCGAATCGGTCTGGCTCAAACCGGTCAAATTCGGGCTGGCGTTTCTGCTGTACTCGCTGACCCTTGCCTGGCTGCTGTCACTACCCCACCGTGGCCGGCGGGTGACCTGGTGGCTGGGGGTCGTGTTCTCCGTCACCGCGTTCGTGGACGTGGGATTCATCGTGGTCCAGGCCGCGCGTGGCACCTTCAGCCATTTCAACACCGAAACAGACCCGGTCAACGAAATCGGGCAGATAATCTTCGCCTCGGGTGTCCCGGGTCTCTTTTTCGCGAATCTGCTGATCGCCGTGATCGTTTCGATACGTCCCGGCGCGGATCGGCCCACAGTGTGGGCGATTCGCGGCGGGCTGACGATGGGTGTGGTCTCGATGGCACTGGGATACCTCATGGGTTTCACCGGGACCCAGCTCACCCGGACCGCGGACGGCCGGCTGGTCGAATTGGCCGCCGGGCACACCGTGGTCGACGCCGGAACCCGGCAGGCCGTCGGCGCACCGGACGCGGTGACGGGTATGCCGATCACCCACTGGAGCACCCTCGGCGGTGACCTGCGCATTCCCCATTTCGTCGGATTGCACGGAATTCAGGTGGTACTGGCCGCGGTGGTGATCCTCGCCTGGTACGCGAGGCGCTACCCCCGGCTGCGCCCGGCGCGGACCCGCAGCAGGTTGATCGGGGTGGTGATCCTGGGCTGGGGCGGTCTGCAGGCGATCACATTCTGGCAGGCGATGCGCGGACAACCGCTGCTGCACCCGGACACCGCCACCCTGCTCGCGCTGCTCGGCCTCGGCGTCGTGGTCACGATCCTCGCCGCGGTCAGCGTCGGGTCCACCCCGGCGGTCGGCGGCGAGACGATCTCGCCGCCGCGCGCACAGCACGATTCGACGCAGGTCAGCGCAACCTTTCGGCGTCCCGGGCGAGTTCGACCAGAACCGCGCTGAGCCGCGCGAGCTCCTCCCGGCCGGCGCCCTCGTCGACCGCCGTCGCCACATCCTCGGCCGCGCAGCGCGCGGCGAACCACCGGTCGGCCAGGGCGGTGGCCTCGGCGGCACTGAGCACCACCGAATCGGCGGGGATCCCAGTGCCCTTCACATTGTTGCGATGCTCATAGGCGCGCTGGCGGCAGGACTGTCGGCAGTAGCGGCGCCGCCGCCCTGCTTCCGAATCCACTATTTCCCGACCACACCACAGGCACGACTCCAACCGGCGCGACATGACCCGACACCCTAATAGGAACTCTCGCAGCGGCACACACCGCACACCGCGCGGGGCCTTTTCGCCGAACCCCGTACAATTACAAGGCTTGGGAACGGAAAGACCCTGACGAACGTTGACATCAACAGGGCGCACGGCCTGGACCGGCACGAATCCCCGATTCGTGGCACAGCCAACGGCCCGCGCACGTGACCCGAACGGTCGGCGGGCGACAACGGCCGGCGAACGCGACCCACCAGGTCGCGGTAGCAAGACAACAAGGGGTCGACCCATCGGTTCGCACCCCGGCGCGGGTTCCGGTGCCCCGCAGCGGATACACCGTCGGTGTATCCGCTCCGGTGTTCCGGAGCCCCGCGGCAGGGAACCGCGGACCCGCGCGCGGCAACGCGCCGACAACACAGAGAGGACCTGTACAGATGGCAGATCGCGTACTCCGGGGCAGCCGGCTCGGAGCGGTGAGCTACGAAACCGACCGCGACCATGATCTGGCTCCCCGCCGGATCGCCCGGTACCGGACCGACAATGGTGAAGAGTTCGATGTTCCGTTCGCCGACGACGCCGAGATTCCGCCGACCTGGTTGTGCCGCAACGGCCAGGAAGGTGTGCTGATCGAGGGCACCACGCAGGAGGCGAAGAAGGTGAAGCCGCCCCGCACGCATTGGGACATGCTGCTCGAGCGGCGCAGCAAGGATGAGCTCGAGGAACTGCTCAAGGAGCGGCTGGAACTGCTCAAGACCCGTCGCCGGGGCTGAGCCCGGACGACCAGAGGTGGCATAGCAAGGCCGTGCCCGCCGGATATCCGGCGGGCACGGCCTTTGTCGTGCTCAGTGACTGGCCACCCGGCGGTACTGCAACAGCGCCAGCGGTATCGCGATCAGCAGAATGGCCGCCGAGCACAGAACCGCGTATTCGACGCAGTGCTCGGCCGGCCAGCCGGTCGCGGTAGGGAACATCGGGGGCGCGCTGTTGTCGAACAGTTTCCGTCCGCTCGCCGCGACCGCGGTGATCGGATTCCATTCGGCGATGGTGGCCAGCGGCTCGGGCAGGGTCTGGGCCGAGATGAATGCCGAGGAGATGAACGACAGCGGGAACAGCCAGATCAGCCCGGCGCTCTGGGCGACCTCGACGTTCGGGGCGAGCAGCCCGGTGAGCGCGCCGACCCACGACATGGCGAAGGCGAAGAGCAGGATCACCGTGTAGGCGAGTGCGGCCTCGGCAAGGCTTCCGTTGATGCTCCAGCCGACGACGTACCCGGACACGGTCATCACCGCCAGGCTGACCATGCTCACCACCAGATCGGAGAGCGTGCGCCCCATCAGCACCGCCAGCCGTGACATGGGCAGCGAGCGCATCCGGTCGATGATGCCCTTCTCCAGGTCGCCGGCCAGCCCCACGGTGGTGAACGCGGCACTGAAGGCGACGGTCTGGGCCATGATCCCGGCGATCAGGAACTCCCGGTACTGGCCGCCGCCCAGCGAGGCGCCGAACACGTAGGCGAACAGGAAGACGAACATCAGCGGCTGCACCGTGGCCGTGACCAGCAATGTCGGCACCCGCATGATGGTGATCAGATTTCGATGCGCGACGATCGCGCTGTCGCGGAGGAACCGCATACGCGGTTCGGTGGACTTCGGAATCCGGTGCGAGCCGGGCGCGTGTGACAGTTCCGCCTCCGTCTCATCGGTCGGGCCGGTGGTTTGATCGACCGCCACTTCTGCGGTGCTCACGACATGATCTCCTCGGGGACGTCACTGGTTTCCGGCTTGGATTCCGGTGCTGCCGGGGAGCCGGTGATGGACAGGAAGACATCGTCGAGGCTGGGCCGGTGCACCCGGGCGTCGACGACGTTCACATCTGCGTCATCGAACCGGCGCAGGGCTTGGACCATGGTGCGGGAACCGTCACCGACCACCACCGACACCTCGTCGACGCTCGCCTCATGTGCGGGTTCGCCGATCCCGATCTCGGCGAGGACCCGCAGTGCGGGCGCCGGATCCTGTCCGGGACCCAGCGTGACGGTGAGCCGGTCCCCGCCGATCGAGGATTTGAGTTCGTCCGCCGAACCGCGGGCGATGACCCGGCCCTTGTCGAGCACGGTGATCTGATCGGCCAGCCGGTCGGCTTCCTCCAGATACTGGGTGGTCAGCAGGACTGTGGTGCCATCGCGGACGAGTTCGCCGATAACCCGCCACATATCGTTGCGGGCCCGCGGATCCAGTCCGGTGGTCGGTTCGTCCAGAACCACCACAGGTGGACGGGCGACCAGGGCACCGGCCAGATCGAGGCGCCGGGTCATCCCGCCGGAATAGGTTCCCGCCCGGCGATCCGCGGCATCCTCGAGCCCGAATTCCCCGAGCAGTTCCCGGGCCCGCGAGACCGCGCGTTCGCGCGGCATCCCATAGAGCCGCGCGACCATCCGCAGGTTCTCGTAGCCGGTGAGGTTGGCATCCACCGCCGCGTACTGACCGGACAATCCGATGAGCTTGCGGGCCGCCGCCGGATCGTGCAGCACATCGACATCGGCGACCCGGACGGATCCGGCGTTCGGGCGCAGCAGGGTGGTGACGATCCGGACAGCGGTCGTCTTACCCGCGCCGTTGGGACCGAGCAGCCCCAGCACCGTACCTTCGGGGATTTCGATATCGACCTCGTCCAAAACGCGGACGCGGCCGTAGTACTTCACCAGACCGGTGATCTGTACCGCGGGCTTCACTGAGCGTTCTCCTTCGTTTCGATACCGGGCTGCGATGTCGTGGCCGCCCCGCGCAGGTGTTCCCGGAGCACGGGTCCGAGCACGGCCAGGGATTCCGGGGTCGTCATCTCCGCGTGTGTGCACGCCAGTTCCCGGGCGTGCACGGCACCGGTGACAAAGCCCTGCCATGCCTCCGGGCGACGATCGGGCGCGGCCAGGTTCACCGGGTCGGTGCCGGCGGCGAAGAACAGCAGATCGCCGTCGAACACACCGGGCCGGAAACCATTGGCCTGGACGGTGCCGTCGGCGTAGCCGGCGTACAGCCGTTCCAGATGATCCACGGTGAGTGCCGCGAACGGGCCGGGACGCGACCGCAACAATTCGGCGGCCTCGGCCAAGGTCGGTTCCGCCCCGTCGGCGACCAGGTCGCCGCCGAATTCGCCGAGGATCTCCGCGACGCCGGGCACGGCTTCGGTGGCCAGATCATCGGAGAGCCGGTAGCTGTCCAGCATGGTGAGCAGCGCGACCTCCTCGCCGACCGCCTGCAGTCGCACAGCGATCTCGTGCGCGATCAGACCACCCAGCGACCAGCCGAGCAGCTGGTAGGGCCCGTGCGGTTGCACGGTCTGGATATGGGCGATGTAGTGCTCGGCCGCTTCGCCGATCGAACCGAAGCCCGGTTCACCGCTCGCCTGTGGTGCCTGCAGACCGTAGACCGGCTGGTCGGCGGGCAGTTCGGCGAGCAGGCCGGCGTAGCACCAGGACAACCCGATCGCCGGATGCACACAGAACAGCGGCGGCCGGCCGGTACCGGTGCCGGGGCGCAACGGCAGCAGCGGAGCCAGCGCCAGTCGCATGGCATCGGCGGCGGTGCCGTCGCCGAGCCGGGCGGCCAGCGCGGCCGGGGTGGACTCGCCGAACAGCAGCTGCATCGGCAGGTCATACCCGGCCTCTCGGGCCCGGCCGACCACCTTCGTGGCGAGCAGCGAATTACCGCCCAGTTCGAAGAATCCGTCCCCGGCACCCACCCGGTCGACCCCGAGGACCTCCGCGAAGATCTCGCACAGCGCGGCCTCCACCGCGTTGGCGGGCGCCCGGTAACCCTCCGCGGCGGTGAACACCGGTTCGGGCAGGGCGGACCGGTCGAGTTTGCCGACCGGAGTGAGCGGCAGCCGGTCGATCAGCATGATCGACTGCGGAACCATGTAGTTGGGCACCAGTTCGGACACGTGCGCGATGAGTTCGGCGGCGGTGGCGCCCGCCGCGGCCTTCACATACGACACCAGGGCGGTCACTCCCGCGGCCGTGCGATGCCCGGCGGTGTAGGAGAACTCGACCGCCGGATGCCGACTCAGCGCCGCGTCGATCTCGCCCAGTTCGATCCGGAAACCGCGGATCTTCACCTGCTGGTCGGTACGGCCGACATATTCGATATCGCCGGGGCCGCCATCGCGTGCCGTGCGGATCCGCACCAGATCGCCGGTACGGTACATCCGCTCACCCGGTTTGCCGAAAGGATTGGCCACGAAGCGCTGGGCGGTGAGCCCGGGCCGGTCGTGATATCCGCGGGCGAGCGCTCCACCGGCCAGGTACAACTCGCCGGTGACCCCGAGCGGCGCCGGGCGCAGCCGGGCGTCGAGAACCATGGCCGCCACACCGCGGATCGGTTCACCGATCGGGATCGGACCACCCGGTACCAGTGGCGGCGACATCACGGTGACGATGGTGGTTTCGGTCGGGCCGTAGACGTTGTGCAGGTTGCGACCCGGCGCCCAGCGCGCCACCACTTCGGCCGGCAGGGCCTCGCCACCGACCAGGACGTGCTGGAAATCGGTGACGCCTTCCGGGTCCACCGTCGCCAGGGCCGCCGTGGTGATGAAGGCGTGGGTGATCCGTTCCGCGATCAGCACCCGGGCCAGTTCCGCGCCACCGACCACCCCCGGCGGGGTGAGCACCAGGGTGGCCGCGCCGCCGAGCGCAAACAGCAGGTCCAGCATGGCGGCGTCGAAACTGGGGGTCGCGAAGTGCAGAATGCGGCTGTTCGGCCGGACATCGAAGCGGTGGGCCGTCTCCGCCGCGAAATTCGACAGTCCGCGATGGGTGACCACCACGCCCTTGGGGGTTCCGGTGGAACCCGAGGTGTAGATGACGTAGGCCGGGTTGTCCATCCGCAACGGGGTGATCCGGTCCGCGTCGGTGAGCGGAGCGCTGGACGCCCGCAGCACCTGTTCGCGGACCTCGGCATCGTCGAGGGCCAGCCAATGGGCCCCCTCGGGCAACTGCTCCCGGTACTCGGCCAGCGTGAGTCCCAGGGCCGCCCCGGAATCGGAGAGCATATGGGTGATGCGCGCGGCCGGGTAGCCCGGGTCCACCGGCACGAAGGCGGCGCCGGTCTTGGTCACCGCCAGGACCGTGGCCACCGATTCGACCGTACGCGGAATACCCAGCGCCACCAGTGTTTCCGGTCCCACCCCGTAGCCCACCAGCACCCGGGCCAGCCGGTTGCTCCAGCGGTCGAGCGCGTCGTAGGTGACCTCAACGCCCGCACCGGCGAGCGCCACCGCCTGCCGGTCGACGTGCACCGCGGCGGCGAAGACTTCGGCCAGGGTGCACGGCTGGTCCGGATCGGCACGACGCAGCGGCGCCAGCGCCGACCATTCCGCGGGCTCGAGCAGTTCCAGGTCACCGATGACCACGGCGGGGTCGGCGGCAATCGCGCCGAGCAACCGGACCAGGCGGCGACCGAGCCGGGCCGCGGTCGGTTCGTCGAAGAGATCCCCGCTGTAGTTCACCGCCACGCCGATACCGTCCGGCGACCGGTCGGCGCCGCGGCATTCGGTGAGGGTGAACTGGAGATCGAATTTCGCGATACCGGCGTCGATATCCATCGCCTCGATGCTCAACCCCGGAAGTTCCAGGGCGCGTACCGGTTCGTCGCGCACCGACAACATCACCTGGAAGAGCGGGTGGTGCGACTGGGAGCGGACCGGGTTGAGCACCTCGACCAATCGCTCGAACGGCAGTTCCGCGTGCCCGAACGCGTCGAGATCGGTATCGCGCACGGTATCGAGCAGATCGGTGAACCGATCGTTGTGGGCGACCGGGGTCCGCAGGACCAGCGTATTGACGAACATGCCGATCATCCGGTCGAGTTCGGGCCGCCCACGGCCGGCGACCGGGGTGCCGACGGCGATATCGCCGACGCCGGTCATCCGGTGCAGCAGTACCGCCAGCGCGGCGTGCAGCACCATGAACAGGCTCACATTGTGGCGCGCGGCGAGACCGCGCAACTCCCGGTGCACCCCGGCGTCGACCCGCTCTTCGACGGTGCCGCCACGGTAGGAGGGCACCGGCGGACGCGGGCGGTCGGCGGGGACGGCGAGCAGTTCGGGCATGCCCTCCAGCCTGGTGCGCCAGTAGTCGAGCTGCCGCCGGATCGGGGAGGCGGGATCGTCCTCGCTGCCGAGCAGTTCCCGTTGCCACAGGGTGTAGTCGACGTACTGGAGTCGGTCGGCGTCGACCTCCGGCCGGGCGCCGAGCCGGATCGCCCGGTAGGCCGTCGCCACATCTGTGGCCAGCGGTTCCAGCGACCAGCCGTCCATCGCGATGTGGTGCACCACCAGCACCAGGATGTGCTCATCCGGCGCCACCACGAACAGCGCTGCACGCAACGGGATCTCGATGGACAGGTCGAATCCGGGGGTGATGAACCGTTCGATCGCCGCCCCGTGGCCCGCGTCGTCGGCCGCCGGTGTATGCAGCGTGACGGCGGCATCGGCCGCGTCGAGTACCCACTGCACCGGCTCCCCGTCGATCTCCGGGAACACCGTCCGCAGGGTCTCGTGCTGTTCCTGCACCCGGTGCAGCGCGCCGCGCAGCGCCACGCGATCGAGCGGACCGCGCAACCGCAGCACCACCGGGATGTTGTACGCGCCACCCGAGGTGTCCGAGCCGCCGAACCGATTGAGGAACCACAGCCGCTGCTGGGCCGGGGACAGCGGAATCCGCTGGGGCCGCTCCCGGCGGACCAGGGCGGCCCCGGTGCCGGCGGATTCCCCGTCGAGGCGGGCCGCGAGTTCGGCAACCGTCGGGGCGGCGAACACCGTCCGCACCGGCAGTCGCACCCCGGTAGCCGCGTCCAGGCGACCCACCAGCTGGGTGGCCAGCAACGAGTTGCCGCCGATATCGAAGAAACTTTCGTCCGCGGTGGTGATCACGACGCCCACCAGCTCGCCCATGATCGCGGCGACCCGGCGTTCGGTGTCCGAACCGAGCGCGCGACCGGGTGCGGCAGTGGGGAGGGCCCGGGGTTCGGGCAGCGCGGCGATATCCAGTTTGCCCACCGGGGTGAGCGGGATCTCGTCGAGCAGCGTGAACGCGGCCGGAACCATATGCCGCGGCAGGCGACTGCTCAGGTGGTCGCGCAGTTCCTCCGGCTCGGGGGGCCGCGTGGGATCGGCCGGATGCACATAGGCGACCAACCGGTCCGAATCGCCGAGCCGGCGCACCTCGACATGGGCGAAGTGCACCGCCGGATGCGCGGTGAGCGCGCCGGCGATCTCGCCGAGCTCGATCCGGAATCCGCGCATCTTCACCTGGTTGTCGCTGCGGCTCAGATAGCGTAGTCCGCCGTCTCGGGTCCAGCACACCACGTCGCCGCTGCGGTAGAGCCGAGCGCCGGGCGGACCGTAGGGGTCCGCGACGAACCGGGCTGCGCTGAGCCCGAAACGCTCGTGATAGCCGCGGGCCAGTCCGGGACCACCCAGATACAACTCACCGGGGACCCCCGTGGGCACGGGACGCAGCCGTTCGTCGAGCACCAGAGCGCGGGTGCCGCGGATCAGATCGCCCAGCCCGGCCGGACGGCCGGCGGCCACCGGCGTCACCGACACCACGACGGTGGTTTCGGTGGGCCCGTAGGCGTTGAACATCCGACGCCCGGGCGCCCAGCGCGACACCAGCTCCGGGCCGACATTTTCGCCGCCGACCATGAGACCCCGCAGCGCCGGCAACGGCCAGCGTTCGTGGTCGATGGTGGCGAGCGCCGCGGGGGTGATGAAGGTGTGCGTAATCCCGGTGCGGGTCATGAATTCACCCAGTTCGTCACCGCCGTACACCTCCGGCGGCACGATGACCATGGCGGCGCCGGCCCCGATTGCGAGCAGCAGGTCCAGGACCGCCGCGTCGAAACTCGGTGACGAGAAATGCATGGTGCGCGCGGCCGGGTTCACCGCCAGCCGGTCCCGGAACTCGTCGGCGAGATCGGCGAGCGCCCCGTGGGTCGCGGTGACACCTTTGGGTTTACCGGTGGATCCGGAGGTGTAGATGAGATAGGCCGCATCGGTGATCCGTACCGGGCGCAGCCGGTCACCGTCGGATACCGGGCCCGCGGCCTCACCGCCGATCTCACTGCGGCCCGCGGGGGAATCCAGCAGCAACCAGTCGATCTCGCTGCCGCCCGCCGCGCGCAGCCGTTCGGCGTGCCCGCTGCGGGTGATACCGACCGAGCAGCCGGAGTCGGCGAGCATATGCGCGACGCGCTCGGCCGGATAGTTCGGATCCACCGGGACGAAGGCGGCCCCGGATTCGGCGACGGCGAGCATGGTCGTCACCGAATCCGCGGACCGGGTGAGTCCGAGGGCGACCTTGTCGCCGGTACCGAGTCCGCGCCGGATCAACGCACGGGCCAGGCGATTGGCGCGACGGTCGAGGTCCGCGTAGGTGAGTACCGTCTCGTCCTCGTACAGCGCCGGACGCGGCCCGTGGGCGAGCGTGGTGGCACCGAACAGCGCGCCCAGGGTGCGCGGGATGCCGTGGGCGGGGCCGCGGGCCGGGCACAGGGCGTCACGTTCGGCATCGGTGCGGGTGTCGATATCACCGACCGGCACGGTGGGCCGGGCGCCGATCGCGGCGAGCACCCGCAGGAAGCGGTCCGCGAGCGTCTCGACGGTGGCCGCGTCGAACAATTCGTCGGCATAGACGAATTCGAGGTCACCGTCGGTGAGATCACCGGCGCGCAACTCCAGATCGAACTTTGCGCGCGCGATATCGAGCGGGGCCGCCCGCACCGCCAGCCCGGGCAGTGCCAGGTCGGGCACCGGGGTGTCCTGCACGGTGAGCGCGACCTGGAACAGCGGGTGGCGCGCGGTGGCGCGCGGATCGTGCCCGAGCGCGGCCACCACCTGTTCGAAGGGGATATCGGCGTGCGCGAGCGCGGCGAGTTCGGTATCCCGGTCCCCGCGCAGGAGGTCGGTGAACGGGCGGGCCGGATCCACTGGCGAGCGCAACACGAGCGTATTGACGAACATCCCGACAAGTTCGCCGAGCCGGCTGTCCGTGCGTCCGGCAACCGGGGTACCGATGGCGATGTCCCGGCCACCGGTGACCGCCCGCAGCAGTACCGCGAGCGCCGACCGCAGGAGCATGAACGGGCTCACGCCCTGGGCGTGGGCCAGTTCCACCAGGGCGGCGCGCACCGGCTCCGGAATACTGCGGTGGACCGAGGCGGCCGTCTGCTCGGGTTCGGCGGGGCGGGGCCGGTCGTAGGGCAGAGGTAGTTCGTCGGGCAGGCCCGCGAGCTGGTCCCGCCAGTAGCCGAGCTGGCGAGCGGCGAGGCTGTCCGGGTCGGACTCGCTACCGAGGTGCTCCCGCTGCCAGAGACCGAAATCGGCGTACTGCACCGGCAGCGGTGACCACTGCGGCGCCGCCCCGGCGCGGCGGGCCTGATAGGCCAGCGCCAGGTCGCGGATCAGCGGCCCCATCGACCAGCCGTCGGCGGCGATGTGGTGGAGCACCACGCCGAGCCGGTAGCGGTCCGTCCCGGTGCGCAGCAGTGTCGCCCGCAGCGGCGTTCCCACGGTGAGATCGAAACCGGTGGTGGCGGTTTCCCGGAGCGCGGCGGCGGCCCCCACGTGATCGGTCTCCTGTAGTTCCAGGGTGGGCAGTGCCCACGCCGCGGGCAGAATGCGCTGCTGGGCGCCGTCACCGTCGGCCGGAAACACGGTGCGCAGGACCTCGTGCCGTTCGACGATATCGCCGAGCGCCGCCCGCAGTGCGGGGATGTTCAGCGCACCGTCGATATCGAGAACGAACGCGATGTTGTAGGCACTGGACTCGGGAGCGAACCGGTTGAGGAACCACAGCCGCTGCTGCGGCAGCGATAACGGCAGCCGCGCCGGCCGCGGATCGTAGGCGGCCAGCGGGACCCGGGCGGTGGCCGGAGTCCGCAGCAGCTCTTCGGTCAGCGCCGCGACGGTGGGGGCCTCGAACACCATGCGGACCGGCAGGTCCACCCCGAACCGGTCGTAGAGCTCGCCGACCAGCCGGGTCGCCAGCAGCGAGTTGCCGCCCAGGTCGAAGAACGGGTCCTCGGCGCCGGTCACCGTACAGCCCAGCACCTCCGAGAAGACTTCGGCGACCCGGCGCTCGGCCTCGGTGGCGGGGGCGCGAGAGGTGGTACCCGTGTTCAGGAACACCGGTTCGGGCAGCGCCTTACGGTCCAGCTTGCCCGAGGGCGCCTTCGGGAACTCCGGCAGCACGGTGACCGCGTCGGGGACCATGTACGCGGGCAGCTGCCCGCGTACGGCCGACCGGACCGCGGCCGGATCCACCATGCTGTCGGCGACGAGATAGGCCGCCAGCCGCTGCCGGGCGTGCGCATCGGTGTGCACCACCGTCAGTGCCGACCGCACCCCGGGATGGCCGCGCAGTACATGGTCGATCTCGGACAGTTCGATCCGGAAGCCGCGCAGTTTCACCTGATCGTCGGCGCGGCCGAGGAACCGCAGCCGGCCGGTCCGGTCGGCCACCACCAGATCGCCGGTGCGGTACATCCGTTCACCGCGCCGGCCGTACGGGCTCGCCACGAAACGGGACGCGGTCAGGCCGTGCCGGCCCAGATAGCCGCGGGCCAGCCCGGGACCCGAGACGTACAGCTCGCCCGGTGTGCCGGGCGGTACCGGACGCAACCGGGAGTCCAGCAGGAACAACCGCATACCGCGCACCGGATGACCCAGCGGCACCGGGCGGCCGGGCCGCATCGGGCCGGACATGGTGGCGGCCACCGTCGCCTCCGACGGCCCGTACATATTGTGCATGCGGTACCGGTCGGCCCAGGCCGCCACCAATTCGGGACTGCACGCCTCACCGCCGACCATGACACTGCGCAGCTGCTCCAAGCCGGACGGGTCGACGGTGCCCAGGGCGGCGGGCGTGACGAACGCGTGGGTAACGGCTTCGGCCCGTAGCAGCCCGGCGAGTTCGGCACCGCCGTAGACATCCGGCGGCGCGATCACCACGGTGGCCCCGCAGACGAACCCGAGCAGCAGTTCGAGCACCGAGGCATCGAAACTCGGTGAGGAGAAGTGCAGGGTGCGTGCGGCCGGGGTGACGCCGAACAGATAGCACTGTTCGGCGGCGAAGGAGGCCAGTCCGGCGTGGGTGACGACAACGGCTTTCGGTGTGCCGGTGGAGCCGGAGGTGTAGATCAGGTAGGCCGGATGCGCGTTGCGCAACGGTGCGATCCGGTCGGCATCGGTGATCGGCGCCGCGGAGACGGAGGCACAGTCGATTTCGACATCCGGCGAGCCGAGGATCAGCCACGATTCCACGGCGCCGGGCGCCTCCGCCAGCGCCGCGACCTGTTCCCGGCCGGTGACCCCGAGCCGGGCGCCGGAATCGGTGAGCATATGGGCGATCCGATCCGCGGGATAGCCCGGATCGACCGGAACGTAGGCGGCGCCGGTCTTGGCGACCGCCCAGACCGCGGTGATCGCGTCCAGACCGCGCGGCAGCGCCAGCGCGACCACGGTTTCGGGTCCGGCACCCTGTTCGATCAGCAGCCGGGCCAGCCGGTTCGCGCGTTCGTCCAGTTCCCGGTAGGTGGTGTCCCGTCCGCGGTAACGGACGGCGACCCCGTCGGGGTCCTTGACCGCCGACCGGCCGAACAGATCGGCCAGCAGCACCGGCGGTTCGGCGGGTCCACCCGCCAGCGGAACGAGGTTGCCGCGCTCACGCCGCTCCAGCACCTCGATATCGCCGACCGGCCGCCGGGGGTTGCCGACCGCCGCGTCCAGCACCGCGACGAACCTGCGCGCGATCGCGGCGACGGTCCGCTCGTCGAACAGATCGGTCGCGTAACCGATCTCGGCGTGCAGTTCGCCGCCGGCGTTGTCGTCATGGATCTCGAGCTGGAGGTCGAATTTCGCGATGGTCCCGTCCAGCGGCAGGATCTCGGTGCGCACCCCCGGCAGCGCCAACTCGAGTTCACCGGCGTTGTCGTAGGACAGCATCACCTGGAACAGCGGATGCCGTGCCCCGGAGCGCTCCGGGTTCACCACCTCGACCAGCCGCTCGAACGGAACATCGGCATTGGCGAAGGCGTTCAGATCGGTTTCCCGGACGATATCGAGCATCCGGCCGAAATCGGCGCCGGGATCGACCTCCGTGCGCAGCACCAGGGTGTTGACGAACATCCCCACCAGTTCGTCCAGCGCCGGATCGGTGCGGCCCGCGATGGGGGTACCGATCACGATATCGGTGCTACCGCAGATACGGGCCAGCAGCGTGGCCAGCGCGGCGTGCACCACCATGAACATGCTCGCCCCGCGCGCGGCCGCCAGTTCCGCGGCCGCGCGGCGGGTTCCGGCCGGGATGGTGAACGAGACCCGCCCGCCTCCGGTGGAGCGGCGGGCGGGACGCGGACGGTCCAGCGGGAGGTCGAGCTGATCGGGCAGCCCGGCCAGTTCGGCCCGCCAGTGGGTGACCTGCCGGCTCAGCGCGCTGCCCGGATCGGATTCCTCGCCGAGCAGTTCCCGCTGCCACAGCGCGAAATCCGCGTACTGCACCGGTAGCGGAGTCCACTGCGGCGCCCGGCCGGCGACCCGTGCCTCGACCGCGGTGGTCAGATCCCGGGCCAGCGGCGCCACCGACCAGCCGTCTCCGCAGATGTGGTGCAACACCAGCACGAGTACGTGGCTGTCGTCGTCGAGGGCGTACAGGGCGACCCGGACCGGGAACTCGCTACGCAGATCGAACGGCCGGGACACGAACTCGGCGGCCAGACCGGTGATCCGGGCGCCGTCGGCTTCGATCACCTCGAGCGAGAGCCCGGCGGCGGCGGCCGGATGGATCCGCTGGTAGGGGCCCTCACCGGATTCGGGGAAGGTGGTCCGCAGGCTTTCGTGACGCTCCAGCACGTCCAGCAGCGCGGCCTGCAACGCCTCGATATCCAGGATGCCGTCCAGCCGGACCGCGAGCGGCATGTTGTAGGCGGCGGCATGCTCGGCGAAGCGGTTCAGGATCCAGAGCCGCTGCTGGGCCGGTGAGAGCGGGATCCGCTCGGGCCGCACCATCGGAACCAGCTGCGGTGAGGCGAGGTCCGGGTCGTGGACCGAGAACCGATCGGTCAGTTCGACGATGGTGCCGGCCTCGAACAGATCACGAATGGTCAGCGCGGTACCGAGCGCGGTGTTGATCCGCGCGACCGCGCGGGCGGCCACCAGCGAGTTGCCGCCGAGTTCGAAGAATCCGTCCTCGATTCCGATCTCGGGCACGCCCAGCAGTTCGGCGAATATCGTGGCCAGGACTTCTTCCACCTCGTTGCGCGGCGCGGTCCGGGCCCGCTGTTCGGTGGGGCCCGGAGCCGGCAGCGCCGCCCGGTCGATCTTGCCGTTGCTGTTCAGTGGCAGTTCGTCGAGCACGGTGACCGTGGCGGGCACCATGTACCCGGGCAGTGCGCGGGCCAGCTCCGCGCGGACCGCGCCCGGTTCGAGGGTCGCCCCGCCACGCGCCACCACGTAGGCCGCGAGCCGATCGCCGGCGGGGGTGTGGTGGGCGACGCAGACCGCGCGGGCGATCCGCTCGTCGGCCAGCAGTGCGGATTCGATCTCGCCGAGTTCGATGCGCAACCCGCGGATCTTCACCTGGAAATCGGTGCGGCCCAGGTATTCCAGTACCCCGCGGCGGCTTCCGGCGGACCCGAGTTGCCAGCGGGCCAGATCGCCGGTGCGGTACATGCGCGTGCCCGGGGTGAACGGATCGGCCACGAACCGTTCGGCGGTCAGCGGCGCCTGGCCGAGGTAGCCGCGCGCCAGCTGCACACCGGCCAGGTACAGCTCGCCCACCGCGCCCGGCGGGACCGGGCGCAGCGCCGCATCGAGTACATAGGTGCGGGTGTTCCACACCGGCGAACCGATCGGGACGGATTCGGGGTCCGGTGGGCAGTGCCAGTAGGTCACGTCGACCGCGGCCTCGGTGGGCCCGTACAGGTTGTGCAGGTCCGGGCCCGGCAACGCGGCGTGGAAATCGCGCACGGTGGCCGGCGGCAGCGCTTCACCGCTGCAGAACACCCGGCGCAGCGACGCGCAGTCACCGACCTCGGTATCGGTGACGAAGACCGAAAGCATCGATGGGACGAAATGCGCTGTGGTGACGCCCTTCTCGCGGATAACCTCGGCCAGGTAGGCCGGATCGCGGTGTCCGTCCGGACGCGCCACCACCAGCCGGGCGCCGGTCTGCAGCGGCCAGAAGAACTCCCATACCGAGACATCGAAGGTCGCCGGAGTCTTCTGCAGCACGGCGTCGGTGTGATCGAGCGGGTATTGGTGCTGCATCCAGCGGAGCCGGTTCACGATGGCCGCGTGGGTGATGCCGACGCCCTTCGGGGCGCCGGTGGAACCGGAGGTGTACAGCAGATAGGCCAGATGGTCACCACGCAGCGGTGAGATCCGGTCGGCATCGGTGACGGGCGCGGGATCGTAACCGGAGAGATCGGCGGTGTCGACCGCGAGCAGTTCGGCATTGCCGGGCAGTTCGAGGCCGTCGCGGATGGCGACCAGCAGCGCGACCGGGCGGGCCCGGTCCACGATCCCCGCCAGCCGCGCGACCGGATGCTCCGGATCCAGCGGAAGGTAGGCGGCGCCGGTCTTGATCACGGCGTACATCGCGACCACCAGTTCGATACTGCGCCGCAGGCACAGCCCGACCACCTGTTCCGGTCCGGCGCCGGCCGCGATCAGCTTGCGGGCCAGCCGGTTCGCCCGGGCGTCGAGTTCGCGGTAGGTCAGCGCCGCACCCTCGAACTCCACTGCCACGGACTCCGGGCAGTGCCGCACCCGGTCGGCGAAAATTCCCGCGAGCGTGCCGGTGTGGACCTGCGCCGCCGTATCGTTCCAGGTGTGCAGCACCTGGCGCTGTTCGGCATCGGTGAGCACGGGTAGCTCCCGGACGGGGGTGCCGGCTCCGGTGGTGAGAAAACGGTCCAGGAAGCCCAGGAACCGGCGGTGGTGGGCGGCGACCTCGTCATCGCTGTAGAGCAGCGGGTTGGCCTCGAAATCGAGATGGACCCGGCCGCCGTCACCGTTGTACAGGTTGACCGAGAGGTCCTCGACCGGACCGGTGGCCAGCACATGGACCGAGACCTCGCATTCGGCGAAGCGCAGCGGCTTGCTGAACAGCATGATGTTGATCATCGGGCCGAAGAAACCGCGGGTGTCGCGGTCGTAACCGCAGTCGCGGCGGATATCGTCGTGCCGGTAGCGCTGGTGCCGGAGGGCGCCGGTGATCTGACGTTCCACCACCCGTACGACATCTTCGACGGTGGTCCCGGGCTCGAAGCGGATCCGCAGCGGCACCACATTCGACACCACTCCGGCGGAACGGCGCAGCGATACGGTGGTACGCGCGGAGACCGGCAGGCTCAGCACCACGTCGTTCTCCCCGGTCATGGACCGGACGTAGCAGGCCATGGCGGCGGCGTACAGGATCGGATCGGTCGCGTTGCGTTGCGTCGCCGCCGCCGTGACGGACGCCTCGGTGGCCTCGCTCAGGACCGCGGTGGCGAGCCGGCGGCCCGCGTCCGCGGTGGCCGGCGGATTGGCCACGGTGGACAGACTGACGACCTCCCCTGCGCCGTCGAGGATTTCGCTCCAGTAGACGCGGTCGTTGGTGAACCGCTGCGTATTCCGGTACTCCTGCTCCCCCGCGTAGAGCTCGGCCAGCGGGGTGGCGCGCGACACCGTGGGTTCCCGGGACTCGTAGTAGGCCGTGTAGATCTCCGCGGTGCGGACCAGCGCGTTCATCGCCGCATAACCGTCGATGAGGATGTGATGGGCCCGGGAGTACCAGATGTAGTCGCGATCTCCGGTGCGCAGTACGGCATTGAAGACGAGCGAGTCGTGGTCGAAGTCGACCGGAGTGCGCGCGTCGTTCTTCATCCAGGCCAGCGCCGCGGCCTGCGGGTCCGGCTCGGATCGCAGATCCAGTCGCGCCCACCCCGGTCGCATAGCCGGATCGACCACCTGGTGCGGGACTCCGTCGATCTGGACGATGCGCTGGAGGCCGACCTCGGTCTCCACACCGAAACGCTCGATCGCATACAGCAGCAGACCCGGATCGAGATCACCGTGGAACTTCACGTACTCCACGACGACGAGCGGGATCTCGGGCTGAATCCGCTGGGCGTACCACAGCGCTGTCTGCGCGGGTGTGAGCGGAAACGGTTCGGCCGAAACTTCCGCCGACGAACTGCTATCGACCCCGGTGGCCGACGATCTCATCAATCACTCCGTTCTACAGCTCGACACTCCCCGAACAGCCCGCAACCGGCCTGTACCGGCCGTGGGGTGTGATTCACGACTGGTTATTCGGAGCATCACGGTGAATGGATTGCAGTCGAAACCGAATGGTTACCTGGAGCCGGAACAGCTATCGGACCGCGGTGTCCGATTTCCGGCACGCTGATGACGCAGAGACGCGGAAGATCGCTTCACTTCTCCCCCGGCGGGACCGGGCGCTGCCTAGATACTACGCACAAAGAGCCGGGCATGTTTACCCTCCGAAACCGAAAAATAAACAAGGTGCAAACCGGAAGAACCGCCGACAGCCCAGGCGTTATCACAGACTCGCCGGTGACGACGAGAATCCGGGCCGGCGGTCAGCCGGACACGGGCGCCGTGGGGGTCTCGGCCGGCCCGCGAGCGGTTCGCCGCCGCACGATCGAGAGCACCACACCGGCCGCCGTCACGAACACGGCGACCAACTCCGGCCAGGGCCCCAGCACCGTCGCCGGGGTGTGCGAATCACGCAGCGGCACCTCGGCGACCAGCGCCTCGGGGGTGAACAGCGCGCTCTCCTGCCGCACCGTGCCGTCCGCGGCGATGAGCGCGCTGACCCCCGAGGTGGCGGCCACGACCAGCGAGCGCCCGTGTTCGACAGCCCGCACCCTGGACATCGCCAGTTGCTGGTAAGTCATTTCACTATTGCCGAAAGTCGCATTGTTCGTAGGGACCGCGAGCAATTGCGCTCCGGAGTGCAACGAATCTCGGAAAGCCCGGTCGAAAGCGACCTCGTAACAGGTTGCCACCCCGATTTCCGTACCTGCGGCCCGAATTGTTCCGTCTCCGTGACCCGGGACGAAGTATCCCGCCCTGTCCGCATAGTCCGAAAAGAGCCGGAAGAATCCGCGCATCGGCAGGTATTCACCGAAAGGCTGTACTATTTTTTTGTCGTGACGGTCCCCCGGGCCGCTTTCCGCGGTCCACACCATCACCGAATTCGTGGTGGTGCCGTCCCCGTTGACCAGCACAGCTCCCACCAGAATCGGTGCCGAGATCCGCCGGGCCGCCGCCGAGATGAGCGCGGATGCGTCGGAATTGCGCAACGGGTCGATATCGGAGGAGTTTTCGGGCCACACCACCACATCCGGGGCCGGAAACAGACCGCTCGCCACCTCATCGGCCAGTTGTTCGGTCCGGCGGACATGATTGTCGAGCACGGCCCGACGCTGCGCATTGAAATCGAGGCCGAGACGGGGCACGCTGCCCTGGATGGCGGCCACGGTGATCGTCCGGTCTCCTTCGAGCGGACCGGGCAGTGTCGCCCCGAGCCCGAACCCGGCCGCGGCGAGTAACACACAGGTCGCCGCGGCGGCCGCCGTCGCCACCCGGCCCCCGCGCGCCGCGGCACCCTCGCTCGTCGAACCGGCGTGGCTGTCGGCGGTCGCTTCCTCGGCACTGCCCGGGGCGGTGCTCCCGCCGGCACGACCCGCCGCCCCCGGCACAGTACTCACCGCCGCCCGGCGCGAACCTGCCCGGCGGAGCACTCCGAGAACCACGGCGGCCCCGCAGGTACCGCTCAGCGCAACGACGAAGCTCACCAGCGGCGCACCACCATAGGCGGCCAGCGGCAGGAACCAGCCGTCGGCCTGGCCGAAGGCCAATCGCCCCCAGGGGAACCCCCCGAACGGGAAACTCGACCGGCCCCATTCGGCCGCCGTCCAGGCCAGGGCGAGCCACAGCGGCCATCCCGGCAGCCGCCCGAGTATCCGGCCGAGCACCCCGAACAGGCCCAGGTACACCGCGCACGCGGTGGACAGCGCGAGCCACGGCAGCGGACCCACATAGATCCCGGTCCACGGCAGCAGCGGAAGGAAGAAACCGAGTCCGGCGAGGAAGCCGTAGCCGAACCCGGCCCGCAGGCGGGGCCCGCTGCGCACCACCAGGGTCAACAGCGCGATCCCGGCGGGCGCGAGGAACCACCACGGCCGCGGCGGGAAGCTGCCGAACAGCAGGACACCGGCGAACACCGCGGCCACCGACCGCACCACCACCGGGTAGCGGGCGAGCCCGCCGGTCCACCGGATCGCCGGCCCGTCACCCTGGTTCACTGCTGCATCCTGTTCCGCTCGGGCCGAGATCACGCCTGGTAGATGGGGACACCGTCGCGCACGGTGCGCAGGCAGCGCGGCAGGTCGGCGTCCGGGGTCAGCGACGGCAGGCCGGGAACCCGGGAGCGGGGGTCGGTGGACCAGCGCTGGACCGTATCGGTGGGCGCGGCGACCACCAGCTCACCGGCCTCCCATACCGCGTACGACGCGGGCGCCCCGGGCACCAGGGTTCCGGCGACGCCGTCGCGCACGCCGCCGGCCCGCCACGCGCCGCGGGTGGCGGCGGCGAAGGCGGCCCGCGGGGAGAGACCGTGCCCGGGGGTGCGGTGGTGCACGGCCGCGCGGACCGCCGCCCACGGGTCGAGCGCGGTCACCGGCGCGTCCGAGCCGATGGCCAGCGAGACACCGGCCGCGGCCATGGCGGCGAACGGGTTCAGGGCCGCGGCGCGGGTGGCACCGAGTCGTTCGGCGTACATCCCGTCGGGTCCGCCCCAGGCGGAGTCGAACCCGGGTTGCACACTGGCGATCACACCCCAGGCGGCGAGGGCCTCGATCTGTGCCGCGTCGAGCAGTTCCGCGTGCTCCACCCGGTGGCCACGCGCGGCCACGGCCGGACCACCGAGTTCGGCGACCACCTGCCCGAACCCGGCCACCACCGCGTCGAGCGCCCCGTCGCCGATGGCGTGGAAACCCGCTTGGACGCCCGCCTCGGTACAGGCCCGCACATGGGCGGCGATATCCCCGGCGTCCAGATAGGAGACCCCGGTCCCGGGGTCGTCGGCGTACGGGTCGCGCAACCGAGCGGTATGCGAGCCGATGGACCCGTCCACGAACAGGTCACCGGCGAGCCCGTGCGCCCCGAGGTCGGACAGCAGCGTGCGCGCCTCGTCCGCGGTGCGCACCGCCTGACCCCAGTAGGCCCGCACCTGCACACCGTGCTCGAAGCCGAGCAGTTCGCGCAGATCGGTTTCTCCTTCTATATCGGGACCCGCGCATTCGTGCACGGCCGCCACCCCGTGTGCGGCCGCGGCGTCCAGCGCGGTCCGCCGGGCCGCGTCCCGCTGTTCCCGGGTGAGCCGGGCCCGGGCCGCGGCCCGTACGAGATGGTGGGCCGCCGCCCGCACCGGTTCCCCCGAGGTGAACCCGGACGCGGAACTCAGTCCCGGCACCTCGTCCAGCAGCGCCGAGGAGGCCACCGCGGAATGCGCGTCCACCCGCGCCAGATACACCGCTTGCCCGGGCCGGGCGGCGGCGTCCACTTCGGCGACCGTCGGCGGCCGGCCCTCCGGCCAGCGGGTCTCGTCCCAGCCGTCGGCGAGAATCGCGCCGTCCGGGTGGCGGGCGGCGTATTCGGCGACCAGTTCCAGGCAGTGGGTGAGCGAACGGGCCGCGGCGAGGTCGAGGCCCGCGAGTTGCAGGCCGAGCGCGGTGGTGTGCAGGTGCGGTTCCACAAAAGCGGGGGTCACCAAGGCGCCGTCGAGCTCGACTACCTCGGCGTCCGGATGCAGGGCACGCCCCACATGGTCGGCGCCGAGCCATACGACGACGCCGTCGGTCACCGCCAGGGCGGTGGCATCGGGCGCACTCGAACTGTAGATCCGGCCTCCGACCAGCAGCTGCGTACTCACGGGAGTCCAGTCTGCCGCACCGCCGCCCGGGTCGCGCGGGCCGGTCCGGGCGCGAGCGGGCGCGGCAGGCCCGCGGCGGCGCCGGATCACCCGGACCGGGGTGGACATGGCGGTGGTCGCCCCGGTCCCGGCCAGGGCGATCGCCACGGGTCGGGGACAGCTGTGTCAGCTGAATCCGCACCGGGCCCGTGCGGTCCCGTACCACCATGAGACCGGGTCGATCACCCGGATCGCCGACAAGTCTCTCGGCGATCCCGATCGGCCGGTCGTCGGTACCTGCCCGGTCCGCCGCGAATTACGCTGACTCCATGACCAACACGCTCGGTGCGGTCGGTACCGCCGACTACGTTCTGCTCACCACCTTCCGCAAGGACGGCACTGCGGTGCCGACACCCCTGTGGGCGGTGGCCGAGGAAGACAAGCTCTACGTCTGGACCGTCACCGACAGCTGGAAGGTGAAAAGGCTGCGGCGCAACCCGGAGGTGACGCTGCAGCCCTGTGATTACAAGGGCACCCCGCGCGGTGAGGTCGTCCACGGCACCGGCCGGGTCCTCGATGCCGATGGCAGCGCGCGGGTCCGCCGCCTGATCCGCCGCAAGTACCGGCTCACCGGGCCCCTGGTGGTGTTCGGCAGTGTTCTGCGCCGCGGGAAGTCGGGCACCGTCGGCATCGAACTCACTCCACGGACCGAGCCGGCCACCGCGGAATAACGGCCACCGTCCGGATCCGGCCGGGGCGAGATTTCCAACGAGCGGCCCGCCGGATCCGTACGCGGCGTAACCCACCGCTCATCGTCGACGGTGCCGGCGCCCGCCCGCGGCACGACGTGGTGACCGCTCGCGCGCCGGGCGACCTTCCCCTACCGAAGGGCCGTCTCGGCCTCGGACCTCACCGCGCGTGAAGGAGCAAACGACCTCACCGATCCCCAGCAGCCCGGGAAACCGGGCAGTGCGAACGGAACCCGCAGATCGCCGCTCCGGCGTGCCAAGTCAATCCGCTTGTGGCCGCAGCCATTCTTCGAGGTCGTCTGCCGCGCCGAGCTCAGCGGCGAGTTCCGTCCGTTCGGCCTCGGTCAATCCGAGCGCCACCAGGTCGGCGCGGCGCTGGGTGGCCTTGTCCGGGTTTCCGCGCGCGA
Organism: Nocardia sp. NPDC050799; assembly: GCF_040654015.1. NCBI lineage: Bacteria > Bacillati > Actinomycetota > Actinomycetes > Mycobacteriales > Nocardiaceae > Nocardia > Nocardia sp. NPDC050799. The sequence goes on from NZ_JBFAHF010000016.1 coordinate 105,010, forward strand.
TCGCGAGCTCGGCCAGCGCCGCCAGGGCGCGCGCCCGGTCCAGCACACCGGCCGCCGCGCCGTGGCGGCGCAGCCCGGACTCGAGCGCTCGTTCGGCGGCCTTGTCGTCGTTCTTGGAATCGCGCAGGATCCGCGCATTGTCGAGAACTCGGGCAAGACCGGTCAGTTTCGCCGATCCGCCGTACTCGAGTTCCGCCGGCTCCGTTCGCGCGATATAGATCACTCGGTTGCCGTCCGGGTCGATGAGGCTGAACCTGGTCTGGCCGGCGCGGAAACGAGTGATCCGCCCTGGCCCCTGCGTGGGCATCCGCCCGAACCGTTCCCGTAGCGCAGCGCTGAAGTGGCGATGCCGCTCCGCGACGTCGTCGACCATGACCAGACAACCCGCCTCCTCCCTGGCCGCGTGTCCCGCGGGAGCGGAGGTGAAGTGGAGGTCGCAATCGTGCGCCGAGATCGCGCCGTAGACATACGGCCTCGTCTGTTCGTAGGTGACCGTGTAACCGAGCGCCCGGTAGAAGTCGAGCGTGCGAGCCAGATCATGTGTGGGCAGCACCGGTACCGCGGTATCTCCCATGAGAATCCTCCCAATAGTCAATTTTGACTACCCGAGGCTAAGTCGTTCGACGATCGGAAGTCAAATTTGAGTACCGTACTGTTCCGGTGACGGAAGGAGCGACGATGGCGGCGGTACGGTTGCTGGTTCTCGGGGTGACACGGCGGCAGCAGCCGACCCACGGTTACGCGGTGCGCCGCGAATTGCTGTCCTGGCGCGCTGATACCTGGACCAATGTGCAGCCCGGCTCCATCTATCACGCCGTGAAACAACTCACCCAGGAGGGAAAGCTGCGCACCCTGGGCACCGAGGACGGCGGCCGGGGGCCGGGCCGGACCCTGTTCGAACTCACCCCCGCCGGCGAAGTGGAGTTCCTGGAGCGGATGGACGAGGCGCTGACCAGCGCGGACATGGAAGAACTCGGTGCCGGGATCGCGTTCATGGATGCCCTGCCGCGCGCCCATGTGATCGCGAAACTACGCGAACAACGCGAGGGCAGCCGCGCGATCCGCGACGACCTGCGGGCCATGGTCGGCGACCATCCGGGCCGCTACGAGCCCCCGCACGCCACCGATCTGCTCGAACTGTGGAGCGGGGTCTTCGACAATCTCACCGGCTGGACCGCCGGTGTGCTGGACCGGCTGGAACGAGGCGAGTACCGGATGGCCGACGATTCCTAGATCCGGTGCTGTTCCGCCGGTGGAAGCCGCTTTTCCAGGATGCTGCTCGATTGCGGCCGCTCGTCGGTGTACCACTCGCTCACCACGACACCGTCCACGACATCGGCATCGATCACCGTGGGCCGGTACGGCGCGGCCGCGGCGATCTTCGCGACCCGGCGCGCGGCCAGGGAGGCCAGTACCGGGCGGAACAGCGCGCGGGTCGGCGGGATGAGCATCAGCAGCCCCACCACCGAGGTGACCAGACCGGGCACGAACATCAGCAGGCTGCCCGCGCCCACCAGCGCACCGTCGGCGACCGCGGCACCCGGGGTGATCTCGCCGCGCGAGGCGCGGCGGAACTGTTCCCCCACTCGGCGCCACTGCGAACCGAGCAGCAGTATGCCCGCGGCGGAGCTGGCCATGAGCAACAGGATGGCGGGAACGGCACCGAGCCAGGTGACGGCGGCGGCGAAGACGGCGATCTCGACGACGAGATAGACGAGGAAACCGAGGACGGGCATGGGCGAACCTTTCGGTCGGACTGCCCGTACAACGAACGAGATGTCCGATTTGCTCCCGATGCCGGGGATTGCACGGCTGGCCTCGGGCACCGTCGCCTGGATAACCTCCGTTACTCGCACCCGAGCGGGCCGAAGCAGGTCCCGCTTGCTCAGCCGCCCGGACGCACCACGCCGGTCTCATAGGCCAGCACCACCGCCTGCACCCGGTCACGCAGGCCCAGTTTGGTCAAGACCCGGCCGACGTGGGTCTTCACCGTGGCCTCGGACAGGAACAGCTGGCCCGCGATCTCGGCATTGGACCGCCCGGCGGCGATCTGTTCGAGTACTTCGCGTTCGCGAGCGGTCAGCACCTCGAGGATTCCGGGGTCGCGCGAGGGCGTGGGTTCTTCGGCGATCAGCCGGTCGAGGAGACGTTTGGTGACCTTCGGCGACACCACCGCGTCCCCGGCCGCGACGCTGCGGATGGCCGAGATCAGGTCTTCGGGCGGGGTGTCCTTGAGCAGGAACCCGCTCGCGCCGGCGCGTAGCGCGCCCAAGGCGTGTTCATCGAGGTCGAAGGTCGTCATCACCAGGACCCGGCTCCCATGATCGGCCTCGAGGATGCGCCCGGTGGCGGTAACGCCGTCCACGACCGGCATCCGGACGTCCATGAGCACCACGTCGGGGGTCAGTTCGGCGGCCCGGGCGACCGCGGTGGCGCCGTTATCGGCTTCGCCGACCACCTCGATATCGGGGTGTGCGCCGAGCACCATCTTGAGTCCTACGCGCATGAGTTCCTGGTCGTCCACAACGAGCACGGTGATCGGCACGGATTCCAATGTAGTGGCGGCCACCGCCTACTCCCGATCCGGTGCGGACAGCGGAATCCGCGCGTACACCCGCCAGGCGCCGTCGGTCCGGCGCCCGGCCTCGAGGCTGCCGCCGAGTACCGCCATCCGTTCACGCATCCCGGCCAGGCCCAGGCCGCTGCCCTGGATCCGGTCCTCGGGCCGCACCGGGACCCCGCCGGAGTCGACGACCTCCACCTCGATGTGGTCGGCGTGCCGGTGCACCCGCACCCACGCCTTCGGGTGGGCGCCGGCGTGCCGGAGGGTGTTGGTCAGCGCCTCCTGCACGATGCGGTGCGTACCCAGACTGATCTCGGGCGCGACACCGTCCAGTTCACCGGCCAGTTCCAGCTCGACCGCCAGGCCCGCGTCCCGCATCAGCTGCACCACCGCCGCGAGCCCCGCCGTCCCGTGCTGGGGGACTTCGTCGGGGGCGTGTTCGGTGCGCAGCAGCGCGACGGTGCGGCGGAGTTCGCGCAGTGCTTCGCGCCCGGTCCCGGCAATGGTGACCAGCGCCTGTTCGGTGGTATCCGGGTCGGTGCGCAGGGCGAAGCGCGCGCCGTCGGCCTGGACGATCATCACACTCACCGCGTGTGCGACCACATCGTGCAGTTCCCGGGCGATCCGGGTGCGCTCGGCCGAGACCGCGTCGTGCGCACGGCGTTCCCGGTCGGAGTCGGCGACGGCCAGCCGGGCCGCCACCTCGGCGTCGTAGGCACGGCGGGCGCCGGTGAACTCGCCCAGCGCCCAGCACAGGGCGAAGAACACCGAGACGAACGCGAGATCCCCGGCCCGGAATCCGCTCAGCAGCGCCATCCCGTACGCGGTATCGGCGACCAGTGCCAGCACGTACCAGAGTCCCGAGCGCCGACCGACATAGGCGACCAGCGTATACAGCATGACGCCGTGGCCGATCAGCGCGGCGTGCCCGGTGGGATCGCCGACGATATAGCCGATGGTGCTGGCGCAGATCGACAGCGCCATGAAGGTCACCGCCATTGCCCGCGGATAAATGCGGCGCAGCACGATCGGGAGCGGGATGAGCACCGAGAACACCACGAAGGCGGCGAGGTCGGTGCTGTCGCGGGCCATGGTGAGGTCGAAGACAAGCAGCGCCGCCGCGAGCGCGGAGTCCGCGACGACGGGGTTGTCTCGAAGCCACAGAATGAACCGGCGCACCCGCCCAGCCTAGAAGGACGGCCCCGGTGGGATGGCGTGAGCGGTGATCTCGGCCTACGGACATTCTGGTTTGCTGAGCGGGTGGATGTGACCGACTGGCTGATGCTACTGCCGGCCGCGGCCGCCGCCGGCTGGGTGGACGCCGTGGTGGGTGGTGGCGGTCTGATCGTGCTGCCGACCCTGCTGCTGGTGGCCCCCGGCCTCGCCCCGCAGACGGCACTGGGCACCAACAAACTGGCGGCGGTCGCGGGCACGGCCACGGCGGCGGCCACCTTCGCCCGGAAGGTTCCGCTCCAGTGGCGGCTGCTGATACCCGCCGCCGTGCTGGCGGCGATCACCGCGGCGGCGGGCGCGGCGGCGGTGGCGCTCATCGACCGGGAGCTGTTCATCCCGATCGTGCTGGTGGTGCTGATCGGGGTGGCGATCTTCGTCACGGCCCGGCCCTCGATCGGGATCACCCTGGCCACCCATCCCCCGTCGCGGCGCAAGGTCGTTCTGGTGGTGGCGCTGGCCGCGGGTCTGGTCGGCGCCTACGACGGACTACTCGGTCCCGGCACCGGAACCTTCCTGATCATCACGTTCGCCACCCTGCTCGGCACCGAGTTCGTCCGGGCGGCGGCGATGGCGAAGGTGATCAACTGCGGCTCGAATATCGGGGCGCTGATCTATTTCGGTGCCACCGGGCATGTGCTGTGGGCGCTGGGCGCGGCGATGGCGCTGGCCAATATCGCGGGCGCCGTGCTGGGTTCGCGAATGGCGCTGGACCGCGGCGCGGAGTTCGTCCGCGCGGTGCTGCTGGTGGTCGTGGTCGCCATGGTGATCCGGCTGGGCTGGCAGCAGTTCGGTTGAGCGTATCGCCCGTGATCCGGCACAGCGGACTAAGTTGTGCAGGGTGACGGCGACAACCTCTATCGAATCGGGCGGCCTACCGTCCGGGCACGATATCGATCCGGAGTTCGCGAACCTGCCGCTGGCCGCGCTGGCGGAGTCGGCTCTCGCCACGGCCCGCGCGGCCGGGGCCGAGCACGCCGATCTGCGGGTGCACCGATTGTGTACGCAGACACTGCGGTTACGCGACGGCCGGGTGGAGGCACTGACCGATACCGTCGAACTCGGGTTCGCGGTCCGCGTCATCGTCGACGGCACCTGGGGTTTCGCCTCGCACGCGGCGCTGACCCGGGAGACCGCGGCCGAGGTCGCGCGGTCCGCGGTGGCCGTGGCGACCACCCTGCGCGACCTGAACCGGGAACGCGTCGAACTCGCCGCCGAACCCCGCTACGACAACGCCCGCTGGATCTCCGACTACGGGATCGATCCGTTCACCGTGGTCTCGGCCGACAAAGTGGCTCTGCTCCAAGAGTATTCGGGCCGGCTGACCGCCGCCGACGGCGTCGACCACGTCACCGCGTCACTCCTCCAGGTCAAGGAACAGACCTACTACGCGGACACCGCCGGTTCCTCGATCATCCAGCAGCGGGTGCGCCTGCACCCGGAACTGGAGGCGATCACCGTCGACACCGCCTCGGGCTCGTTCGAGACCATGCGCACCCTGGCGCCCCCGGTCGGCCGCGGCTGGGAGTATGTCACCGGCGCCGACGGGGTCTGGGACTGGGATACCGAACTGGCCCGGATCCCGGAATGGCTGGCCGAGAAGGTGAAGGCGCCGACCGTCACCCCGGGCCCGACCGATCTGGTCATCGACCCCACCAACCTGTGGCTCACCATCCACGAATCCATCGGTCACGCCACCGAGTACGACCGCGCGATCGGCTACGAATCGGCCTACGCCGGGACCTCGTTCGCGACCCCGGATCTGCTGGGCACGCTGCGCTACGGCACCCCGGTCATGCACGTCACCGCCGACCGGGTCCAGCCGCACGGGCTGGCCACCGTCGGCTACGACGACGACGGAGTGGCCGGTCAGCGCTGGGATCTGGTGCGCGACGGGGTACTGGTGGGCTATCAGCTCGACCGGGTGTTCGCGCCGCGGCTGGGCCTGGACCGCTCCAACGGCTGTTCCTACGCCGATTCCCCCCACCATGTACCGATCCAGCGGATGGCCAATGTCTCGCTACAGCCCGATCCCGATACCGATACCAGTACCGCCGAACTGATCTCGCGGGTCGCCGACGGCATCTATATCGTCGGCGACAAGAGCTGGTCGATCGATATGCAACGCTACAACTTCCAGTTCACCGGGCAGCGTTTCTTCCGGATCCGCAACGGTGAGCTGGCCGGCCAGCTGCGCGATGTCGCCTATCAGGCGACCACCACGGATTTCTGGGGTTCGATGGAGGCGGTCGGCGGACCGTCGACCTGGCAGCTGGGCGGCGCGTTCACCTGCGGTAAGGCGCAGCCCGGCCAGGTCGCGGCGGTCAGTCACGGCTGCCCGTCGGTACTGGTGCGCGGCGTGAACGTCCTCAACACCCGGACGGAGGCAGGACGATGACGGTGATCGGTGCGGGTGTGCTGCCCGCGGGTGCGGTGGTCGAGCGGGCCCTCGGCGCGTCCCGGGCCGACGAGGCGATCGTGATCGTCAGCGACGAGTACGAGGCCTCGCTGCGCTGGGCCGGCAACTCGATGACCACCAACGGCGCCTCCGTCTCGCGGCGCTGGTCGGTGGTTTCGGTGTTCCGGGACGGCCCGCGTTCGGCGCGCGTCGGCAGCGTGGTCTCGACCAGTGTCGACCCCGCCGATATCGAGGCCGTGGTGCGGGCGAGTGAGGAGGCCGCCCGATCCGCCGAACCGGCCCGCGACGCCATGCCGCTGCTGGACGCGGAGGCGGTTCCGGCGGCACCGGATTGGGAGCAGGCTCCGGCCGTCACCGGGATCGATGTGTTTACCGGGCTCGCCGCCGATCTGGCCACCGGTTTCGACGGCGGCGACCGGCTCTACGGTTTCGCGCACCATCAGGTACAGACCACCTGGCTCGGCACCTCCACCGGTGTCCGGCGCCGCTACACCCAGCCCACCGGGTCGATCGAGATCAACGGTAAGCGCGGCGACGGGGCGGACCTGGCCAGTGCCTGGGTGGGCGCGGGCACCGCCGATTTCACCGATGTGGACACCCCCGGTCTGCTGGCGGAGCTGTCCCGGCGGCTGGACTGGTCTGCCCGGCGGGTGGAACTGCCCGCCGGGCGGTACGAAACCCTGCTGCCGCCGTCGGCGGTCGCGGACCTCCTCATCTATATGTACTGGTCCATGGAGGGCCGGGGCGCGCAGGAGGGACACACCGCGTTCGCGGCCGCGGGCGGTACCCGGGTCGGTGAGAAGCTCACCGATATCCCGCTGACCCTCTTCTCCGATCCCGCGGCGCCCGGATTGCAGTGCCTGCCGTTCGTGGCCACCCCGGCCTCATCGGAGACGGTGTCGGTCTTCGACAACGGGCTGCCCGCGCCCCGGGTGGACTGGTTGCGCGACGGCACGATCGCCGATCTGGTGTATCCACGCGCCACCGCCGCCGACTACGCCGCCTCCCCCACCGTCCCGGTGCAGAACCTGCTGCTCACCGGCGGTTCCGCGACAACACTGGACGAGATGATCGCGCGCACCGAACGCGGTCTGCTGCTCACCACCCTCTGGTACATCCGCGAGGTCGACCCGGCCATCCTGCTGCTCACCGGTCTCACTCGCGACGGCGTGTACCTGGTCGAGAACGGGGAGGTCACCGCGGCGGTGAACAACTTCCGGTTCAACGAGAGCCCGCTGGACCTGCTGCGCCGGGTCACCGAGGCCGGGGCCACCGAACTCACGCTGCCGCGAGAATGGAAGGACTGGTTCACCCGCACGGCCATGCCGCCGCTGCGGATCCCGGACTTCCACATGTCGTCGGTGAGCCGGGCGACCTGAACCGGGACCAGCGAGTCGCTCCCGGGACTTCGCGCCACCCCGGCACCGGGCGAGCCTCGCGTCGGCGGACGTGAAGCCGAGAGGGTGGCGCCTCGGCGCTGACCGGGCATGTTCTCGGCGGCAAGAACGATGCTGTGCGCCGCACCCACCGCCGGCGACCCGTCTCACCACAGTCGCGAGTGATCCGAGCTTTGTTCGCTGTGGCCAGAGGATTGCGGCTGGTCGGCCACTGCCTGCCCTATCGGGCGCACGACCGGCCCGGGTCGGCACGAGGACGCCGGAAGGCATTCGAGTGAACACCGGTGTGTAGCTGGTCTTTCCGATAAATTGTGGAGATTCCCCGCCCAGTAGTCGAGTTCGGGTGGGATCGGTACCGAGAGGGGCGATTCTGGTGGGGCCGGAGATCATGGCGGCGGCGATGGCTGCAGCATCGGCGGTATCGGCCGGTCTGGCGGCAGGGGCGGGCGAGACGGCGAGACTGGCAGTGTGCGACGCATACCAGAGAGTGAAAGACCTGCTGGGGCAGCGGTACTCATCGGTGGATGTAGCGATCGTCGAGGCCCGCCCACAGGCCCCGGCGCGTCAGGTGGTGCTGGCCGAGGAATTGGCGGCCGCGGGCGCGGGCACTGATCCGGAGCTGGCGGAGGCGGTGCAAATTCTGCTCGGGGTGATCGAGCAGCATTCGCCCGAGGCCGCCGAGTTGGTTGGTGTGCGACTGGAGCGGGTCGAGGCCGGCCGAGTCGAGGTCCGGGGGATCCGGGCCGCAGGCGCCAGCGGCGTGATCGCGAAAGAGGTGAAGGTCGCCGGGGATTTCTCCGTGACCGATGTGCAGGTGGTCTCGGAGCCGCCGGACCCTCGTTAGGCGCGGCAGCGACCCCTGGACCAGCACTTGCCGCGCCTGTTGTGTTCTCGGCCGCAGGGGTGGAGGTCGGCGGCGATTTCCACACCCAGTTCACCACCCGGGTGGTGCAGCCGCCCGCGGAAGCCTTCCGGCCGATAGCCCAGCTCGAGGCTCCACCCGGGATCGACAATCTGGAGGCGTGGCCGGGCTGGTTCGTAGGCCGCGAGTCCGAGTTGGCCCGGCTGGACGCCGCCGTCACCGCCGGCGGGCCGGTGGTCGTTGCCGCGGTGCACGGGCTGGGCGGTATCGGCAAATCCAGCCTCGCTGCCTACTGGGCAGGCACCCGCCCACACGGGTGCGCGCCGATCGTGTGGATCCGCGCGGATTCCTCGGAAGGAGTCGAGCGGGGGCTGGCCGGGTTCGCGGCCCGGCTGCAGCCCGCACTCGCCGAGGCGTTGACCGTCGAAGACCTGGCCGAGCAGGGGGTGCAGTGGCTGGCCACCCACACCGGCTGGTTGCTGATCCTCGACAATGTCGAGAACCCGGCCGATATCGCCGCAATACTGGCGCGAGCCCGCACCGGGCGGGTCCTGATCACCGGCCGCTTGTCGGTGCCGTGGCAGCCCGGAACGGTGGTGATCTCGCTGGACGTCCTCGCCGCCGCCGAAGCCGAACAGCTACTCGTCGCGTTGATCACCGCCGCCGGACCACGCGATCTCGAGGGAGCCGCGCAATTGTGCGAGAGACTCGGGTATCTGCCATTGGCAATCGAGCAGGCCGGGGCATATCTGGCACAACAACGGTTCACCACCCCCCACGCCTATCTGCAACTGCTCGAAAACCAACCCGGCCCCACCCTCGACCGTGTCGCGGCCGGCACCGACCCGCAACGCACGATTGCCCGGATCTGGCGGGTCACCTTGGACCGCATCGCCGAGACCGACCCCGCCGCGGTGGAACTGCTCCGCACTCTGGCCTGGTACGCCCCCGACAACATTCCACTCATCCTGTGCCGTGCAATGGCGGACCAGACCACTGTGGATGCCGCGCTCGGGGTACTGGCGGCCTACAACATGATCACCCCGGACCCTGGAAATGCCGGGCTGTCGATCCACCGGCTGGTTCAAACCGTGGCCCGCACTCCCGATTACACCGATCCGTACCGCGGCGCCGCAGCGATCGAACGAGCCCACACCCGCGCCGCCGGGAGCCTGCATGCTGTCCTGCCCGACTATCAGGACCCGGGCACCTGGCCGACCTGGCGAGCCCTGCTGCCCCACATCGACGCCCTCATCGACCACTCCACCTCCCGCGACGGGTCCGCCACCGCCACGATCACGATGATCCGCAGTTACGCCGGGTTGTTCCTGCTCGACCAAGGCATGCACACCAGCGCCCTGCCCCACTATCAACAAGCCGTCACCGACTTCGAACGGATCCTGGGCCCCGACCACCCCGACACCCTGGCCGCCCGCAACAACCTCGCCCACGCCTACGAATCGGCGGGCCGAGTCGCCGAGGCGATCCCCCTCTACGAACAAACCCTCACCGACTCCGAGCGCGTCCTGGACCCGGAC
>NZ_JBFAHF010000016.1:115113-169395 GCF_040654015.1 Nocardia sp. NPDC050799
CCCACGCCTACGAATCGGCGGGCCGAGTCGCCGAGGCGATCCCCCTCTACGAACAAACCCTCACCGACTCCGAGCGCGTCCTGGACCCGGACCACCCCCACACCCTCACCGCCCGCAACAACCTCGCCTACGCCTACGGGGCAGCGGGCCGCGTCGCCGAGGCGATCCCGCTACACGAACAGACCCTCACCAACTCCGAGCGCGTCCTCGGCCCCGACCACCCCCACACCCTGACCGCCCGTGCCAACCTCGCCCGCGTCTACCAATCGGCGAGCCGGGTCGCCGAAGCCATCCCGCTACACGAACAGGCCTTCACCGACTCCGAGCGCGTCCTCGGCCCCGACCACCCCCACACCCTGACCGCCCGCAACAACCTCGCCAGCGCATACGAATCGGCGGGCCGAATCGCCGAGGCGATCCCCCTCTACGAACAGACCCTCACCGACTCCGAGCGCGTCCTCGGCCCCGGCCATCCCGACACCCTGACCTACCGCGCCAACCTCGCCCACGCCCACTGGGTAGCGGGCCGAGGAGACGAAGCGATCCCGTTACACGAACAGACCCTCATCGACTCCGAACAATCCTTGGGCCCCGACCACCCCGACACCCTGACCTACCGCGCCGACCTCGCCCACGCCCACTGGGTAGCGGGCCGAGGAGACGAAGCGATCCCGCTGCTGAAGCAAACCGTTGCCGCCGCCGAGCGGTGCGTGGGCCCCGACCACCCCGACACCCTGGCCTACCGCAGCAACCTCGCCAGCGCCTACGTGTCGGCGGACCGGGTCGCCGAGGCGATCCTGCTCTATGAACAGATCCTCACCGACTGCGAGCGGATACTCGGCCCCGACCACCCGAGTACCGGTGTGGTCCGTGCCAATCTCACGGTTGCGCGAAAGCGACGATCCCCGTGAATCTCTACCAGGTACTTTCTCCCGCCCTCCGGGTGCCCGGCCGGGATGTACTCCGGATCGACATACCGGTCTCGGGGGCGGGCACTGGTAGGGCCACGTCGAATTCCGGAATGGTGGAACCGATCACACCACTGTGGTCAGCACCCGGGGGCCGTCGGCGGTGATCGCGACGGTGTGCTCGGAATGGGCGGTGCGGGAGCCGTCCGCCGAGCGGATGGTCCAGCCGTCGGGATCGGTGACGATCCGGTCGGTGGTCGCCGCGAACCACGGTTCGAGGGCGAGGGTGAGGCCGGGCCGCAGCCGGAAGCCGCGGCCCGCGCGTCCGGCGTTGGAAACGTGTGGGTCCTCGTGCATGGTCCGCCCGAGCCCGTGACCGCCGAACTCGGTGTTGACCGGATAGCCGTACGCAGTGGCGACGGCGGAGATCGCCGCGGAGATGTCACCGATCCGGTTACCCGGCTGCGCGGCCTCGATCGCCGCGGCCAGCGCCTCTTCGGTGGCCTGCACCAGCCGCAGATCCGCGGCGGCGGGTGTGCCGACGATGACTGTGGTGGCGGCGTCGGCGACCCAGCCGTCGATGCTCAACGCCAGATCCGCGGTCAGTACATCGCCGTCGCGCAGCGCGTAGTCGAAGGGCAGCCCGTGCAGGACGGCGTCGTTGACCGACAGGCAGACCGTATTGCGGAACGGACCGCGCCCGAACGAGGGCGCGTAGTCCCAGTAACACGACACCGCGCCCCGCTGCCGGATCCGTTCGCGCACGATCATCTCCAGGTCGAGCAGGTTCACCCCCACCGCCGCGACCGCCCGCAGTTCCGCCAGGATCTCGGCCACGAACGCGCCCGCGACGCGCATCCGCTCGATCTCCTCGAGCGATTTCAACTCCACCATCACAACCTCCACAGCCAATGGTATTTCTATACCGTCCTTGCGGTACATTAATACCACTCTTTAGAGTGGAGGCATGGTCCGCCTGCCCCTCACCGCCTCTCAGATCGACGCCGGCCGCCGCCTCGGAGTCCGGTTGCGTATCGCCCGCGACGGGCGCGACCTCGCCGAGGTGGCCCGCGCGGCCGGCATCTCCCCGGAGACCCTCCGCAAGATCGAAACCGGCCGCCTCCCCTCCCCCGGCTTCGGCACGGTCGTGTCCCTGAGCCGCGTGCTCGAACTGCCTCTTGAAGAGCTCGCCGAGATCTGGACCGCGGACAACCTCGCCGAATCCGCCTGAACGATTCGGAACGGCCCGGTCGCCCGCCCCTTCGCAGCCTTCCGGTACGGCCCGGCATGCCCTGTACCGAGCTGATCACCGGGTGCCGATGGGGCACGCTCCATACCCCCGTCCAGAAAGCTGCGCCGCTTCCGCTCGCCGGGAGTCGCGGCCCCGACCGGGCCGCCCGAACCGTGGGTGCCGGCCCGTGCTCAGAATCTCATCGAATTGCCGGCCACGGTGGTCGGACCGCTTACCGTGCCACCTATGGGGTTTCCAGATACCGATGCCGCCCGCGAACCAGGCGAGCGGAGGCCGGGGCACCGCGCCCGACGCGGTCGCCGCGGCCGTGCTACCGAGGCGCGAGCACACCGTGGTACGAAATGGATTCGGCCGGCGGTCGTTCTGCTCACCGGCCTACTCGTCTCCGCGTGCACCGGCGAAGCGCCCGCCCCGGCGGCCACCGACGATGTCCTGGGCACCGTCGTGCACGACACCTTCACGGCGTTGCGCGAGACACACGGTATTCCCGGCATCGCCGTGGGGGTGGTCCACGGGGACCGGACCCGGCTCTTCGAGTTCGGCACCACCGCGCCCGGCGGTGATCACCCGGTGACCGAACAGACGATCTTCGAGATCGGCTCGATCAGTAAACTGTTCACCACATTGCTGGCCGGGGCCGCCGCGGCCCAGGAGCGGCTCGACTTCGACGACACTCCGGGCCGGTACCTGCCGCAACTCCGCGAGCACCCGATCGACGGCGCGCGGATCAGGGATATCGCGACCTACACCGCGGGTGGTCTGCCGCAGCAGTTTCCCGCCGAGGTGACGACCGAGGCCGAGATGTGGCGCTACTTCCAGCAGTGGCGCCCGACGTACCCGGTGGGGACCACCCGCCTCTACGGCAATCCGGGCATGGCCCTGCTGGGGCAGGCGACCGCCGCCGCGCTCGGCCGCCCGTTCGAGGACGCGATGCGTGCCGAGATACTCGAGCCGCTCGGCCTCCGGCACACCTATTTCGATGTACCGGCACCGGCGCAGGACGACTATGCCTGGGGGACGGCGCGATCGGGTGCTCCGGTACGGGTTTCTCCCGGCCCGGGGGATACCGAGGCCTACGGGTTGAAGACGACCGCGGCCGACCTGCTGTCGTTCGTCGCGGCGAATATGGACAACCGGCGCGCTCCGCTCGCTCTGCGCGGACCACTGGACGTGACCCGGCACGGCCACTACCGAGTCGGCCCGATGACGCAGGCGCTGGGCTGGGAACGCTTCGACTACCCCACCTCCCTCGAGACGCTGCAGGCCGGTAACTCGGTCGAAATCGTGAACCGGCCCCAGCCGCTCGAACCGGCCGGGGACCCGTCCGGCCCGGCGTTGTTCGACAAGACCGGGTCCACCGGCGGATTCGGCGCCTACGTCGCTTACGTACCGAGCCGCTCCCTCGCCGTCGTCGTCCTGATGAACCGGAACATCCCGATACCCGCCCGGGTCGCCGCCACCCACCGGGTGATCGAAGTGCTCGACTCCCCGTAGCGACGACCTGTGGCGGGCGCGCACCGGGAGCGCCTCAGCACGACCGCGCGGGTCCACCGGCTTCGAGGGCGCCGTCCAGCCGCTGCCAGGCGACGAGCAGCGCCGGCACGAGATGGGTGGCGGTCTCGATCAGCAGCCCCCTCCGCAGCAGTGCGACGGCAGCGAAGCCGTCGCCGAGGTCGGGCACCGCGCCGGCGCCCCACATTTCCTGAAAGTCCGAGCCGAGGCCCCGCGGTGGCAGCGGCAGGCAAAGGAGAGCTCTTTGCGAAGGCGGAACAGGGTCCGTATGCCGCTTCGGAGCCGTGCTGTGGGAACAGACCTCCGCCGAAGCGAGGACCTCGGCCGTACGCATAGGGAACATCCGCTGCCGGTGTCTCATTGTCCGGTGACTATCCGCGCGAGGACAACCAACTGATCCGTGACCGCGCCCGCTCAGCGATTGCGCTTGGATGTGGTGGGTTTGCTGGGCTTCTTCTTGCTGTTGTTCTTGCCGTCGCTGTCGGGCTCCCATTCGTAGCCGGGAGTTCCTCTCTCACAGTAAGAATTGGCGACCTTGGTGTCGGTGGCGTCGAATTCGCACCAGCGGTCGCTGCTGCAGGCGACCGAACCGAAGCCGGCCGCGAGGGCGATCACCACGGTGCCGGTGACGGTGCGCAGACGGGTGCCGGAATACATGTGCTCTCCTGGTTTTTCGGGGGAAGGGCGACCGCGCGGTGGCGGATCAGGGGGTGAGCCGGAGGCGGGCCACGACAGCGCGGTGGTCCGTACCCGCAAGGGTGAATGTACTGATGTGCTCGGTGGTGCCGCCGGATACCAGAATATGATCGATACCGATCAGCGGGCCCCAGGTTCGGTCGGCCGGATAGGTGAGCAGCCTGCCCGCACCGGCCTGGTCGGCGGCGGCGGCGAAATCCCCGGTCACCAGGCGGCGGAAGGCCGCGTGGTCACTGGTCGCGTTGAAGTCGGCGCCGACCACCGCCGGTCCCGGCGAGGCGCGCAGGATGGTTTCCACAGCGCTCATCTCCTTCGCCCAGACGGCGGCGTCCGCGGTCGGCGGGAGCGGGTGGAAGGCGTGGATCGTGACAGGTCCGAGGGCGGGATGGGTGAGCGTCGCGGACAGGTTGCCGAGCACGAACTCCCGGTGCCGTACCGGATCCGACAGCGGGAACCGGCTGTAGATGCCGGTACCCCCGCCACCGGGACCCGGGTCCAGATAGTTGTACGGGAGCAGAGCGCCGAGACCGTCCGCGGTCAGGGCATCGACCGCCTCGGGGGTGAGCTCGTCCACGGTGAGCACGTCGACGCCACGTTCCCGGACCGCGGTCACGAGCGCGGTCGTCTCCGCGCCGCCGAACAGCAGATTCGATTGCAGCACGGTCAGTTCGGCGCCGGTCGCGGCGCGGCTGTCCGGAACGAACAGTGGCAGCTGGGTCCACAGCACACCGGCGAGCACGATCACCGCCGCCGCGGCGCTGCGCCATCCGCGCGCGGCGAGGAACAGCAGCAGGGCGGCGACCGCGCCCAGCATCAGATACGTCGCACCCGCGGCCAGCAGGATCAGTTCCCGCCGCTGCCAGCCCCCGAGATGGAGGGTCAGGCCGAAGGTTCCGGCCAGCAGCGCACACCACCCCGCGCCGAGCAGCACCCGGCGGACAACTCCGTGCCTCATACCCGCAAACCTATCGGGCACGCTCGAGAAAACCTTGCGAAGTCCTTGCGGCGACGCCCACCCGGCCCGCGCTACAACAGTTCGGTGCGCGCAAGCCGGATCGCACCCGCGACACTCCGGCGCGCGAGGACCGCACTCGCGCCGACCGCGGGGCCGGTGCGCGGGGGCACCGGAAACCAGCGGGACGGCTACCTATGGTCGGCGGTCAGAGCGCCCCACCGGCATCGATCTGCTGGGTGGTCCCGGTGATGTAGCGACCGTCGTCGGAGACCAGATGCAGCACCGTGGCGGTGATGTCCTCCGGTTCCAGCGCGACCACCGGTAGCCGGTTCAGGGTGCGGGCCGCCTCTTCGAAATCGGCGCGGTCCGGGTTCGGCAGATCCGGCCGGAACAGGCGGTAGGTGGCGTCGTTGAGGATCATGGGGGTGGCGACGGTTGTGGGGTGCACGGTATTCACCCGGATATCGTGGGGGGCCAGTTCTTTGGCGAGCACCTTCATCAGCATCACCAGGCCGGCCTTGGACGCCGCATAGTGCGCGGTGTTCTCGTTGGCGTGGTACGCGGCCAGCGAACTGGTGATCACCACGGCGCCACCGCGGCCGCCCGCGATGATGTGCGGGACGGCGGCCTTGAGCGATTTCCACACCCCGGTGAGGTTGATATCGATCATGTCCTGCCAGACGTCTTCGCCCATCTCCAGAGTAGGGGCCGGACTGGAGATCCCGGCATTGGCGACGACAATATCCAGCCGCCCGAACTCCGCCACCCCCGCCGAAACCGCCGCGGTAAGAGCGGCGAGATCACGGACATCGGCGTCGCGGGCGACGATGCGGCGACCGGTGGCCTCCACCAGGCGGACCGTCTCCGCGAGGTCGGCGGCATCGGCCAGCGGGTACGGAACACTGGCGACCTCGGCCGTGGTGTCGACGGCGATGATATCGGCGCCCTCCTGCGCAAAACGTACTGCGTGGGAGCGGCCCTGGCCCCGCCCGGCGCCGGTGACGAATGCGATCCTGCCGTCCAATTTGCCCATGAGTCACTCCGTATCGCGCGCCGTATCTGCAGCTTTGCCGTAGTTCGACAATATGACACCGACTGCCGAAAGTCGATGCCCGCTCTACCCACTCACGGCAACCCGGGCGCAACCTTCCCGGCGGAAAGTGACCTATGATCTTGGTGCCCGCAGCGCAGCGGACCGGCCGGAACAGATCCCGGGCCAACGTCTCTGCATCGCCATGCCGTTGGCTGCCGATATGCTTGGAGCACGCCATGATCACGCCGCCCGACCCCGTGCCATCGCCCCTGGGGCCCGGTCGAGGCGACGAAGAGCGATACCCGCTGTACTGCGCCGAATTCACCGCCGACCCGCACCGCGCCTACCGGGAGATGCGGGCACGCCACGGTTCGCTGGTGCCGGTGGAGCTGGCGCCCGGTGTCCCCGCCACCTTGGTCATCGGATACCGCGCCGCGCTGCGGATCCTCAACGATCCGGCGCGTTTTCCCGCCGACCCCCGGCACTGGGAGACAACCGTCCCCGCCGACTGCCCCGTACTGCCGGTACTGCAGTGGCGGCCGAACGCACCGCGCAGTGCCGGCGCCGAGCACACGCGCTACCGGGGCGCGGTCACCGCGGCACTGGCCGGGGTCGACCTGCACCGGCTGCGCGCCACCGTCGAACGCTTCGCGGCACCGCTGATCAATACGTTCTGCGAGTCCGGTTCGGCCGATCTGGTCGCCCAGTACGCGTTCCCGCTGACCTTCGAGGTCATCAACGCGATGCTCGGCTGCCCACCCGAGATCAGCGACCGCGCCGCCGCCGCGACCGCCGCCATCTTCGACGGTGTCGACTCGGAGAAGGGCAATCTGATGTTCGGCGAGGCGGTGCAGGAACTGGTGGACGCCAAACGCGCCGTGCCGGGCGACGATGTCACCACGCGGCTCCTGCACCACTCCGCGGCGCTCGACGCGACCGAGATGACCCACCAGGTGGTCGCCCTCTACGGCGTCGGGATGGGGCCGATGCAGAGCCTGATCATCAACACCCTGTGCCTGATCCTCACCGACGACAGGTTCGCCGACGAGATGCTCGGCGGCGCGCTGGCGACCCGCGACGCGCTCGACGACGTACTGTTCGACGACCCGCCGCTGCCCAACGCCAGCGTCACCTATCCGCGTCAGCCCACCATGGTCGACGAGGTCTGGTTGCCGGCCCACCAGCCGGTGGTGATCAGCCTCGCCGGATGCAACAGGGATCCGGAGATCGGGGCCGGTCACCACAGCGGCAACCGGTCGCATCTGGCCTGGGGCGCCGGTCCGCACGCCTGCCCGGCCCAGCCCACCGCGTATCTGATCGCGCAGGAGGCCATCGATCAGCTGCTCGACGCGCTGCCCGAGCTGCGGCTCGCGGTCCCGGTGGCGGAACTGGCCTGGCGGCCTGGGCCGCTGCACCGCACCCTCGCCGGGCTACCGGTCACCTTCCCGCCCACGCCACCGCTGCCCTTGGACTGAGGCGCGATCCCGCGCGGGTGGCCTGGATCGAGCGTCCAGCACAGCGGCGACCATCCCTGCCTCGCCGATACACCCGGCCTCCGCGGCCGCTGCCCCGAATCTGCGCCCCGGTCGAGAGCGCGAGCTATCGCGCGACCAGGTCGGGTGCAGAACGACCGGGAACCGGAACGAATCGCGGGATATACCGGAACATCACCCCCGCACCGGTCACCGAGACCACTCCCAGTGCCGCCACCGCCACGCCGAGCGCTACCACGGTGGCCGCGGCCCCGGCCGCCAGCGGTCCGAGGAACATGCCGAAATCGTGGGTGAGCCGCCAGGCCGCCAGGAATTCCGCGCGGGTGGCGGCCGGGGCCACATCGGCGCCCAGGGTCATGATCACGCCGTTACCGAAACCGTTGCCGATCCCCATGATCACGGCCACCGCGCCGATGGTCCACACATCATGGGCCAGCGGCAGCAGAAAATAGGACAG
The DNA here is from genome assembly GCF_040654015.1 of Nocardia sp. NPDC050799. Lineage (NCBI taxonomy): Bacteria > Bacillati > Actinomycetota > Actinomycetes > Mycobacteriales > Nocardiaceae > Nocardia > Nocardia sp. NPDC050799. Next base: position 123,420 of record NZ_JBFAHF010000016.1, read on the forward strand.
CGCGATGATCAGCAGCGACGGCACCGCGATGAACCGGCGGCCGTAGCGGTCCATCAGCTGCCCGGCCGGATACGAACACAGCAGGTCGAACGCGGCGCCGATACCGAACACCAGCGACGCCGACACGGCGTCCAGGCCGATATGGTCGGCCCACAGCGGAAGCGCCGCCTCCCGGGAGGCGCGGGCCGCGCCCATGAGCAGTGATCCGGCGCCCAGCGTCGCCAGCAGCCGCCGGTGCCGGCGCAGAATCGTCCCCAGCGTGACCCCACCGGCCGGTGCGTCGTGGGCGCGCGGCGGGTCGGGCACCCGCGACATCAGATAACCGGACACGATCACCCCGGCCAGCTGGACGGCGAAACCGCCGCGGGTCCCCATCCCGAGAATCACCAGCGCGCCCACGAAGGGACCGATGAGAAAACCCAGCCGCCACATCAGCGCGAAGGTCGCCATGGCCCGGGCCCGCATCTCGACCGGGACCACCTCGGCGAGATAGCTCTGCCGGGCCAGCCCCCACACCGCGTTGGAGACCCCGGTGAGCAGGGCGCCGACCGCCAGCACCGCGGGCGTCCAGGCCAGCAGCGACAGCAACACCCCGGCGGTGCCGATCAGCGATCCGGCGATGATCGAGCGCCGCTCGCCGAATCGGGCGACGACCCGCCCCGCCGGGAGATCGCCCAGGACCGCGCCGAGCCCGACGAGGGCCACGATCACTCCGGCCACGCCCACCGAGGCGCCCAGGTCCCGGGCGGTCAGCGCGATCACGGGGGAACCGGCGCCCTGACCGATCCCGAACACCGCGGACGGCAGGAAGACGGTGGGCAGCAGGGGGCGCAGCATTGTCCAGGTGGATGTCATCCTTGAGGCTCGGCCGCGCCCTATCCGACCACCTTGCCGTCCGGTCCGGCGTTCTCCGGCTAGGTGCCGTTGGCGTACGGGTTGAACTCGTTGGTGTAGAGGTCCTTCGCGGTCAGCTTCCCGCTCTCCACCTCACCGTTGCGGACCAGCCAGTCGATCCACAGCTGGATCTCCTGCTCGCGCGTGACACCGCCGGGCCCCGCGACGCCGGTGCTCTTCCAGTAGTTCGCCTTGTCGGGGCTCTCGCCTTCCCGTCCGCGGCGCGTGATGATGTCCTTGAACCTGGCGATCACCTGGTCGCGCGGTGTGGTCTGGGCCCAGCGGATCGCGCGGGCGGTGCCCTGGGTCAGATCGGCGACGGCGTCGCGGTTGCGGGCCAGGAAGTCGTCGCGAACGATATAGGTGCCGTAGCTGAACGCACCGAACAGGTCGCCGTCGGTGAACAGCGGCCGGACTCCGCCCCGGGCCACTGCCTCGTCCCGCCAGATATCGAACAGCGCGACCGCATCGATCTGCCCCTGCCGCAGCGCCTGTTCCGCATTGACCGGCGGCACCACGGTCAGCTCCACCTGGTCGATCTCTTCGTTGGACAGACCCTGCTGGGCCAGCCACTCACGGGCCACGAACTCGTGGTGCGCACCGAGAGTGTTCACCCCGAACTTCTTGCCGATCAGATCGCGGGCACTGCGGATCGGGCTGTGGTCCAGCACGTAGTAGCCGGTGAAGTTCTCCTTGTCCGAGCCGTAGTAGCTGATCACCGAGGTGATCGGCGAACCCGCGGCGGCGAGTTTCACAACAGCGCCGTTGAACGCGCCGCCGATATCGGTGGCGCCGGTGGCCGCGGACTGGATGTCCTGCGGGCCGCTGGTCGTATTGCCGGCCCAGTCCAGCGCGACCTTGTCGAAATAGCCCAGATCGGCGGCGAGCTCTGGGTAGGTGACCTGGCCGGCCCAGCCCTGGTACCGGATGAGCGTCCTCCCGTCCTCGGTCGTCCGGGCTTCCGACGAGGTGCCGCACGCCGACACCAGGGAGACGGCCGCGAGCAGTGCGAAGAGCAATGCCGGCACACGTTTACGCATGGCGTGATCATGACGACGCCGGCCGCCGGCGACGAGATTTGCACTACCCGCGATTCCAATCGTTGTCCGCCGGGCGACCCCGGGTGCAGCCTGGCATTCGTCACTGTGACCCGCGCTGCGCCGAGGTGGACGCGGTCGTCGGAACGAGGGATTCGAATGACGGATGTGCACGAATTGAGCACCGATGTTCTCGTGATCGGTGGTGGCCCCGCCGCCACCTGGGCGGCCCTGCGTGCCGCCCGCGCCGGCGCGCACGTGGTGCTCGCCGACAAGGGCTACTGCGGGACCAGCGGCGCCACCGCCTCGGCCGGCACCGGCGTGTGGTATGTCCCGCCGGACCCGGTCGAACATGCGGCCGCGATCGCGAGCCGCGCGGGCCTGGGCGGCTATCTGGCCGATCGGCGCTGGTCGGAGCGGGTCCTCGACGAAACCTACGAACGCCTGAACGAACTCGCCGAACAGGCCCGCTTCCCGTTCCCGGTCGGACCGGACGGGAAGCAATTGCGCAACGGACTGCAGGGCCCGGAGTACATGCGGCGGATGCGGATCCGCGTACGCCGTGCCGGTGTGCGGATCCTCGACCACAGCCCGGTCACCGAACTGCTGGTCGACGCGGCGGGTGCGGTCGCGGGGGCCGCGGGCTACCGGCGTCAGGCCCGGGAGAGCTACCGGGTCCGGGCCGGTGCGGTGGTCCTGGCGACCGGCGGTTGCGCTTTCCAGTCCAAGGCGTTGGGCTGCGATGTGAATACCGGCGACGGCGCGCTGTTCGCGGTCGAGGCGGGGGCCGAGTTGTCCGGGATGGAGTTCTCGAATGCCTACGGCATCGCGCCGGAGGGAACCTCGGTGACCAAGACGGCGTTCTATCATTTCGCCACCTTTTACCGCGCCGACGGCAGCGTGCTCGAGGGGGCCGGCGGCCGCAACCGCTCCCCCATCGCGGCGGAACTGTTGCGCGACAAAGTTTTCTGCCGAATCGATCAGGCCGGCGAACCGGCCCGGGCCGCCATGCGCCGTGCCCAGCCGAATTTCTTCCTGACCTTCGACCGGCTCGGCATCGATCCGTTCACCGAGAAATTCCCGATTACGCTGATCGCCGAGGGCACCGTCCGCGGCACCGGCGGTATCCGGCTCGTCACCGACGACTGCGGTACCAGTGTGCCGGGCCTCTACGCGGCCGGTGACGCCGCGACCCGCGAACTGATCTGCGGCGGTTTCACCGGCGGCGGCAGTCACAATGCCGCCTGGGCGATCTCCTCGGGCACCTGGGCGGGTGCCGGGGCCGCCCGGTACGCCCTGGCGCTCGGGGCCGGCGCGGCGGGCCGCCGGGTGACGGGGATCGGCGCCGTGGGCGCCCGCCCCGAGGGCCGCCGGACCGAGCAGGATCCGCGGCAGGTGGTGGCCGCCGTCCAGGGCGAGATCCTGCCCTACGACAAGAACTATCTGCGGCGCGGCAGCGTGCTCACCGAATCGCTGACCACCCTGGACGCGCTCTGGTCGGAGATCCGCGAGTCCCTGGGCGGCGACGGCGCGGAGCGGGTGCGCACCCGGCAGGCCGCGGCGATGACCGCGCACGCCCGCTGGATGTACCGAACGGCCTTGGCCCGCACCGAAACCCGGGGCATGGCAAAACGGCTCGATTTCCCCGACCAGGACCCCGATCAGCACCATCGGCTGATCACCGGTGGGCTGGACCGGATTTGGGTGCGGCCCGAGCAGGCGGCGATCCCCGCGGCGGTGGCGTCGTGATCGAACTCGTGTCCGCGCAGCGCTGCATCGCCTGCGATAAATGCATCGCCGTATGCCCCACCAATGTATTCGACCGCGGCGCCGACGGTATTCCGGTGATCAGCCGGCACAGCGACTGCCAGACCTGCTTCCAGTGTGAGGCGAACTGCCCCGCCGACGCGCTGTTCGTCTCCCCGCGCACCACCCCGGAACCGGAATCCTCGGCGGCCGGAGACCAGGAGGAGTTGGTCCGCAGCGGGCTGCTGGGCAGCTACCGCGCGCAGATCGGCTGGGGCAAGGGCCGCAAACCCGGCACCCTGCGGGCGGTCGGGCCCGCACTCCAACCCAACGGGTCGCCACTCACCAGCTGATCGAGCGGGCCCACCGCTTCGGCACAGCACCGGCCGGGTCGATCGCCACAGGCCCGGCCCGATCCGCGCGCCGGTCCGCTGGGCCTTTTCGCCGGAGCGGCGCTACTGCGCGCTGCTACTCGCGGCGATCGCCTCGTTCTGGATGCGCTCGAACTGATCGCTCATGGCCTCGGCCAGCGCGGTCGCCGCCGAGAGCGGCCGAACCATCACCATGAACTCGTCGATTTTGCCGTCGGCGTCGAAATGCAGGAAATCGCAACCGGTCAGCCGTTTACCCGCGACCGTCGCCTCGAAGACGAGCGCGTGATCGCGGCCGCCGGGGTCGGCGATCTCCCGGATGTAGCGGAAGTCCTCGAACACCCGTAGTACACCGCGCAGTATCGCCGCCGTGATCGGCTTGCCCGCGTACGGCGTGAACGCCACCGGGCTGGTGAACACCACCTTGTCGGCCAGCAGTGCCTCGATGGCGACGGTGTCGCGGTCCTCCACGGCCTTGCGGAACGGGTGCATCCGGAAACCTCGCGTACTCGATGTGCCGGCCGGGCCTTCGCCGGCCGATGCGTCACGAACGCTAACCAGATCGCCTACCGATGTCTACGGTCCGCCCGGCGCACGCCCCGGCTGTCCGAGCGGTTCAGGCCGCGGTACCGGGCCGCGGGGTGATCGCGATGCCCACCGACCCGTCCGCCCCGCGCAGCAGTTTGTGACCGCGGATCATGACCTTTCCGATCAACCCGTATTTCCGGCCCACGACCTCCCGGGCGCGCTCGGTGCCCGGCGCGTCCAGGACCTCGGCGGCGCCGGGGAGTACCTCGCCACCCTGCGTACGCCCACGGTTGTCCGAGATCTGCAGGGTGACCTCGGGGTTGCGGCGGATCCGCTTGACCTTCCAGGAGGTCGGGTTCGTCCACACCAGGAGACGGTCGCCGTCGGGCGCCACCCAGACGGGGGTCCCGACGGGCGAGCCGTCCTTCCTGTAGGTGGTCAGCGAAACATATTTGGCCTGCGCCAGCTGGTCCCAGCTCATTGCTACACGGTAGGCCGACAGCGGTCGCGCGTCACGGATTGCGGGCCGGGGTTTCCACAGAGCCGCAACCAGCGCGCCGGCCCGAGCGCACCTCACTCAGGGGCTGAGGTGCCCGATCCGCGCTCGGTGACCTACGACATACAGCCGCTCTGTTATGGAGGTCGGCCGGCCGGCGTCTTGTGTTCGTTCGATACACGACGAAGCAAGGAGCCGACCATGAGCGAGCAGACCACCGGCAGGAAAGTCGCGTTGATCACCGGGGCGAACAAGGGGATCGGGCGCGGGGCCGCCGAACAACTCGCCGCGCTGGGTATGACTGTGGTGCTCGGCGCCAGAGATCCGCAGCGGGGAGAGGAGGCCGCGGCGGCGCTGCGCGCGGCGGGTGGCGACGTACATGCTGTTGTGCTGGATGTCACGGACCCGGCCGGGGTCGCGGGGGCGGCAGAACAGATCGAGGAGCGTTTCGGCCGTCTCGACGTGCTGATCAACAATGCCGGAATCACCGGCTCGGGACAGGTCTCGCCGCAGGACGCCTACGATCAGGTGCCCAGTACCGTCGATCTGCAGAGGGTCCGGGCGGTGTTCGAGACCAATGTGTTCGGGGTGATCACGGTGACCAACGCCATGTTGCCGCTGTTGCGGCGGTCGCCGGCGCCACGCATCGTGAATGTGAGCAGCCATGCCGCCTCGCTGACGCTGATCGGCGACCCGGACGGGCCGTTCGCGGGACTGTTGCCGTCGGCCGCCTACAACCCTTCCAAGTCCGCGCTGGCGTCGCTGACCGTGAACTACGCCAACGAACTACGCAAGGAAGGCTTTCTCGTCAATGCCGCCTGCCCGGGCTACGTCGATACGGACAGCAACAACCACACCGGATTCCTGACGGTCGCACAGGGCGCCGCGGTGCTGGTGCGCTTGGCCACCCTCGGCGCCGACGGGCCGACGGCGGGCATGTTCGGCGAGGACGGCCCCGTGCCCTGGTGAGTCACCGGCCGGTTGGCCGCCCTGCCGACGGTGGATGCCGTCACCCTCGGTGGATCACGCGCACAGGGCACCCACACCCCGGACAGCGACTGGGACTTCGCGGTCTACTACCGGGGCGACTTCGACCCGGCAGATCTGCGCGCCGTCGGCTGGGCGGGCGAGATCTCCGAGGTCGGCGGCTGGGGCGGGGGCCTCTTCAACGGCGGAGCCTGGCTCACGATCGACGACCGGCACGTAGACATCCACTACCGTGACCTCGACGTCGTCGAACACGAACTCGCCGAGGCCCGGCAGGGCCGCTTCCATTGGGAGCCGCTGATGTTCCACCTCGCGGGTATCCCCAGTTACCTCGTGGTCGCCGAACTCGCCGTCAACCGGGTACTGCACGGCACTCTGCCCCGCCCCGCCTACCTGTGTGCGCTACGCCGCGCGGCTCCGCCGATATGGCGCGACCGCGCGACCATGACACTGCGCTACGCGCGCGACGCGTACGTCCGACGCGGACAGGTGACCGAAGTCGCGGGCGCGCTGGCCACCGCCGCTGTGCAGACGGCACACGCGGTGCCGGCGGCTCGCGGTGAGTGGGCCACCAACGAGAAGCGGCTACTGGACCGGGCCGGGTTGCGGGCCGTCGACGAGATCGTGGGCGGACTGACGACCGACCCGGCGGTACTCGCCCGAGCAGTGGACGCGGCTCGGCAGCTGTTCACCGCCCCCGAGCCCGCCGACGGCGACACCGTGTGACCGGTTGTCGCCGGGGTCACCGTTCGTCTCGGGTCACGATGCGGTCTCGGCAAGATCGAACATCACATGTTCGGCAAGATCGGTTTCCCGGGATGCGTCGGCGGCCGCGGGGCTTCTAGGCTCGCGGAGGGCCGCCGCCGCTCCCCCACGATCACGGTGCGCCTGCCCCGGACCCGGCGTCCGGCGACACCGACCGTATCGACCGGCCAACGGCGTGCCGGCACCGACAGCGCGCCCCGCGCGCCGACGACCCTGAAGGGCCCACCGTGAAAAAGATTGTCCTGGCCGCCGCTGCCGTCGTTCTCCCGTTCCTCTCCGCCACCGCCGCCGGCGCCGAACCGGTCCCGGTGATCCCCGAACCGCCGGTGGCGGCCGAGCAGGATCCGGTGCCTTCCGGGCCGCTCGGCAGCACGTTCCCGGTCCGCACCGGCGGCGATATGGCCGTCACGATCGAGCCCGCCGACGCGGTGGTCGAGCCGCGCGCCGACGGCCGGCGGGTTCTGGTCTACGACGTGACCGCGGAACAGACCGCGGGCAGCCCCTACTTCCTGCCGACACTCGACCTGCGCATGGTGACCGCCGACGGGACGACGGTGTATCCGCTCACCGATGTCCCCGGCGAATTCCCGGCCGGGTTCTTGGAGCCGGGACAGCCCCGCCACGGGTTGGTGGCCTTCGGCATCGACCAGCAGCAGACACCGGATCGGATCATCTTCGCCACCAGCGACTATTTCGTGCAGAGCAGCTGGACCCTCTGACCCGTCCCGGCGGTTACTCGAGTTCGCCCTCGGTCTCCAGATACACCTGGCGCAGCCGGTCCAGCGTCTCCCGCTCGGGGCTCGCCCACATCCCGCGTTCGGCCGCCTCGAGCAGACGTTCGGCGATACCGTGCAACGCCCACGGATTGGACTGCTCCATGAACTTGCGGTTCGTCTCGTCGAACACATAGCTCTCGGAGAGCTTCTCGTACATCCAGTCGGCGATCACATCGGTGGTGGCGTCGTAGCCGAACAGGTAGTCCACGGTGGCCGCCATCTCGAAAGCGCCCTTGTACCCGTGCCGGCGCATGGCCTCGAGCCAGCGCGGATTGACCACCCGGGCCCGGAAGACGCGCGTGGTCTCCTCCGACAGCGTGCGGGTGCGGACCGCGTCCGGGCGGGTGCTGTCGCCGATATAGGCCTCCGGGTTCTTGCCCGTCAGGGCGCGCACCGTGGCGACCATCCCACCGTGGTACTGGAAGTAGTCGTCGGAGTCGGCGATATCGTGCTCGCGGGTATCGGTGTTCTTCGCGGCCACCGCGATTCGGCGGTACGCGGTACGCATATCGTCGGCCGCCGGGGCGCCGTCGAGGTCGCGCCCGTAGGCGTAGCCGCCCCAGGTGGTGTAGACCTGCGCGAGATCGTCGTCGGTGCGCCAGCTCTTGGAATCGATCAGCTGGAGCAGTCCCGCACCGTAGGTGCCCGGCTTCGATCCGAAGATACGGGTGGTGGCCCGGCGCTCGTCACCGTGCTCGGCGAGATCGGCGCGGGTGTGGGCGCGGACGTAGTTGGTCTCCGCCGGCTCGTCGAGTTCGGCCACGAGCCGGACCGCGTCGTCGAGCAGCGCCAGCACGTGCGGGAAGGCGTCGCGGAAGAATCCGCTGATCCGTACCGTCACGTCCACGCGCGGCCGGCCCAGTTCCGCGGGATCGATCACCTCGAGGGTGGTGACCCGGCGGCTGGCCTCGTCCCAGACCGGGCGCACCCCGAGCAGGGCGAGTACCTCGGCGATATCGTCACCGGAGGTGCGCATGGCCGAGGTGCCCCAGACCGACAGACCCACCGAGCGCGGATACTCGCCGTGGTCGGCCCGATAGCGTTCGAGCAGAGATTCGGCCATGGCCTGCCCGGTTTCCCAGGCCAGCCGCGACGGTACGGCCTTCGGGTCGACGGAGTAGAAGTTACGGCCGGTCGGCAGCACATTGATCAGGCCGCGCAGCGGCGAACCACTCGGGCCGGCCGGGATGAAACCGCCGTTCAGCGCGTGCAGTACGCGGTCGATCTCGACCCCGGTCCCGCGCAGCCGCGGCACCACCTCGGTCGCGGCGAACCGCAGCACCGCGGCGACCGCCGCGCGATCTCCACCGGCCGTTTCGAACAGTTCGTCCGCGTGCTCCTCGACGAGCTCGTCCACGGCCTCGGGCGCCCACCCGGAGGCCTGTAGCGCGACGATCAGTTCGCGGGCGCGGGCCTCCACCGTATCGACCCGCTCCCGCGCCTCGCCGCCGGATTCGCTGAGCCCCAGCGCTTCCCGCAGCCCCGGTACCGACATCTCCCCGCCCCACAGCTGCCGGGCCCGTAGCATGGCCAGGACCAGGTCGACCTCGCCGTCACCGGCCGGGGCGCGGCCGAGAATATGCAGGCCGTCGCGGATCTGGACATCCTTGATCTCGCACAGCCAGCCGTCGACGTGCAGCAGCATATCGTCGAAGGATTCCTCGTCCGGGCGTTCGGCCAACCCGAGATCGTGGTCCATCTTCGCGGCGCGCATGAGCGTCCAGATCTGCTGCCGGATGGCGGGCAGTTTGGCCGGGTCCAGCGCGGAGATGTTCGCGTGCTCGTCGAGCAGCTGTTCGAGACGGGAGATATCGCCATAGCTCTCGGCGCGCGCCATCGGCGGGATCAGATGATCCACCAGGGTGGCATGGGCGCGGCGTTTGGCCTGGGTGCCCTCCCCCGGATCGTTCACCAGGAACGGGTAGATCAGCGGCAGGTCCCCCAGGGCGGCATCGGTACCGCATGCCGCGGACATGCCCAGGGTCTTGCCGGGCAGCCACTCCAGATTGCCGTGCTTGCCCAGATGCACCATCGCGTCCGCGCCGAAACCCCCGGACGCGGGGTCGGTGGACAGCCACCGGTAGGCGGCGAGGTAGTGGTGGCTCGGCGGGAGATCGGGGTCGTGGTAGATGGCGACCGGGTTCTCGCCGAAACCGCGCGGCGGCTGCACCATGAGCACCACATTGCCGAATCGCAGGGCGGCGATCACGATTTCGCCACGCGGGTCGGCGGAACGGTCCACATAGAGCGCACCCGGGGGCGGCCCCCACGCCTCGACGACAGCGGTGCGCAGCTCCTCGGGCAGCGTGTCGAACCAGGCGGTGTAGATCTCGGCGCCGATTCGTATCGGGTTGCCCTCGAGCTGTTCGGCGGTGAGCCAGTCCGGATCCTGGCCACCGGCGGCGATCAGCGCGTGCATCAGCGCGTCGCCGTCGCGTTCTTCCAGGCCCGGGACCTCACCCGGGGCACCGAGATCGTATCCGGCGGCACGCAATTCGGTGAGCAGCGCAATAGCGCTGGCGGGCGTATCCAGCCCGACGGCGTTGCCGATACGGGCGTGTTTGGTCGGGTAGGCCGACAGCATGAGCGCCAGGCGTTTGCGGTCGGCGGGGATATACCGTAGCCGTGCGTGCCGCACGGCGATCCCGGCGACCCGGGCGGCGCGTTCGGCGTCGGGCACATAGGCGGACAGCCCGTCCTCGTCGAACTCCTTGAAGGAGAACGGCACCGTGATGATCCGGCCGTCGAACTCCGGGACCGCGACCTGGGTCGCCACGTCCAGCGGGGACAGCCCGTCGTCGTTGGCCTCCCACTGCGCGCGGCCACTGGTCAGGCACAAGCCCTGCAGGATCGGGACATCCAGTTCGGCCAGCGCGCCGATATCCCATGCCTCGTCGTCACCGCCCGCCGCGGCCAGCGCCGGTTTACTGCCGCCGGCCGCCAGCACGGTGACCACCAGCGCGTCGGCCTGCCGGAGGGTGGCGAGCAGATCGGGTTCGGCAGTACGCAGGGAGGCGCAGTAGACGGGCAGCGGTACTGCGCCGGCGTCCTCGATCGCACCGCACAGCGCGTCGATATAGCCGGTGTTCCCGGCCAGATGCTGGGCCCGGTAGTAGACGACGCCGACCGTCGGTTTACCGGCCACCGGTTCGGGATACCGCGCGGCGCGTTCGAGCCGGCCCCAGGCGGGCAGTTGCACCGGCGGTTCGAACCCGTGCCCGGTGAGCAGGACTGTATCGGAGAGGAAGTTGTGCAGCTGGCGCAGATTCTGCGGTCCGCCGGCCGCCAGGTAGTTGTGCGCGTCGGAGGCCACGCCGACCGGGACGGTCGAGCACTCCATCAGTTCGGCGTCGGGAGCCATCTCGCCGCCGACCGCCACCACCGGCACCCCGCTCGCCCGCACCGCGGCCAGGCCGTCCTCCCAGGCCCGCTTGCCGCCGAGGATCCGCACGATCACCAGATCGGCGTCCGCGAGCAGGCCGGGCAGATCCTCCACCAGCAATCGGGCCGGATTGGCCCACCGATACTCGGCGCCACTGGCGCGCGCGCTCAGCAGATCGGTATCGGAGGTGGACAGCAGCAGAATCACAGCGATGACCTTCCTGGGGTGACGCGCCCGTGGGGGGTTTGTGTGCTCGCCGGAGAGGGTCTGGCTGTGTCAGTGGCGCGACCGCACCGGAGTTCCACCGGTTTCCTCGTCACCCGTCGAGCCCCCGGATGCTACCGCGAGCACCGGGGCTGTCCGTCACCACACCGGCGAGCGGCACGACAGCGGAGCCCGGGACCGTAGCCGCCCGACCGCGCGGTGATCCCGAGCCGGGTCCCGGCTTCCGGATCGTTCCGGCCGGTGCACAGCACCCGCGCGCACGTACTTGCCGACGCTGCTCGTTTCGGGTTGGCTTCCTGCCATGACCGACGACGCGGGTACGCAACTGTTCCACCAGTCCATGCCCTTCACCGAACGCCTCGGCGTGGAGGTGCTCGAACACGGTACCGGGTTGGTACGCAGCCGCATTGCCTGGGACGAGACACTGTGCACCCTGGGCGGTGCGCTGCACGGCGGCGTGTTGATGGCGTTGGCGGATTCGACCGCGGCGGTCTGCGCGTTCCTCAATCTGCCCGACGGCGCCCAGGCGACCACCACAGTCGAATCGAAGACGAACTTCCTGCGCGCTGTGCGGTCGGGTCATGCCGAGGCGTCGTCCCGGCCGCTGCACGCCGGGCGGTCGTTCATCGTCGTCGAGACCGAGATCCGCGACGACGCGGGGAAGCTGGTGGCGAAGGTGACGCAGACCCAGGCGGTGCGGTAGCCCGGCGTCCGTAGACTGGTCGGACCATGGCACGTACCGATCCTGATTCCTGCCCCGGTGTCCTGCGCCTGCACGAGGCCGCCGACGGCCCGCTGGCCCGGGTCCGGGTGCCGGGCGGGGTGCTCGCGCCGGAGCAGTTGCAGACCCTCGCCGCGGCCGCCGCCGAGCTCGGGGACGGGAATATCGAGCTGACCTCGCGCGGCAATGTGCAGTTGCGCCGGATCCGGGACGCCGACGCCCTCACCGAACGGCTGGCCGGTGCCGGGCTGCTGCCGAGCCGGACCCACGAGCGGGTCCGCAACATCATCGCCTCGCCCCTGTCCGGCCGGGTCGGTGACCGCCCCGATATCCGGCCGCTGGTGGGCGCCCTCGACGCGGGGCTGCTCGGCTCGCCCCGGCTGGCCGGACTCCCGGGCCGCGTCCTGTTCACCCTCGACGACGGCCGGGGCGATGTGACCCCGCTCGGCCCGGATATCGGCCTGCACGTGCTCGACGGCGACCGGTCCGCCCTCGTGCTCGCCGGGCGGGACAGCGGTATCCGCGTGACCACCGCCGAAGCGCCCGAGGTGCTGCTGGCGGCCGCGCACGGATTCCTGGCACTCGCCGACGGGCAGTGGCGCCTGCACGAGGTCGCCGACGGCGCCGCGCGGCTGGCCGCGCTGCTGGGGCTCGAACCCCGGCCCGACCGGCTGGAGTTCACCGGGCCCGGGGACCCGCCGATCGGCTGGCTACCCCAATGCGACGGTCTCGTCGCGCTGGGCGCGGGTGTCCGGCTGGGCTCCCTGCCCGCCCGCGCCGCCGAATTCCTCGCCGCGGTCGAACGCCCGATCCTGCTCACTCCGTGGCGCAGCCTGATCGTCACCGATCTGGAGGAGTGGCCCGCCGAACAGGTCGTCCGGGTGCTGGCGCCGATGGGCCTCGTCTTCGACGCCGAATCACCGTGGCTGCGGATCACCGCCTGCGCCGGAGCGCCCGGGTGCGCGAAATCGCATACCGGCGTCCGGGCCGACGCCGCGGCCGCTGTCGAATCCGGCCGGACGGATACCTCCGACGCCGGCGGCTCGGATACGCCGATCCCGGCCGCCGAGGTCACCACGGCGGGGCGGCAACATTGGTCGGGGTGTGAGCGCCGCTGCGGCCGGCCCGCTGCGGCGGTCACCGAGGTGACCGCCGGTCCCGAAGGCTACCGGGTGATACCGCCGCGCATCTGAGCCGCCGCACCGCGGGGTGCCGCGGCCGCCCTCGGCGGACCGCCCTACTGATGCTGCGATGTCGAGGATTTCTCGATCGGCCGCGAGCGACGGTCCCCGTCGTCCTGGGTGCCGTGGCTGGCCACCAGCAGCACCACGATCAACAGCCCCATCACCGCCGCGACGGCCAGCGCGGCCGACGGTTTGCGCAACTGCTCGGTTTCCTCGCGCACCGACATCTCCTCCGGCAACAGCACGACGGGTTCGGCGGCACGGCGCTCGGGACGCACCGCGACTGCTGGACACCCATTCGACCGAATCGTATTCCCGGTGACGAACGACGACCTGCCTTGCGGCTCCTGAACTGTGAGCATGCGGAAATCGTATCGACGTGCGACCGGCAGATTTTCGGAAACTTCCCGGCAATGGGAAATTTACTTTGTAATAACGCGGAGGTGTCCCAGGTCACGTATGCGCCGGTCAGCGGCGCGGAGCCGGGAACAGCAGGCCCACAACGTAAATCAGGCCGCTGTGACGTACGGTACGCTGTTCGGCCGCCGCCGACTTTGTGTCGCAAACCATAGATCAACCGGCCCGGACGCGCCGGACACCCGCGTAGGCACGCGGGGCGTATCGCAGGCGATCAGGCAGCAACGGCCAGACCGTACGTACCGCCGCCGCGAATATTTCGAACAGCTTCTGGTCCACCGCCGTCCAGCGCAGATCGAGGATCTCGCGGGCACGTTCGGGCATGAGCGCATTGGCGAGCCAGACATTGAACGCCATCACCGGCCGCCAGATCACCGACCACACCGGTTCCGGGACACCGGGCAGCGCCGGGATGCGGGCGCTGCCGAGCCGGAGCGCGAAATCGGTGGTGGCGTTGGCCTCGAGCACCTCGTCGATGGTGCGGTGCCAGTACTCCTCGAACTCGGCGTAGTTCGCCACCAGTACCCGGTCGGACAGTCCGTACATCCGCCACCAGGTAATGCCCTCGGCGATCAACCGATCCTTCTCGGCGGCGGTGAGCGGGGTCCCGAAATGCTCGTTGAGGGCGATGGTGAGTTCGACGAAGGTCGCGTGGGTCCACCAGTACACCTCGGGGTTGAGCGCGTGGTAGCGCTCCCCACGGGAATCGGTGCCCTTCAACGGGCGATGGTAGTCACGCACCCGGGCCGCCTGCGCGTCGCTGTCGGCGTCGTAGATCATGCCCTGAATCTGCGGCAGGGAGCGGATGAGCCGGTCCCACGGGTCGCGGAAGAAGTTCGAATGGTCCTGCAGGGCCGCACCCACCGCCGGATGCATGTTCTGCAGGATGCCGGTGCGGCCGAGGAACAGCATGTTTCGCAGGTCTCCGGCGTACTCCCAGGTCAGTGACCCGGGTCCGATCGGTGCCCCCACGAGACGGGATATGGCGGCGGTATCCGGAGCACTCACGATCTGACCTCCTTGTCGAACGGCGCGAAACTCTGAGACGAATAGTAGGTCATCATCTCAGTTTCTCGCCGACCGAGGGCGGCGGGCATCTCGCCGGATGGATTCCGCGACGCCCACCGCCGTCGTGTCGTATGGTCGTCTGGACTGATGTCCATACAGTTGTGCATACAGCCGGGCCCGGTTACTTCACGCGCCCGGAGCGGTAGGAGAAAGCAGGTGCACCGATGAAGACCAAAGGCGCTCTCATCTGGGAATTCGACCAGCCGTGGCAGATCGAGGAGATCGAGATCGGCGATCCCCGCAAACACGAGGTCAAGGTCCAGCTGGAAGCGGCCGGAATGTGCCATTCCGACCACCATCTGGTCACCGGCGGTATTCCGATGATGGGATTCCCGGTACTCGGCGGCCACGAGGGCGCCGGCATCGTGACCGAGGTGGGCGCAGGCGTGGAGGATCTCGCGGTCGGTGACCACGTCGTCATGTCGTTCATCCCGTCGTGCGGGAAATGCAAATCCTGTCAGGCGGGTCTGCGCAACCTGTGCGATCTCGGCGCACTCCTGCTCGCGGGCACCTCGGTGACCGACGGATCGTTCCGGATCCAGGCCCGCGGCCGCGACGTCTACCCGATGGCCCTGCTGGGCACCTTCTCCCCGTACCTGGTGGTGCACCAGAGCTCGGTGGTGAAGATCGACCCGTCCATCCCGTTCGAGGTCGCCTGCCTGGTCGGTTGCGGTGTCACCACCGGATACGGATCCGCCGTCCGCACCGCGGATATCCGGCCGGGCGAGGATGTCGCGATCATCGGCCTCGGCGGCGTGGGTATGTCCGCGTTGCAGGGCGCGGCCCACGCGGGCGCCCGCTACATCTTCGCGGTCGACCCGGTGCCGTGGAAACGCGAACAGGCCCTGAAGTTCGGGGCCACCCACACCTACGCCACCATCGAGGAGGCGACCGCCGGCTGCGCCGAGGTCACCTGGGGCGGTATGGCGAAGAAAGTGATCGTGACCGTCGGCGAGGTGCACGGCGAGGACGTCGACAGCTGGATGGGTATCACCGCCAAGGCCGGCACGTGCGTCCTCACCGCCATGGGCAGCCTGACCGAGAACAAGACGACCCTGAACCTGGCCATGCTCTCGCTACTGCAGAAGAATCTGCAGGGCACCATCTTCGGTGGCGGCAATCCGCACTACGACATCCCGCACCTGCTGTCGATGTACCAGGTCGGCAAGTTGAATCTCGACGATATGGTTACCCGGCAGTACCGGCTCGAGGACATCAACGACGGCTATCAGGACATGCTGGCCGGCCGCAATATCCGCGGCATCATCCGCTACACCGACGCGGACCGCTGAGCCGCCCGGACCGCCGGCGCCGGCCGCGATCGGACAGTGACGAGGAGGACGGGTGAGCTACCGGGTCGTGCAGTGGGCCACCGGATCGGTCGGCCGGGCCGCGCTGCGAGCCATCATCGACCACCCCGAACTCGAGCTGGTGGGGTGCTGGGTGCATTCGCCGGACAAACGCGGCCGTGATGTGGGTGAGATCCTCGGCCGGGCGCCGGTCGGGGTGCGGGCGACCGACAGTCTCGACGAGATCCTCGCACTGCCCGCCGACGCCGTGGTCTACGCACCGCTGCTCCCGCGCGCGAAGGAGGTGGCGGCGCTGCTGCGGTCGGGGAAGAACGTGGTGACGCCGGTCGGCTGGTTCTATCCCGACGACGAGCAGGCCGAACCGGTTCGGCAGGCCTGTCTGGCGGGCGGGACCACGTTGCACGGCACCGGAATCGACCCCGGCGGGGTCACCGAGGTGTTCCCGCTGATGCTGTCGGCCATGTCCGCGGCGGTCACCTTCGTGCGCGGGGAGGAGTTCTCCGATATCCGGACCTACGGCGCGCCCGATGTGGTGCGCCACATCATGCGGTTCGGTGCCACCCCCGCCGAGGCCGCCGCGGGCCCGATGCGGCAACTGCTCGACGGCGGGTTCCGCCAATCGGTCCGAATGATCCTGGAGACGCTGGGATTCGGCGGGAACCCGGAGATCCGCACGGTGCACGAGACGGCGGTCGCGACCGCACCGATCGAATCACCCATCGGCACCATCGAACCCGGGCAGGTGGCCGGCCAGCGTTTCCACTGGGAGGCCGTGACCGGCGGCGAAACCGTCGTGCGCATCGGCGTCAACTGGCTGATGGGCCAACAGCATCTCGACCCGCCGTGGACGCTCGGTGCCGAGGGCGAACGGTTCGAGATCGAGATCGACGGCGACCCGGGCGCGTTCGTCACCATCCGCGGGTGGCAATCCGAACCCGGTGACCCGCCGGAGGCCGAGAATCCCGGGATCGCCGCGACGGCCGCGCACTGCGTCAACTCCGTCCCGTACGTCTGCGCGGCCGAACCCGGTATCCGCACCTCGGTCGAACTACCGATGGTGGCGGGCCGAGCCCATCCGCGGTTCGCGACCGGGTCGCGGTAGGCGAGTAGCGGACTACCGGGTGCGCCGCAACGCCAGGACCGGGATGGTGCGGAAGCCGGCCGTCTTCTGCTCGTATTCGGCGAAGCCGGGATAGCGGCGCGCCTGTTCGCCGTAGATGCGGTCGCGCTCCGCGCCGGTCACCTCCGTGACCGTGACGGGGTAGGTCTCGGTGCCCCGCTCCACTGTGGCCTCGCCGGCCACGGTCAGGTTGTGGTACCAGTCGGGGTTCGTCGGCGCACCCGCCTTGCTGGCGAATACGTAGACCAGGCCGTCGGGATCCTGTTCATCGGCCAGGTACATCATCGGGGTCACCGATTCGCGGCCGGTGCGCCGGCCGCGATGGTGCACCAATGCCAACGGGGCACCCTTGAAGAACCCGCCGACCCGGCCCTCGTTGGCCCGGAATTCCGTGATGATCCGGTCGTTCCAGTCGTCTGCCATACCCGGCATTATGCAGCGGACCGGCAGCCGGTTCCGTACTCCCGGCCACGCGTCGCAACACGAGCCATGACCGCCGAATACGGTGTGGCGTCCCGGATCTTCGTGCTCGTCACGCTGCTCGGCTGTTTCCGCCGCCACGGCGGACGCCCCGTCGGCCCGGAAATCGAACTGGCGGGCGATCTGCCCCTGCTCCGGCGGTGAACAGCAGCGCACCGGACCGTGGGAGGAATTGGTATCCGCGGCGATCACCGCGGTGCGGCGGTCAGCGCAGGCACAGCGGCGTGATATCGGAGCGGCCACCGGTGGTGGGCGAAGTCAGGTACATGCAGGGTGTCTGTCCCGCGCCGCTGATGGCGGACTTCACCTGCTCCCAGGTCGGCGCGTCGAGAGCGGCCGAGCGGGCCAGCACGAAACCCGACAGGCGGCTCGGGTCGGTCACCAGCGCCCAGGAGTAATCGGGGGCCAGCGCGGTGACGATGTAGTTCGTCGGGCCGTCGAGCATGTCCTGGTTCGGCACTCCGGGGAAGCTGACGTGCAACTGCGCGCCGGTCACCGGGTCGTTCACCTTCGCGGTGCCGCGTATCTCGTTCCGGCCGCCCGCCCAGGTGGTACACGAATTGTGCACGGCGACGTTGCCCTGCGGATCGAGTGTGTACTGCGCGCGGGTGTCGCGCGCACAGTCGAGATTGAACGGCTGGGGTACCGCGGCGAGCTGGTTCCAGTCGCCGAGGTACCGGTTCAGGTCCAGCGCGGGGACCGGGGCGGGGCCGGGCGGCAGCGGCGGCTGGGCGACCGCGCCACCGGCGGCCACGACACCGAAGGCCAGCAGGGCGGCCACGAGGCCGGTGGTGCGGCGAACTGCGCGATGTGCTGTCACGAAAACTCCTCGCGTTCGGCGGTGTGTGACCACACTAACCCATATAGATGCATAATCGATGCGTATCTATCCGGTGCAGGAGAATCGATGGTAGCTATGGGATTCGCCCGATTCCCGGGCGCGGCCACGGCGTGTCACGGACCGGCCGTGGCGACCCGCCCGGCAGTGCTGCTGTGGTCGTGCGGCCGGGACGTCTACGGCTCCGCCCGACGCGCACCGACGCGGACGACCGCTTGCCGGGATATCGCCTCGGGTCTCGATATGGACCTCACACCGGCCCCGGCCGCCCTACCGGTGGCCACGGGCTGCCGGGCGCTCTCCGATCTGTCCGACGCCGGGGTCCTCACCGCCGTGGTGCGCGACCGGCCGCAGCGCACCGAGACCGTCGCGGTGGCCGCCGGCCGGGGCCTGCTGTTGTGCGGCGCGGCGGGCCCGACCGCGTCGAGGACACGGTGAACACGGCCGTATGCCGCCGGCGCCCACGCCGAAGTCCCGGGTCCGCCCCGGCCGGCGAATCGGAACAGGCAGAATAAGACGATGCCCGACGGTTCCACCCCCGCCTCCGACGCGGCCGGCTACACCGTCCGCGCGGTCGCCGAGCGGCTCGGTATCCCGACCGCCACCCTGCGCAGCTGGAACCGCCGCTACGAGATCGGCCCCACCGGCCACCGGCCGGGCACCCACCGGCTGTACACCGAAGCCGATATCGCGCAGCTCGATCGGATGCTCGGACTCATTCGTGGCGGCGCCACCCCGGCCGGTGCCGCGGCCGCGGTGCGGGCCCCGGCCGTCGCCCCCGGCGACCTGTCCTCGCTGCTGACCGCCGCCTTCGCCCTCGACTACGGGTCTTTGACAGCGCAATTGGCCGGCGCGCTGCGGACCTACGGCGTGATCGACACGTGGGAACGACTGTGCCGCCCCGCTTTCGCCGAGATCGTCGCCCGCCAGCTGGGCGGCGAGGGCTGTATCGATGTCGAGCACCTGCTCTCGTGGTGCATCAACTCGGCACTGCATCGCAACAACCCGCCGGACCGGCTGCGCCCGCGACCCATCGTGCTCGCCTGCACCGGCGGTGAATCCCACGCGCTCCCCCTCGAGGTGCTGCGGGCCGCACTGGCCGAGCGCGAGATCGGGGCACAGATGCTCGGAGCGGATGTGCCCACTACCGCCCTCGCCGACACTCTGGCGCGACTGGACCGCCCGGCCGACCTGGTGCTGTGGTCGCAGCACGAGTCGACGGCGCTGACCTCCAGCGTGCGGGCGGGAACCGACGCCGGCGCGCAGGTCTTCGTGGGCGGCCCGGGCTGGGACGCGGTCATCCTCCCGGGGGCGGTCGAGCGCCTGGCGAGCCTTCCCGAGGCGGTCCGGCGACTCGGCTGAGTCCCGTCCCGCCCACTCACCCACCCCATCCGTCCGGCATCCCGGAAACGGTGAACCTCTCCGCGACCGCACGTCCGGTCGACCGCGGAGCGGCACCCGGTTGCCCATCTACCATGAAACGATGCATACTCGATGCAGATGTGACCGGTGGTCGCCGAGCAGAGGAGCATTATGGCCGAGCAGCGCGAACCGAACCGGTCCCGGCCCCGGGCCACGCCTGTGGCAAGCACGATCCGAGGGGTATATCGACAAGACGAGCACGCTCGGTTTCGACCCCGTGTTCAGGCCCAGAACTCCTGAAGCTGTCCCGAGCCGCAAGGTATTCAGGTCGTTGAGGCGGAGGGTTTGGCGGCGCGGGGACGTCCGCCGACAGACTTCTTGTCCAGGTGGCCGTAGAGGGTGCCGCGTTTGACGCCGAGAATGTCGGCGATCTGCTGCGCGGTGTGCTGGCCTTCGTCGTAGAGCCTTTGCGCTTGCTCGATTTGCTGGGCGGTGAGCTTAGCGCGACGGCCGCCCTTACGCCCGCGGGCTCGTGCGGCGGCCAGGCCGTCTTTAGTGTTCGCGACGATGAGTTCTCGTTGGAGTTCGGCAAGCACGGACAGCATCCCGAACATAGCGCGACCTTCGGTGGTCGCGGTGTCGATGCCCTGCTCGGTGACCTTCAACCCGATCCCACGCTCCTGGAGCTGCGCGCCGAGCTGGATCAGGTTCAGCACGGAGCGGCCGAGCCGGTCGAGTCTGGTGATGACGATGGTGTCGCCTTTGCGGGCAATCTTGAGCACCAGGTCCAGCTTCGGCCGCGAGGCTTTCGCTCCGCTGGCTTTGTCGATGTGGATGTCGTCGGCGGCGACGCCGGCTCGGACGAGGGCATCGATTTGGTGCACGGGGTTCTGGTCGGTGGTTGAGACCCGCCCGTAGCCGATGAGCATGTGACGAAAATATCCGATTTGAGCGTTTGCCGACGTTGAAATCCGGCACGGGCTTCCGACAGTCGTCACCTGGGCGTTTGAGTGGGGGCTGTCAAGTGTCGGCAGACGGTCGATTGCCGACACTGCGGCGGTCAGGACCAGCCTCCGAGAGGAAAGTCAAATCCCCCGTTGCCTCCGAATCCGCCTCCCCAGCCGGATGAACCGCCTGGGGAGGCGGATTGGGGCAGGTGGATAACAGCGTCGTCTTGGCGGAGGACATTACCTCCCGCGTCGTGGTAGTCGCGGAGGTCGGCGAAGAAGGTTTCACCTGCGGCGTTGTTGTTGCGTGCCGCAGTGGCGAGCATGTTGGTGGTCTCGGTGCCGCCGATGAAGCCGACGGTGGTGGTCGGATACGAGCTGGCGTGCAGTATCGCGCCGGCTGCGGGCTGGCCATCCACTGCCATGTCGGCGGTATGGAAGCTGCCGAGCAGGGCGGTGACTTTGGCGTCAGGGTTCTGGGACACGATGCCGGTGATGGTGTCGGCCATATGGCTGTCGCGGGCTCCTGCGGCCAAGGGCACGGATTGATCCAGGTCGAGCGGGACGATTTTGATGCCCTCGGCGCTCATGGCCCGGATGGTCTGCTCGTATCCTGCGTTCCTGAACGGGCCAACGTTGACGCCCGTGAGGTCGACTGGTCGCCCGGCGTTGAGTTCGTCGAACGCCGGGTGCGCGGGTGCCTCGATGCCGTAGTGGGTGATTCCCGCTTCCTTCATGGCCCGGGCCTGTCCGGTCAGGAAGTCCCGGATCGGCGTGTTGGCGTGGTTTTCGCCCAGCAGGACCACGCGATTGTTGCCGACCACCGTATTCCAGTCGACCGATTGGCGGTCGGCCACGACACTGTCGATAGGGTCTGATGAGAATACCGGCGGGGCTTGGTCGGTGTGGGTGGGCTGTTCGGCCCTGCCGATGTCGTTGGCCGGGGACTGTCGGGGGGCAACCGGTGCCGTTGGAGCCCCTTCTTTCTCCAGGACATGCTGGCGCCATCGGTCGTCGGACATCCACCCGTACGGTTCCGACGGCCCCGGTTTGGGGGGAATACCGGCTTCGCCGCTACTCGCCGATGGGACCGACCTTCGGATCGGGGTGGCGGACTGGACATCTGTTTCCTCGAAGCCGTCGGCCGCCCGATTGGATATGGTGCCGAATCCGTCGTATCGCCCGGCCACGGCCTCGCCGGCCTGCGGAATGCCCGGCCGGTCGGCCATGCCCGCGAGCCTGTCGGCCATATGTTTGAGTAGTCGTTCCAGTTCCTTGTCCATGATCTCCCGTCCATGATCTCCCGTCCGGGGTCACGCGGCCCGGGCGAGGCCCAGGCGACGGTTCATGTCGAGCATGAAGCGGCCGTAGGGATTGATGTTCGTCCAGAACAAGGCCGACAATCCACGGCGTTCGTTCTCGCCCATCAACTCCCGGAACGCCGGTTCTTCGAGCACGGTCTGTAGCAGCAGGGTCTGGACGTAGACCAGTGAGGATTGCAGCAGGTGTAGCGCCAGCATCGACACTTCCGCGTGTTCGCGGTCGGGGCCGGTGAGAGCGGCGTCCTTGCCGTAGAAGATGAGTCCGTTGCCGGAGTTCCAGTTCTCCACCACCTGCAACCCGCTGTCGATCTCGCGACGCAACTCATCCGACGCGAGGTATTGGCAGGCGAAGATCGTGCGCACCGCTCGACCGAGCTCTTCCAACGCCTGATACGTCGGGTGCTTGGGGCCGCCACGGGTGAAACGCCGCAGGATGGACTCTGACTCGGCGGTGCCCAACCGTAACGCGGTGGCGTACTTGACCATCTGATCGTATTGCTGAGCGATCAACTCCCACTTGATCGGCCTGGTCAGCACCGACCCGAGATGCCCGTAGGTCGTCCGATCGTCGGGCCGATACAAACGGATTGAGCCGATGTTCTTCAACCGCGGCAACAGCCGGAACCCCAGCAACTCGGTGAACGCGAACCCGACGACGCTCGCACCGTGAGTATCGACGTAGTTGGAGTCGATCTCCGCGTCGGTGCAGTGTCGCAACAGACCCTCGATCATGGCCGCCACCTCCGACGACGAACACGACTTGAGCTGCGAGTAGATGCAGGCTCGATGCCGTTCGACATGCCAGTAGATCATCACCCCAGGCCCGCCGTAGCGCTGGTGATACTCGGTCATGAAGTTCGACTCCCAGGAACCGAACTTCTTCGAGTCGCTGGCACACGCGGTGCCCGTGCCCCACCAATCCGGATCGCGGTCGGCGAACGTGGCGTTGACCAGCTTCGCTATCGCCCGACGCAGGTTGTCGCGGGTGACGAAGTGTCGGCGCACGTGCCGCAGCATCGGCTCGGTCTCGTCGTGCTCGCCGGTGTTCACGATGGCCTTGATACCCATGTTCGTTCCCAGGGCGAACAACACCAGCAGCAGCCTGCGGCGCAGGGTATCGCGGTCCATCGCTTCCCGCGAGGCGACCGAGGTGAACTCTGGGGTGAAGTCGGTGAGCAGGTCGGCCTCTTTGAGCACATCGAGTAGGTCGATGGTGCCCCACCGGCGGCCCACCTCCTCCTTGATCCTCACCAGGTTCTCCGGCTCGGGCAGTTTCGCCAGCTTCGGGACCGTGATCCACGTTTCGCCCTTGCGTTTCCCGATCCGGACCCCGCCCGTCGTGCCCCCGGCAATGCCCCGGTCCAAGCTTTCCAGAGCGGCGGTCAGTCGACTTTGCATGTCGAGGATGAACGCGCTCGAATCCAGCGGCTGACGGATCGCGGCGTAGTGGACCTCGCGGGCCTGGTCGAAGTCTCCGGGCAGGTCATCTTCCGGGTTGCGCCACTGGTTCGCGCCATCGACATAGATTTCGCGGCGCCGCAACGCGTCCCGCAACGCCACCAGCACGCACAGTTCGTACGGGATGCGTTCGACCCGTTCCTTATCGTCGACCACGGCCTCACGCCATGCTTTGGGGACCACACCGTCCAAGGGCGCGAGAACGTGCTTGTCGTAAAATCTGACCTTGCCGTCGATGGTCGCGTACCGCTGCAACAGCTCCAACGCGACCATCACCGGCCGGTAGGCGGTGTTGTTGCACCGGAAGTCCAACGCCGCCAACAGCGGCGGCAGCATCTTCCGATAATGGTTGGAATACGAGCTGCGCAGCACCGTCCGCACCCGCTCCTGGAAAACCTGCTCGTTGGCCTTGGCCTCCTTGACCAGCTCCCGCAACGTCTTCTCCCCGACCACCGGGAACAACGCCTCGCGCACGATGTCGTCGGGGTGATCGACAGAGGCCTCGGCCAGCTTGAACAGGATGCCTTCCTTGCCGCGGACCCGACGCAGATCAGCGGTCAACTCCCGCTCCACCCGCCGATCAGCGCGAGCGTTGATCCGGTGAACCAGGCTGATCAGCAACTCCACCAGGGCGTCGGTGATCTCCGAGGACCGCATCCAACACAACGCCGCCAACAGCGTCAACCGCACCGACTCCGGGGCGTCACGCAAGTCGGACGGGAACATCCTGGCAGCGCGTGCCCGCCAGGCGTCGACCAACTTCTCACTCACGTCGGCGAACAGCTCGGCAGGCAGCGTCAGCGACCGCACGGCCGTCAGCTTCTCGATCTCTCGCAGTAGCGTCTCCAAGCTCACCTTGCCGGGATCGACTTTCAACTCCGCCAACAGATTCCGACCACTCGCCGACGGCCTCGCGTTCTCCGCGACCAGCGCGCTCAACGCCTCAACCGACGCAGCGCTCAACCGGGACACCGTGCGGTCGCAGAACCGCTTCTCGAATGTGGCCCGCGCCGAACCAACGATCCGATCAGGGCGGCCCGGAGGCTCAACACGCTCCGCGCGGCACCGCACCGTCAACGCCTCATGCAGCTGCTCGTCGCGCAACTCGACAGGACAGACCTCCGCTGCAAGCCAGTCGGCCAACTTGTCCTCATCGGCGCGGGCGAACTCCCGAAACCCGAAGGCGTCGCGCACCTGCGCTCGGTGATACTCGATCGTTCGCCCCGACCACCGATACGCGGCGAACTCGCCGGGATCGACCTTCACCTGCCCCGCGATGTAAGTGACGACCGCCGGAGGCACCTCGTCGGCACTACGCGGGAATCGCGCCTCAAGCTCAAAGAACTTCAGCAACACGCCGAATCCGAGCCGAGTAGCGCCCGACTTGTTGCCCACCAACCGCCAGTCGTTGCCGACCAGCGTCCACGACCCGATCAGATCCTCGGGCGACCACTCCTGACGCACAAAACGGAACCATATGGCAGCCAGCGCCTACCGGCGCGTTACTTTGCGGCTCGGGACAGCTTCAGGAGTTCCGGGCCGTTCAGCGCATGTGGCGGTTACCTCCGGCGTATGCCGGCACGGGCCGCCGCAGCGGCTATCCGGAGGTCGGGCAGTTCGTGCCGGCGAGACGAGGCGAGGTGTGATCCGATGATCCGTACAGTCGACGCTCTGCTCGACCGGGCCATAGTGCCCGGCTACACCCGCCTCGGATACCACCTGCGCAAGGTCTGCTGGACCCGTGACGATCCGCCCACCGGCGCCCTGCACGGCAAAACCGCCCTGGTCACCGGCGCGACCTCAGGAATCGGCACATCGATCGCCACCGGCTTCGCGGGCTTGGGCGCCCGCACTGTGCTCGCGGTCCGGGACCCGGCCCGCGGCGAGCGCGCCCGCCGGCGGATCCTCGACGCGGTCCCCGGGGCGCAGGTGGAACTCGCGATATGCGATCCCGCCGAACCCGGCAGTGTCGACGCCTGCGCCCGGGCCCTGCACGACCGCCACGACGTGCTGGACGTACTCGTCCACAATGCGGGGAGACTGCCCGGAGACCGCACCGAGAACTCCGCCGGGCACGAACTGACCCTGGCCACCCATGTCCTCGGCCCGCTACGCCTCACCGACCGGCTCGCTCCGCTGCTGGCCGCCTCCGGCGACGCCCGCATCATCTTCGTGGCCTCCGGCGGGATGTACACGCAGCCGCTGCCGTTCCGGGATCCGCAATATCGCCGCGGCGAATACCGGGGCGCGACCGCCTACGCCCGCACCAAGCGGATACAGGTGGCGTTCGGGCCGCTGCTGGACGGACGTCTCGCCGATCACGGGATCAGCGTGCACAGTATGCATCCGGGCTGGGTCGCCACACCGGGGATCACCGCCGCCGTTCCCCGCTTCGGTTCCGCGCTGCGCCCGGCGATGCGCACCGCCGTCGAGGGCGCCGATACCGCGGTCTGGCTGGCCACCACCACCCCGGCACCGCTGTCCGGTCATTTCTGGCACGACCGGCGTATCCGTGACGAACACTATCTGCGCCACACCCGCTACCCGGAGAGCCATCTGCTGTCGCTGTGGGAGTACTGCCTCGACGCGGCGGACGTGCCGTTGCACCCGCACCGACCATCGATCCGCCCGCGCCGGGCCCGGCGGATACCGGCAACCGATGAATTCCGCACGCCCACGCCGTCGTCACAGTGAGCCCGCGTGGATCTCGTTGCGAGAAGGAGTCCCGATGCCGGATACCGATCACGACCCCGCCGCCCCGCGGCGGCTGGCGCAGCATCCGACCGTCCAGCGGATGGCCGGCCGTGAGCGCGAAAAACCCGACCCGGTCCTCGCCGCCGACCGGCTCCGCGAGATCTGTCTGGCGGCCGGCGCCGATGACGTGGGGTTCGTCGCCGTCGAGGAACCGCGGGTGGCCGACGAACTAGCGCACGCCCGGGCGATCCTGCCCGCCGCACGCACATTCGTCTCGTTCTGTGTGCGGATGAACCGGGACAATCTGCGCAGTCCGCAGCGCAGTCTCGCCAATACCGAGTTCAATCACGCCGACGACGAGACCAATGCGGTATCCCGCCGGATCACCCGCGCACTCCAGGACGCCGGTTACCGCGCGGTCTATCCCGCGCCGGGATATCCGATGGAAGTGCAGCAGTTTCCCGGGCGTATCTGGGTCATCGCGCACAAGGTGGTGGCCGAAGCCGCCGGGCTGGGCGTCATGGGCATCCATCGCAATGTGATCCACCCCCGGTTCGGCAATTTCGTCCTGCTCGGCACCGTGGTCACCGACGCGGTGATCGACACCCCGAGCGCGCCGCTGGATTTCAATCCCTGCCTCGAATGCAAAATGTGTGTCTCCGCCTGCCCGGTGGGAGCGATCACCCCGGACGGGGGTTTCGATTTCCAGGCGTGCTACACGCACAACTACCGGGAATTCATGGGCGGCTTCACCGATTGGGCGGAAACCGTCGCCGACAGCGCCGACCGCGACGATTACCGGCAGCGGGTCACCACCGGGGAATCGTTCTCGATGTGGCAGAGCCTGTCGTTCAAACCGAACTACAAGGCCGGCTACTGCATGGCCGTGTGCCCGGCCGGCGAGGACGTGATCGGCGCCTACCTCGACGATCGCCGAGCCCACCTCGACGAGGTGGTCCGGCCACTGCAGAGCAAGACCGAGCCTGTGTACGTGCTACCCGGTTCGGCGGCCGAAGAGCATGTCGCGCGCCGCTTCCCGAACAAGACACCGCAGCAGGTCACCAATGGTTTCCCGGACGAGGTCAACGATCTGCTCGACCAGATCGGCCCGCGCCCGCGGGGCGGCGCCGGCGGGACCGCGTAAGCCCGGTCCGCTCCACCGGTGAGACGGGTGCCGCTTCGTCACCGATATCGACACCACCCGGGAACAATTGTGGACACGTTCCTCGGGGTCCGGGCGGCTGCGCTGGAGCAACCACCTCGGTACCGGTCTGCTCACAGTGTCCTTCGACGACCCGGCCCGGGCCTGGGTCGTCCTCGATATCTCCCGACCGCACCACACCGGGCAGGAGATCGTCGACCAGTGGTGGGTGGCGGCCCCGCTGTGACCCGGGTACCCCGGTGACCGAGGCCCACCCGCACCGGCCCGATGCGCTCGGCCCGGCATAGGGTGTCCGCATGCCCGACACGCGCACCAGCTACGTCACCGACGCGGCCGAGATCTACCGCCGGTCGTTCGCGATCATCCGAGCCGAGGCCGAGCTGGACCGGTTCCCGGCCGATATCGCGCAGGTCGTCGTGCGGATGATCCACGGCTGCGGCCAGGTCGACCTGGCCGGGGACGTGCTGTTCACTCCGGGGGTGGTGGCCGCGGCGCGGGCCGCGCTGCGCGCCGGCGCGCCGATCCTGTGCGATGCGAACATGGTCGCCTCCGGAGTCACCAGGACCCGGCTGCCCGCGGGCAACGAGGTGCTGTGCCTGTTGCGGGACCCCCGGGTGCCGGAGCTGGCGGCCGAACTCGGGACCACCCGATCGGCGGCGGCACTGGAGTTGTGGCGGGAGCGGCTCGACGGCGCGGTGGTGGCCATCGGCAATGCGCCGACCGCGCTGTTCCACCTGCTGGACATGATCACCGCGGGCGCACCGAAACCGGCCGCCGTGCTCGGTATCCCGGTGGGCTTCGTCGGCGCGGCCGAATCGAAGGACGCGCTCGTGGCGAGCACGGGCGTGGAGTATCTGACGGTGCGCGGGCGGCGCGGCGGCAGCGCCATCACCGCGTCCGCCCTGAACGCGATTGCGAGCGAAGTGGAATGACGGTGGCTACGGGAAAGCTGTGGGGGGTCGGACTGGGCCCGGGCGATCCGGAACTGGTGACGGTGAAGGCGGCCCGGGTGATCGCCGAGGCCGATGTGATCGCGTTCCACAGTGCCCGGCACGGCCGCAGTATCTCGCGCGGTATCGCCGAACCGTACATGCGGCCGGGCCAGCTCGAGGAACACCTGATCTACCCGGTCACCACCGAGACCACCGATCATCCCGGCGGTTATCAGGGCGCGATCGACGAGTTCTACGCCGCGGCGTCCGAACGGCTGGCCGCCCATCTGGCGGCGGGCCGGTCGGTGGCGCTGTTGGCCGCCGGGGATCCACTGTTCTACAGCTCCTATATGCATATGCACCGGCGGCTGGCCGACCGATTCGAGGCGGAGATCGTCCCCGGGATCACCTCGGTGAGCGCCGCGTCGGCGGCCCTGGCCACTCCCCTGGTGGAGGGTGAGCAGGTACTGACGGTGCTGCCCGCGACCCTGCCCGCCGATGAACTCACCCGCCGCCTCGCCGACAGCGAGGCCGCCGCGATCATGAAACTCGGCCGCACCTACCCGGCCGTCCGCAAGGCGCTCGCCGACTCCGGCCGCCTCGACCGCGCCTACTACGTCGAACGGGCCAGCACCGGACGCGAGCGGGTGCTCCCCGCCGGCGAAGTGAACGACGCCCAGGTCCCGTATTTCGCGATCACCATCGTCCCGGGCCCCGAACCGACCACCCCGGTCCCCGCCCGCCGGGGCCCGGCGACCGCCGAACCGGTGACCCGCGCGACGAGCACCCCGGCGGCCGAAAGCGCCGCGCCGAGCGGCGCCACGGGCGTCGGAGAGGTGGTGGTCGTCGGCCTGGGGCCGGGCGATACTCGGTGGACCACCCCGGAGGTCTCCGCCGCGCTCGCCGCCGCCACCGACCTCGTCGGCTACACCACCTATATCGACCGCGTCCCGGCCCGCCCCGGTCAGCGGCGGCACAGCAGCGACAACCGGGTCGAATCCGAACGCGCCGCCATGGCACTGGACCTCGCCCGCCGCGGCGGGCGGGTCGCCGTGGTCTCCTCGGGCGATCCGGGGGTGTTCGCGATGGCCGCGGCCGTCCTGGAGGAATCCGCGGACCCGCGGTGGGCGGGGGTGCCGGTGCGCGTCCTGCCCGGGATGACGGCGGCGAACGCGGTGGCCAGCCGCGTCGGCGCCCCGCTCGGGCACGACTACGCCACCATCTCCCTGTCCGACCGCCTCAAACCGTGGGACGTGGTGGCCCGGCGCCTGGCGGCGGTGGCCGCGGCCGATATGGCCATCGCCGTCTACAACCCGGCCTCGAGTACACGCACCTGGCAGGTAGGCGCGATGAAGGACATCCTGCTGGAGCACCGCGCACCGGACACCCCGGTGGTGCTCGGCCGCGATGTGGGTGGCCCGGGTGAATCGGTGCGGGTGCTGACACTGGGCGAACTGGAACCCGCCGAGGTGGATATGCGGACCCTGCTGATCATCGGCGCCTCCACCACCGCGGTCGTCGAGGGCGCCGACGCACCGCGGGTCTACACCGCGCGGCGCTACCACGCCTGAGTCGACCGCATCCGATAGCATTCCACTATGGGATAGCGACGGTGGAAGGACATGTGGTGAACGGCAAACAGAAGCGGCCGCTGAACTCCACGGCCGCCTCACTTCTGGGCTTTCTGCACGAGGGGCCGATGTCGGGCTGGGACCTGGTGACGCTTGCCCAGGACCGCATCGGCGATTTCTGGACCATCACGCAAAGCCAGGTCTACCGGGAACTCGCCGCCATGGACTCGGCGGGCCTGGTCGTCAAAGGCGAAACCGGTGCCCGCGAACGCACCCCGTACCGCATCACCGAGGCCGGTCGCGCCGCATTCGCCGAGTGGATCGCGCGCGACCCGAGCCCGGAGACCATCCGGTTCCCGCTGCTGCTCACCCTGCATTTCGGCGGTCACCTCGAACCGGCGCATCTGGCCTCGATCATCGACAACGCCCGCAAGATCCACCAGGAACGGCTGGACCGCTACCGCGCCGAGGAATCGGGCCCGGAGCTGCCCCCGCACGCCCGGGCGACGCTGGAATTCGGTATCGGATACGAGCGCGCGGTCCTGGACTGGTTCGACCGGCTACCCGAACTGCTCGGCTCCTGAAGGCGCGCTACCGGTCTCACCGACGCGTTCCGCCCGGCCGTCCACCACGGCCCTCGGCGGCCCACGCGGACAGTACTTGTCGCGCTTCCCCGACCGTGGTCACCACCGTGACACCGGACGGCACGGGCGGCCGGTCCACGACCACCACCGGAATACCTGCGGTGCGCGCGGCGGTGAGCTTCGCGGCGGTCGCCGTACCCCCGCTGTCCTTGGTGACCACCACATCGATCCGGTACCGGTTCAGCAGTCCGGATTCCTCGGCGACCGTGAAAGGCCCTCGGGCCAGGAGGATTTCGTGCCGTGGGGGAAGTTCACCCGTTGGCGGGTCGATGGCGCGGATCAGATACCAGGGCCGGGCATGGCCGGCGAAGGCCGCCACCCCCTGACGGCCGATGGTGAGCAGGATCCGATCCCCCAGTCCGGCGGCGGTATCCGCGGCGGCGGCCAGATCGGCGACCCGGTACCAGCGGTCGCCGGGGCCGGCAGTCCAGCCCGGACGGCTCAACCGGATCATGGGCAGTCCGAGTCCCGCGGTGGCCTGCGCGGCATTGGCGGTGATCATCTCGGCGAAAGGATGGGTGGCGTCGACGACGAGATCCATCCGGTTGTCCGCCAGCCATTCGCGCAGCCCCTCGGCACCGCCGAATCCGCCGATCCGCACCTCGCCCGCGGGCCGAATCGGCTCGGAAACCCGACCGGCGAGCGAGGACACGATCTCGTGTTCTCGCTCGCCGGTGAGCAGCCGGGCGAGTTCCCGGGCTTCCCCGGTGCCGCCCAGCAGCAGAATTCTCAGGGCTGGCCGCTGAAGTACGCGATGGCCGAATCCAGCAGCGGCGGGCCGCCGGCGACCGCGAGGCCGATACCCGCGCCGATGATGGCGCCCGGGATGAAACCGACACCCAGGAAAAGGAAGCCGACAGCCGCGCCGATGGCGGCGCCCACGGCCGCACCCAGCGACGCCGCCTGCAGTTCGCTCATGAACCACTGCTGGGCCCCGATGAACTGCGCCTGCGACGGCGCGCCCGCGACCGGGGTGGCCCGCGGGGTCAGCGTCAGCCGGCTGTTGCCCTCGTCGATGGTGGCGGCGACCGCGACCACCTGGCCATTGGTGGCCTGGGTGAGCGGGATACTGGTCAGGCGCTCACCGGCGGCGTTGCTCAGCACCACCGCGTCGTGGGCGGTGTCGAGGCTGAACGCACCGCCGGAAACCGTGGTGACCAGCGACTTCCCCGCTTCGGCCAGCGTCAGGGTGTAGTCCACACCGCGATCGTGACCGGTGACCTCCGGGACCGCGTTCTGCTGCTGCTCGACAGCGGGCGCCGTCGGAGCGGGCGCCGCGTAGCCCGTGCCCGCGGCGATACCGGTGGCCGCCGCCGCCATGATCGCGGTCGCGGCGAACTTCTTGTATCTCACTATCGAATCTCCCCGTCGCGCGCGAATCCGCGTGACCCGCGCTAGGCACCCCCGTGACCTTACTCCCGATGCCCGATTCGTCCATTCGTGTTGTCACATACGGGAATTCTCGCCGGGCCGGCCCTTCACCACCGACCATTGGGTCACCGGCAGCTGGGGCCGCCACGTGGTGAAGCGCCCCAGCGGTTCCCCGCGGTAGATCTGGAAGCGGCGGAGACCACCGCCGTGCGCCGCGGACCAGTCCAGCAGCAGCGCCTCCGATTCGGCGGTGACCGCGTTCGCCACCAGCCGGCCGCCGGCGGGCAATCGGGACCAGCAGTGCTCGAACAGCGCGGGCGTGGTGAGTCCGCCACCGAGGAAGATCGCGTCGGGATCGCCGGCCACCCCGTCCCCGGCGAGTTCGGCCACCGCCTCACCGCGCACCTCGATACCGGGTACGCCGAGCGCAACAGCATTGGCGGCGATCTGCGCCCGGCGCCGCGCCAGGATCTCGAATGTGACCGCCCGGCAGGCGGGATCGGTGCGGCACCATTCGATGGAGATACTGCCGGAACCGCCACCGATATCCCACAGTGTCTCCCCGGGCCCGGGAGCGAGCGCCGCCAGAGTGAGCGCCCGGATCTCGGTCTTGGTGAGCTGCCCGTCCCCGCCGTAGGCGTCGTCGGGCAGGCCGGGCAGCCGGGTGAAGCGGGTACGCCCGGGTTCACCCGCCGCGGTGACGGCGACGATATTGAGCGGGTCGCCCGCGGGCTCCCGCCAGGTGGCGGCGGTCCCGGGCACCAGGCGTTCGGCGGGCCCGCCCAGCTGCTCCAGCACGGTCAGCGCCGAGGGGCCGAACCCATTGCACCGCAACAGCTCAGCGATCCGAGCAGGGGTGCCGGCGTCGGCGCTGAGCACGAGGAGCCGCCGCCCGTCGGCCAGTTCGGGCAGCATCCGCTCCAGCGGCCGGCCGACCGCGCTGACGATCCCGACCTCGGCCACCGGCCAGCCCAGCCGGGCACAGGCCAGCGCGGCCGCCGACGGTTGCGGGAACACCCGCAGCGCGCCGGGCCCGAGCAGCCGGGCGAGGGTGACACCGATCCCGTAGAACATGGGATCGCCGCTGGCGACTACCCCGAGGCGGGTTTCCCGATACTCGTCCAGCAGCCCGGGCAGCGCGGGAACCAGCGGTGACGGCCACGGTTCCCGTCGTGCGGTCACCTCGTCGGGAAGCAACGCCAGCTGGCGCGCCGAACCGAACAGCACCGCGCAATCGCGCAGAACATGCCGGGACCGGTCGGGTAGCCCCGCCCAGCCGTCGGCGCCGATACCCACCACCGGAATCGGGTGCCCCGCCCAGGAGAGCGCGGGGTCGGCCGTCACCGGGGCAGCCGCCGCCAGACGGCCTGCGGCAGCAAGCGCATCCCGAAGGACACCGGGCGCAGGATTCCCGGGATCCACACCCGCGCCGAGCGGCGGCTCAGCGCGGTCACCACCGCGGCGGCGACCTGATCCGGCGTGCTGGAGAACGGTGCCGGGCTCATCCCCTCGGTCATCTTGCCCACCACGAAGCCCGGCCGCGCCAGCAGCAACTGCACCCCGCTCCCGTGCAGCGCGTCGGCAAGACCAGAGGCGAATCCGTCCAATCCCGCTTTGGCCGATCCGTAGACATAGTTGGCCCGCCGCACTCGGACCCCGGCCACCGAACTGAACACCACCAGCTGACCGCTGCCCCGGGACCGCATCTCGTTGGCCAGGACGGTCAGCACGCTGATCTGGGCGGTGTAGTCGGTGTGTACCACCGCCAGCGCGTGGGCGGGGTCGGCCTCGGCCCGGGACTGTTCGCCCAGCACCCCGAAGGCCAGTACCGCGACCCCGATCGGCCCGTAGTCGGCGGCGATCTTGCCGAGCAGGGCGGGATGGCTCGCGGTGTCGTCGGCATCGAATTCCACCGGATGCACCGCCGTCGCGCCGGCGGCGGTGAGCGCCGCGGTCTCGGCGTCCAGATACTCGCAGCGCCGTGCGGCCAGCACCACCGTTCGCCCGGGCGCGAGCCGCAGTGCCACCTGCAGACCGATCTCACTGCGTCCACCCAGCACCAGCACCGTGCCCGGGTCGATTCCTCGCGTTCGACGCACAACCATGCGCTCAGTCTGTCATCCGCACGTGGCGGGGTGCGGAACCGGGAGACGTGCCGGGCGCGCGCGGCGACCCGCTACGGTCGATCCATGACGCTGCGTACTGCCGAATTGTCCCCGGCGGCCGTCCAGTTCCTCACCGAACGGCACCTGGCGACCCTCACGACTCTGCGGGCCGACGGCACCCCGCACATGGTGCCGGTGGGATTCACCTGGGATCCCGTCGCCGGGCTGGCCCGGGTGATCACCGACGGCGCCTCGGTGAAGGCCCGTAATGTGCGGCGTTCGGGTTACGCCGCCGTCGGCCAGGTGGACGGTGCGCGCTGGCTGACCCTGGAGGGTCCGGCGGTCGTCCTCGACGATCCGGCCGCGGTCCGCGAAGCCGAACGGCGCTACGCCGAGCGCTACCGGGTGCCCCGGGAGAACCCGACCCGGGTGGTGCTGGCCATCGAGGTCCAGCGGGTGCTGTGCGGGGTCCGGTTGCGCGAGGCGTGAACGCCGTTCAGGCGGCCGTGCGGACCGCCCGGCGCCGACGTGACCTCGGCCTACCTGCCGAGCCTTCTAGCAACCCGTGCCGTACTGCGCCTGATCGGTTCACGACGTAACCGATCGGCGATCCGTCGCACTGCGGCGGACGGCCCTACTAGATCTGGTTCGCGCCTCCGTCGACGTAGAAGTTCGCGCCGACGACGTAGCTGCTCTGTTCCGAGGCCAGGAAGGCCACAACTGCGGCGGTCTCCTCGGGCTGACCCATGCGGCCGCTGGCCACAGTCGCGGCGACATTCTCCTTGACGGCCCGAGCGGTCTCCTCGTCGCCGAAAGTGGCGGTGAGCCCGGGAGTCTCGATCCAGGCCGGCGAGACCACGTTGACCCGGATGCCACGGTCCTTGAGCTCGTTGGACCACGTCCGCGCGAAGGACCGGACGGCCGCCTTCGACGCCGCGTACGCGCCGAACGCCTCTGCCCCACGGTCGCCGGCGGTCGAACCGATCAGGACGATCGAGGCTCCGTCATTGAGCAGCGGCAACGCCTTCTGCACGGTGAACAGCGTGCCTCGGACGTTGACCGCGAAGGTCTGGTCGAAGTGCTCCTCGGTGGTCTGCTCCAGCGTCACGAACGCAGCGACCGCCGCGTTCGCCACCAGCACGTCCAAACCCTTGCCTCGCGCCCGGACCGCCGCGTAGAGCCGGTCCAGGTCCTCCGGCTTCGAGATGTCGCCGACGACCGCCGTGGCCCGGTCTGCTCCGACAGTTTTGACGGCGGCCTCCAGTTCGGCCTCGCGCCGGCCGGTGACGAACACGTACGCGCCCTCGTCCGCCAGCCGTACGGCGGTGGCCAGACCGATCCCGCTACTGCCCCCGGTGACCACCGACGTCTTGCCATCCAGCTGTCCCATGTGGGTGTCTCCATCACTCTGTGTCGATCTGTTCAACAGCCATACTGCCGGAGCAGCGGCGTATGATCCATCATGCAGAGTCCAGATTTCTTTACATATCGTCCAGAAGGGTGCTCGATGCTCGGATTTCGGGATCCCGTGGCTGACGCGATCGGCCTGCTCCGGCCCCGCACGGTGGTCGGGCCCGGTCTCCGGGCCGCGGGAGAATGGGCGTTGCGTTTCGACACGTTCCTGCACGTAAAGGTGGGGGGCGTCGTACGCGGCACGTGCTGGCTCACGCTCGACGGGCACGAGCCGGTGCTCCTGGAACAGGGCGACACCTTTCTGCTGGGCAACCCGCCGCCCTACGTCCTGGCCAGCACGCTCGACGCGAGCCCGCGCCCGGCGGAGCCGCTGTGGGAGGGCGCCGAAGCCGGCGTCGTACGCATCGGCCCGGAGCCCGAGGAGAACACCTATCTCTGTGGTGGGCACCTGGCGTTCGACGACGGGAACGCCTGCGTCCTGACCGATCTTCTGCCCCCGCTCGTCATCGTCCGTGCGGCCGACCCCCGGGGCAGGCAGCTGGCGCAGCTGATCGAGCTCCTGGCCACCGAGGTCGAGGCCACCGCCGCCGGCGGATCGCTGGTGCTGAACCATCTCGCCCAGGTCCTGCTCGTGCACATGCTGCGCGCCCATGCCTGTCGGACCGACCAGCCGATCGGCTGGCTGGGCGCTCTGAACCAGGACGGTATCGGTGCCGCCCTGCGTGCCATGCACGCGGACGTGGCGCACTCCTGGACGGTCGGCGAGCTTGCCGACGTAGGTCACATGTCACGGTCCGCGTTCGCCCAGGCCTTCAAGGATCAGGTCGGGACCTCGCCGCTGGAGTACCTGATCCAGTGGCGCATGAGTCTTGCGCGTGACGCCCTGACCCGCGGAACGCTCTCGATCTCCGAGCTGGCCTGCGCGACCGGTTACAGCTCCGAGAGCGCGTTCAGCACCGCGTTCCGCCGCGTGGTCGGTTCTTCGCCCAGGACGTTCCGGGCCGGGGCGCGGGCGTCGGCATCGAGCCGACCAGGCCTGCCGGGCTGAGTACACCGCACGTCGCCTCCCGGGCCCGGTCCGCGCTGTCATTCGCGAGACCGGCCTAGCTGTCGGCCGGCAGAACGGTCAGTCCGTGCGGACGCTCGTTCACCGCCACACAGCCGTCCTCGGTGACGACCACGATGTCCTCGATCCGGGCACCCCATTCGCCCGGGAAGTAGATGCCGGGTTCGATACTGAACGCCATACCCGGCCGCAGTTCCAGGTCGTTGCCCGCGACGATATAGGGCTCCTCGTGCACCGACAGGCCGATACCGTGCCCGGTCCGGTGGACGAACGCGGGTCCGAACCCGGCGGCTTCCAGCGGTTCGCGGGCGGCCGCGTCCACGGCTTCCGCGCGTACACCGGGCCGCACGGCGGCCACGGCGGCGGCCTGGGCGCGTTCCAGTTCGGCGCAGCGCGCGGCGATCTCCGGATCGGGTTCGCCCAGTACATAGGTCCGGGTGGAATCGGAGTAGTAACCGGGATCCACCGGGCCGCCGATATCGATCACCACCACGTCACCGGCCTCGATCCGGCGCTCCGACACCTCGTGGTGCGGGTTGGCGCCGTTGGGCCCGCTGCCCACGATCACGAACGCGGCCTCGGTGTGGCCCTCGGCCACGATGGCGTCGGTGATATCCCTACCGACCTCGGCTTCGGTCCGCCCGACCCGCAGGAACTCTCCCATCCGGGCGTGCACACGGTCGATGGCCGTGCCCGCCCGGCGCAGCGCCGCGATCTCGGCGTCGTCCTTGATCATGCGCAGTTCGCGCAGTACCGGGGTCGCCGAGACCGGGAGTCCGCTGAAACTGTGTGCCAGTGGCAGCAGATGCAGCGCGGGCATGGAATCGGCCACCGCGACCCGGGAGCCGATGTGCATCGCCGACCGGACCAGCTGATATGGATCGACCCCGTCCACCCAGTCCAGGACCCGCAGGCCGAGCTCGTCGACCGCGGACTCCTGCAGTGCCGACACCTCCAGTTTCGGGATCACCACCGAGGGAGTGGCCTTGTCGGAGGTGATCACCAGACAGGTCAGCCGTTCGAATGACTCGGCCGCCGATCCGATGAGGTACCGCAGGTCCGGGCCGGGGGTGATGAGCAGGGCGTCGAGATGGGCGTCGCGGATCAACTGGACCGCCCGCTCCAATCGCTGCCCATAGACCTCCGCCGCGAACCGTGACTCCGTGTGCGCGCTCATGACCTCGAACCTACCTCGCACCCGGGGGGCGGCACATCGGATACGTCGGTGGGTCCTTGTAGATTCACCGGGTGACTACGACCGAATCCACGCCGCGTCCCCTGCTGCTGCTGGACGGCGCGAGTCTGTGGTTCCGGGCCTTCTACGCGATCCCGGACAAGATCACCGCGTCCGACGGCCGGTCGGTGAACGCCCTGCGCGGGTTCACCGATATGGTCGCCTCCCTCGTCACCAGGCATCGCCCCGCCCGGCTCGTGGTGTGCCTGGACCTCGACTGGCGGCCCAAGTTCAGAGTGGACCTGGTGCCTACCTACAAGGCCCATCGTCTCGACACCTCCGCCGCGGCCGCACCGGGCGCCGAGGAAGTACCGGACCGGCTGACTCCGCAGGTCGACATGATCCTCGAGGTGCTGGCCGCCGCCGGTATCGCCACGGGCGGCGCGGAGGGCCTGGAAGCCGACGATGTACTGGGCACCCTGGCCTCCACCGAGCTCAGCGACCCGGTGATCGTGGTCAGTGGCGACCGGGATCTGCTGCAGCTGGTCCGCGATACCCCCGAACCGCCGGTGCGGGTGCTGTACGCGGGCCGCGGGCTGGCCAAGGCCGAATTGTTCGGGCCGGTGGAGGTCGCGGCGAAATACGGCGTCCCGGAGCGGAACGCGGGCCCGGCCTACGCGGATATGGCGACGCTGCGCGGGGATTCGTCGGACGGGCTCCCAGGCGCCGCGGGGATCGGCGAGAAGACCGCCGCCACCCTGATCAGCAGGTTCGGTTCGCTCGAGGCGCTGCGGGCGGCGGTCGACGATCCCGCGGCCGATCTGGCCCAGAGCGTCCGGACCAAATTGCGCATGGCCGCCGGCTATCTCGACGCGGCGGCGCCGGTGGTGCGGGTGGTGCGCGACGCCGATGTGATCCTGTCCCGGCCCGACACGCTGCACCCCATCCCGGCCGATACCGACGCACTGCGGGAGCTGGCCCGCGCCTACAACGCGGAGAGCCCGGTCGAGCGGTTGATCACCGCGCTGGCGACCTGCGCCTGACCGGGCCGCGACAGCGAAAACCCGCCGGAGGGCAGCGTCCGGCGGGTTCGTTCCGGCGAGCAGATCAGCTCGGGCGGCCGACTTCGTAGGTGCCGTCGTCCTTGGTGATCTTGATGTTGACCTTCTTGGCCTCGCCACCGACCTTCAGATCACAGGTGAACGTGGCATCCACCGCAACCTCCTGGCCCGCGGGGCACTGGACATCCTTGACGTCGTCGATACCGTAGGAATCCGCGAGGACCTGCGCCACGCCCGTCTGCACGGCGGCCTGATCCAGCTGGTCCTTGGCGGTGAGGGTCAGAATGCCGACGACCGCGCCGACCACGAGCACCACCACCAGCACGGCCACGCCGATGATGAGGCCGGTTTTCTTACCACCGCCCGACGGCTGCTGCTGACCGGCCCACTGCTGCTGATTCGGCTGACCCCACTGCTGCTGCGGCTGCTGTCCCCACTGCTGGTTCGGGTCACTCCATTGCGGCTGCTGCTGATTCGGTTCGCCCCACTGCTGCTGGGGCTGCTGCCCCCACTGCTGCTGATTGGGATCGTTCCACTGCTGCGGCTGGGGCTGTTGCGGTTGCGGTTGCGGTTGACTCCACTGCTGCTGCGACGGCGGGGCGGGCTGCCATTGCTGACCACCCTGATCGCTGCCCCACTGCTGGGTGGGCTGCGCCTGCTGCGGGTCGGGCACCGGGGGCTGCGCGGGCGGCTGGTTCCCCCACTGCGGCGCCGCGCCGGGTGGCTGCTGCCCACCCCAGACCTGGGTGGGATCGTTACGTCCCTCCCCGGTGCCCGGGGCGTCGTTCGGTCCGTACGGCCCGCTCATCTGGTTGCCTCCACTCGCATTGTCCAACACACGGTAGCCCCCCGCGTGCGGTTGAAATCAAATCACAATCGATGGTCTCACGCTGCGTCCACCGCGACGACACCACGCCGGATCGCCCGGACGGCCTTGGCCGCGGTGGCCGCGACCTCGGTATCGTCTGCGGTGGTGTGGATCTGATCGAGCAGATCGATCACCTGCCGGCACCAGCGCACGAAATCCCCCGCCGACAGCGGGGTGCCCTGATCGCCGCCGGCCAGCATCGAATCCGCCAGTGCGTCTCCGTGAGCCCATTTGTAGATACCGCTCACGAATCCGAGATCCGGTTCGCGGCTGGGGGCCAGCCGGTGCTCGGACTCGTCGTTGCGCAACCGTGACCACTCGGCGATGGTGTCGGCGACCGCGCGGCGGATCGGCGCGGTCGGTCCGGTGGCGCCGAGATATCCCCCTTCCGAACGCGATTCGTACACCAGAATCGACACCACGGCCGCCAGTTCGGCCGGGCCCAGTCCACGCCACAGCCCCTGCCGGAGACATTCGGCCACGAGCAGATCGCTTTCCGCGTAGATACGGGCCAGCCGCCGCCCGTCCGCGGTGACCTCCCCCTGGTGCACGAAACCGCGTTCCTCCAGGAGCCCGACGATCCGGTCGAAGGTGCGGGCCAGCGAATTGGTGGTCGTCGCGACCTTCTGCCGCATCGACTCGGTCTCCCGCGCCACCCGGTTGTAGCGCTCCCCGACCCGGGCCAGCTGCTCCCGGTCCGGCCGGGTGTGGGCGGGATGGGCCCGCAGCGCCCGGCGCAGGGCGCCCAGTTCGGGATCGTCGGCGCCCGCCGCCCGTTTGTCCCGGCGGGGGCGGTGCGGTGCGGCGATCCCGGTGCTGCGCAGCGCCGAGGCGAGATCGCGGCGGGTTCGCGCGGTGCGATGATCCACCCGGCGCGGCAGCCGCATCCGGCCCAGCGGCTGGGCGGGCACCGGGAAATCGGCGACCGAGACCCGGCCCGCCCATTTGTCCTCGGTGAGCACCAGTGGGCGCGGATCACCGGGGGTGGCATCCGGTTCCAGGATCACGGCCAGGCCCACCCGGCGCCCGGCGCCGATGGCGACCACATCGCCGCGGCGCAGTTCGGTCAGGGCGGCGACACCGGCGGTGCGCCGGTCGGTGCGGGTCTGCTGGTTGAGCTGTCGTTCGCGCTGTTTGATCCGTTCCCGCAGGCCGAAGTACTCCAGGAAGTCCCCGTCCTCGCCGCCGAGCTGGGCGGCGAGTTTACGCAGCTGGCTCTCGTTGCGTTCGATACCGCGGACCAGACCGACTACCGACCGGTCGGCCTGGAACTGGGCGAAGGAACGCTCGAGCAGCAGCCGTGCCTCCTCGGCGCCGAGCCGGTCGATCAGGTTGATCGACATGTTGTAGCCGGGTTTGAAGGAACTGCGCAGCGGATAGGTGCGGGTGGAGGCCAGACCGGCCACCGCGCTGGTATCGACCTCGGGCTGCCACTGCACGACCGCGTGGCCCTCCACGTCGATACCGCGCCGACCGGCCCGGCCGGTGAGTTGGGTGTACTCCCCCGGGGTCAGTTCGGCATGGGTTTCCCCGTTGAACTTGACCAGCCGTTCGAGCACCACCGTGCGCGCGGGCATGTTGATTCCCAGCGCCAGCGTCTCGGTGGCGAACACCGCCCGGACCAGGCCTTTCACAAACAATTCCTCGACGGTGTGCCGGAACGCGGGCAGCATTCCGGCGTGATGGGCGGCCAGGCCGCGGTGCAGCGCCTCCCGCCACTCCCAGTACCCGAGCACCTCGAGATCGGCGCGCGGCAGCTCGCCGGTGTGTTTGTCGATGATCGCGTCGACGACCTCGGGATCCGCCGCGCCGCTCAGATCCAGCCCGGAGCGCAGGCACTGGGCCAGCGCCCCGTCACAGCCGGCCCGGCTGAAGATGAAGGTGATCGCGGGGAGCAGGCCCTCTTCGTCGAGCCGGGCCAATACCTCGGGACGAGGCAGCGGCCGGAAGAACCGCCGCGGGCCGCCCCGCCCGCGCGGGCCACCCCAGCCTTCCATCCGGTCGGCGCTCTCTCGCTGTTTGATGTAGCGGACCAGATCCGAGTCGACCAGTACCCGCTGGTCGGAGGATTCGCTGTCGAACAGGTCGAACATGCGGCGCCCGACCATGACGTGCTGCCACAGCGGCACCGGCCGGGTCTCGTCCACCACCACCGCGGTGTTACCGCGCACGGTTTCCATCCAGGCGCCGAACTCCTCGGCATTGGACACCGTGGCCGACAGGCTCACCAGCCGCACTTCCGGCGGCAGGTGCAGGATCACCTCTTCCCAGACCGCGCCGCGGAACCGGTCGGCCAGGTAGTGCACCTCGTCCATCACCACATGGGACAGGGAGCGCAGCGCGTCGGACGAGGCGTAGATCATGTTCCGCAGCACCTCGGTGGTCATCACCACCACCGGGGCATCGGCATTGATCGACTGATCGCCGGTGAGCAGACCCACCTGATCCCGGCCGTACCGCTCGGTGAGATCGGCGAACTTCTGGTTCGACAGCGCCTTGATGGGCGTGGTGTAGAAACATTTCCCGCCCGACGCCAGCGCCAGATGCACCGCGAATTCGCCGACGACGGTCTTGCCGGCGCCGGTGGGCGCGCAGACGAGTACCCCGTGCCCCTCCTCGAGGGCGGTACAGGCCTGGCGCTGGAAGGGGTCCAGCTCGAATGTCAGCTGGGCGGCGAACCGGGACAGTTCGGCGGTCAGCGACGCGTTCGGTGTCACGGCTCCGAGACTAATCGAGGAATCCGACACCGGTCGCGCCGATAAATTTTCGGGGCGGGCCCGCAGCGGTCAGAGTGTGTCCGAATAGTCCGTGGTCGTGCGACCGGTCCGCTCAGGGGCGGGCACCGTATCGGCCGACGGAATGGGCGCGGCCGGATCGACCGAGCTCGGCGCCTCGATACGCGAGGCCTCCTCGTCGTCGAGGGCGCCCAGCTGCTGCGCCTCGATCCGGGCCCGGCGCCGATCGTTGAACCGGGCGAACTGCACCGCGAACTCGAACAGCACGGTCAGCGCGAGTGCCAGCGCCAGCATGGAGAACGGGTCCTGCGGGGTGACGATCGCAGCGAACACGAACAGGCCGAAGATGATGCCGCGCCGCCAGGCCTTCAACTTCTCGTACGGCAGCACCCCGATCAGGTTGAGACCGACGATCAGCAGCGGGGTTTCGAAACTGACGCCGAAGATGATCAGCAACTGGATGATGAAACTGAAGTACTGAGAACCGCTGAGCGCGGTGATCTGCACATTGTCGCCGATACTGAGCAGGAAACTCAGCGCGTGCGAGATGACCCAGTAGGCCAGCACCGCGCCACCGACGAACAGGAACGAGCCGGTCACCACGAAACCGACCGCGTACCTGCGTTCCTTCGGATACAGACCCGGCGTGATGAACGCCCACGCCTGATACAGCCAGACCGGGCAGGCCAGCACCACGCCGGCGGTCAGGCCGACCTTCAGCCGGAGCATGAACTGCTCGAACGGTGCCGTGGCCAGCAGGCGGCACTCGCCGCCGGGAGTCAGCGAGGCACGCGCCGAATCGGGCAGCGAACAGTAGGGACCGCGCAGGATCTCACCGAGGCTCTCCAGCCCGAACAACGAATGCGCGTACCACAGAAAACCCACGATCGTGGTGACCAGCACGGCCGCCAGCGAGATCAACAGCCGGGTGCGCAACTCCCGTAGATGGTCGACCAGGGACATGGTGCCATCGGGATTGGTCCGGCGCTTGCTGTGCCGGGGGTCGAACGGAATTCGCATGGTATGTGGATGCCCTCGTATCAGCGTGCCTCGCTCCGCTCGGCCTGCGGCGCTGCCCG
Organism: Nocardia sp. NPDC050799; assembly: GCF_040654015.1. Classification (NCBI taxonomy): domain Bacteria; kingdom Bacillati; phylum Actinomycetota; class Actinomycetes; order Mycobacteriales; family Nocardiaceae; genus Nocardia; species Nocardia sp. NPDC050799. The sequence goes on from NZ_JBFAHF010000016.1 coordinate 166,729, forward strand.
GTGCCCCGGCGATACTCCGCCCGGTATTCGGTCAGGGCCCGGCCGGCAGCGCCGGGTCGACAGCGTCGTATCGGGGTCCGGGGTATGCCCGGACCCGCGGATACGGGCTCAAAGCGTTTTCGACTCGCTCCGCGTCTCCGTCGCCGGCGGCGCCGCCTCCCGGCCGGCCGGCAGTTCCGGAGCGGGCTGCGCGGTCGCGGTGTTCGCGGGCTTGCCGTCGTTGTGCATCTCACTCACTTCGCTCTTGAAGATACGCAGCGACCGGCCGAGACTGCGGGCCGCGTCGGGCATCCGCTTCGCGCCGAAGAACACCACGAACAGCGCCGCGATGATCAGCCAGTGCCAGATGCTCAGACTGCCCATTGTGGTTACCTCCCAAGACTGTGGTCTTTCCGATGCTACCTGGCCCAACGGCGGCATCGAACCCAACCTGGGGCAGATGCCCGCACGTCACACGCCGGTGTCCCGCTGTTCACCGGCGCCGCGGGGGTCGCGGGCGCGCGGCGCTCCGGTTGATGTCAGGCGGGCTCGTCGAGCCCCGCGGCCGCATACGCCGCCAGGGCGGCATCGGAGCGCTCCCGGACCGCCGCCACCAGATCGGGCGGGCCCAGCACGGTCACCCCGGAGCCGAACCCGAGCGCCAAACGCGCCATCCAGTCCAGTGTGGCGAAACGCATGGTCGCCTCGATACTCCCGTCGGCGTGCACCGCCACCCGGTGCATCGGATACTGGTCCAGCACCCAGCCGTGGTCGGCGGCGATCAGCAGCCGCGCCAACGGGACCGCGGGATCGTCCTGGAACAGATCCAGCCCCGCCTCCGTATCGCGCGCCTCCCGCGGCGGGCGGGCCGGTTCGTCGAGTTCGGCCGCCGATTCGATGCGGTCGAACCGGAACAGTCGTACGCCCTCGGCCTCCCGGCACCACGCCTGCAGATAGCTGTTGTCGTCGACGGCGACGATACGGATGGGATCGACCACCCGGTCCGACACCACATCGCGGCTCGCCGAGTAGTACTCCAGCCGCAGCGCCCGGCGCGCCGCCACCGCGGACCGCACCGTGGTCACCGCCGGCGCCTCGGCGGGCAGTTCACCGACCGGAACGGCCCCCGCGTCCGCGGCCGGCGCCGCGCCGGAGATCGCCGCCTCGAGCTTGGCGATGGCCGAATGCGCGGCGGTTGGATCCACCATGCCCGGCAGATCGACGATCGACCGCAGCGCCACCAGCACCGCCGTCGCCTCGATCGAGGTCAGCCGCAACGGCCGCTCGATCCCCGCGGTAAACGTGACCTGCACACTCTCCTCCGAAAAGGACAGATCGATCAGATCACCGGGACCGTAGCCGGGCAGCCCACACATCCACAGCTGATTCAGATCGGCCATCAACTGCTTGGTCGTGACCCCCAGATCGGCCGCGGCCTCGGCCGCACTGATCCCCGGATTGGCCACGAAATACGGGACCATGTTCAACAACCGCGACAGTCGCGCCGACAACCGCGTGCTCACAACGCCACCTCCGTCCGGTCGATCACCGAACGCAACCGCGCCACCACATCCGCCCGCAACTCCGCCGGTTCGAGCACCAGCGCATCAGCGCCCAACCCGGTGATCAACCGGGCCAGCCAATGCTGCGATCGGATCGGCACCTCGAGGACACTGCCCGGCCGGTCACCGACGGTCCGGCTACCCACCACATCGCCGATCCGGCGCAGATCCCGGCCCCGGCCCTGGGCCACCCAGATGGTCGCCGATCCGGTGACCGGCGCACTACCGGTCACCCGGGTCACGATCTCCCGCAGATCCGTCCCCGCGGGCGGATGCACGGCATTACGCGGCCCGTACGCGGTGATCTCCTCCCCGATCCGGGACAAGCGGAAAGTCCGCACCGCATCCCGATCGCGATCGTGTCCCACCAGATACCAGCGTCCCCGCCACGTCACCACCCCCCACGGCTCGACATCCCGCATCAGAAACGGCGCGTTACTGGCACCGCGATGCTCGAACCGCACCGCTTGCCCGGCATCGATCGCCGCGAGCAACTTCCCCAGCACCGGCTCGGACCCGCGCGTCCGCGCCGGCACCGCCGGAATGGCCGCGAACGCGGTATCGGTCTCCACGTGCACACCCCCCGCCCGCAATTTCAGCAGCGCCCCCGCCGCGGCCGCCGCCAGCTCCGGCGACTCCCACATCTGCAGAGCCACCGCCACCGCCGCCGACTCCTCGCTGGTCAGATCGATATCCGGCAGCTCATAGGCGTCCCGGTTGATCCGGTAACCCTCCACCGTCGAAAAACGACCGGACGGGCCCACCTCGAGAGGTATGCCCAGATCCCGGAGCTCGTTCTTGTCCCGCTCGAACATCCGGCTGAACGCCTCGTCGCTGGCACAGTCCTCATAGCCCGCGACGCTCTCCCGGATACGCTCCGCAGTCAGGAACTGCCGAGTCGACAGCAGCGCGATGACCAGATTCATCAGGCGCTCGACCTTGGATATCGCCACGCGAGCAGGATAGTGCAGTGTCTATTGGCGCCGCCTCCGGCGTCGCGGGGTTGCGGCCCCCTTGGTCTCGCCGTTTCGGCCTCGAGACTCGAGCCTTCGGCTCATGCGCTTTCGAGGCCGAAACGGCGAGACGGGCCTCAACCCTTCGAGGTGTCTCGTAAAACTCGACGCAT
>NZ_JBFAHF010000017.1:0-162330 GCF_040654015.1 Nocardia sp. NPDC050799
GCTGATCTCCCGGTCTGTCGACCTGGTGGTCGGCATGTATGCGGTGGTGGCGGCGGGTGGTGCGTATGTGCCGCTGGACCCGGCGCATCCCGCCGGCCGGGTCAGCGGCGCCCGATACCGCTCGTTCACCGGGGTGGACAGCCATCCGTTAGGATCATGACTGCCTCTCGGTCCAGCAACCGGCCGCTGAGTCTACGAGCGTGCGCTGAGTCGCCGTCGTTTCCTGTGTGATCGGAGGCTTGGGTGTCGGTGCGTGCTGGCGAGTTCGGCGGTGACCTTGCGCGGTGATATTGCCGGGGCGGACCTCGGTCCGGCCGACAATGCGGGCTGGTTCGAGCGGGAACCCTTCGTGCTGCTGGTGGAAGACGATCCCGGGGACGCCCTGCTGGTCGAAGAGCTGGTAGCCGACGCCGAACGCGGGATGCGCCTGGAATGGGTGCGCACCCTGTCCGAGGCGGCTGCCCGGCTCAGCATCGAGGTGCCCGACTGCGTCCTGCTCGACCTACGGCTGCCCGACGCCCAGGGGTTGGAAGCGGTGGCCCGGATCCGCGCGCATAACGACCGGGTCGCGGTAGTGGTGATGACCGGGCTCGACGAGGAGAGTACGGGGCTGGCGGCCCTGGCCTCGGGGGCGCAGGACTATCTGGTCAAGGGCCGGGTCGAGCCGGAGTTGTTCGCTCGCGCGGTGCGCTATGCCATTCAACGTAAACAGGCCGAGCGCACCAGCGCGGCCCTGCAGGCCAGCCAGATGCGGGCCCAGGAGAACTCCCGCCTCGAACGGGGCCTGCTGCCGACTCCGCTGCTCGGTGCCGACCGGGCGGTGGATGTGGTGGCGCGGTACCGCCCGGGCCGGGCCCATTCGCTGCTCGGCGGCGATTTCTACGATGTCGTCCAGGATCCCGATGGCATTGTGCACGTCATCATCGGCGATGTCTCCGGACACGGACCCGACGCCGCCGCGACCGGTGTCGCGCTGCGCCTGGCCTGGCGCACCCTGGTCCTCTCCGGCGTCACCGGTTCGCGGCAGTTGCGCTTGCTGGAGCAGGTACTGCTGGCCGAGCGGACCGACCGGCAGACCTTCGCCACCGCGACCGGTCTGACGCTCGATCCCTCGACGAGACGGGTCCTGGTGCGCCGCGCCGGGCACCCGGGCATGCTGCACCACAGTGACGGGGGACTGTGCTGGCTCGAGGTACCCGGTGGTGCGGCGCTCGGCTTCATGCCCGGCCGGGCGGAATGGCCGGCCGCGGAGGTCGAGTTGGCCGCGGGAGCCGGGCTCATGCTGTTCACGGACGGTTTGTTCGAGGGCCGGGTGGGCCGGGACGGCGACCGGCTCGGGGAAGCCGGTCTGCTGGAGGTCGCCCGAACCGTCCAGGTGGGCCGTCCCGAGGTGTTCGTCGACGAGCTGATCGAGCGGGTCGAGGACCTGGCCGGGGCGGCGGGCGGTCTCGACGACGACCTGGCCATCATTCATGTGTGCTGGAACGACGGGCGAAAGGGTGAACTCCGGTGACGAACGCCGACTCCCGGGTGGTGGGCCGGCTGACCGCGCAGGCGTGGTTCCAGCTGGTCTTCGCATTGATGATCCTGGTGGTACTGATCGGCGCGGTAGCGGGTGCCCAGGTCATCTCCAATACCAACACGGTCACCGACCGGCTGGCCCGGCAGACCCTGCCCGCGTCCGCGGAGGCGTACCGGCTGCAGAGTGCGCTGGTCAACCAGGAAACCGGTCTGCGTGGTTATACGATTGCCGCCGATCCACAGTTCCTCGAGCCCTACATCGAGGGTTCGCGGGAGCAGGACCGCGCCGCCGCGCGGCTTCGGGAACTGCTGTCCGACCGGCCCGAACAGCTCGCCGACCTCGACGTGATCGAACGCGGGGTGCGGCAGTGGCGCACCGAATACGCCGGTCCGCTCGCGGCCACCACGTCGCCGGAGCAGGCCCGGGCACTGGCCGCGACGACAGCAGTGCGCGCCAAGGGCGTCTTCGATCAGTTGCGCGTCGCGTTCTCGGTACAGAACGACGGACTGGCCGCCGCGGTCGCCGCGGACAACCGGGCGTTGGAACACGCCCGCACCATTCGCGATGTGGTGCTGACCGGGATGGTCCTCGTCTTCCTGCTGACCGGAATCGTGCTGACCGTCTTGTTGCGGAGGCTCGTGGTGAGCCCACTGGCCGCGCTCACCGCATCATCACTGCGGGTGGCCGACGGCGAATTCGACCATCACATCGACAGCCACGGCCCGGCAGATATCGTGCAGGTCGCCGCGGCCGTGGAGGATATGCGCACCCGGATCGTCACCGAACTGGGTTCCACGCAGTCCCAGAGCAGCCTGCTGCGACAGCAGAAAGCCGAGCTCGATCTGCAGGCCGACGAACTGCGCCGGTCCAACGCCGAACTGGAACAGTTCGCCTATGTCGCCTCCCACGATCTGCAGGAGCCGCTGCGCAAGGTCGCCTCGTTCTGCCAGCTGCTGGAGAAACGCTACGGTTCCCAGCTCGACGAGCGCGGTAAGCAGTACATCGACTTCGCCGTCGACGGTGCCAAACGGATGCAGGTGCTCATCAACGATCTGCTCACCTTCTCCCGCGTGGGCCGGGTCAGCGAGGGCGCGCAGCCGGTGCGACTCGATGAGCCGCTGGACAAAGCACTCACCAATCTGTCGGGCGCCCTAGAGGAGGCCGACGCCGTGGTGGAGCGGCCGGACGATCTTCCCGAGATCATGGGCGAGCCGACCCTGCTGACCATGCTGTGGCAGAACCTCATCAGCAATGCGGTCAAATTCCGGCGGCCCGACCACGCGCCGGTCGTCCGCATCGAGTCCGCGGCCTACGCCGACGATCCGGCGCTGCGGCTGTTCTCGGTCACCGACAACGGTATCGGCGTCGGACCCGAATTCGCGGAGAAAGTGTTCGTCATCTTCCAGCGGTTGCACGCCCGCGACGAATACAGCGGCACCGGTATCGGTTTGGCGGTCTGCAAGAAGATCGTCGAATTCCACGGCGGAACCATCTGGCTCGACACCGAGAACACAGTAGGAACCCGGATCTGCTTCACCCTCCGCACCGTCGAGGCCGAGCCCGGTGCCGAGGACCCGGCAGCGCCCGCTGCCGCGACCGAACCCGTACCCGAAGGAGAAACCGTATGACCGTACCCGGCCGGCCGATCGATATCCTCCTCGTCGAGGACGACCCGGGCGACGAGTTGATGACCAGGGAGGCCTTCGAGGACAACAAGATCGGGAATACGCTGCACGTGGCCCACGACGGGCAGGAGGCGCTGGACTTCCTGTACCGCGTCGGCCCCTATGCCGACGCCCCCCGCCCCGATTTGATCCTGCTCGACCTGAATCTGCCGAAATACGACGGCCGGCAGGTGCTGGAGAAGATCAAGGCCGATCCCGACCTGTCCCATATCCCGGTGGTCGTCTTGACGACCTCCGCTGCCGAAGAGGACATCCTGCGTAGCTACAAACTGCACGCCAACGCCTATGTCACCAAACCGGTCGATCTCGACCAGTTCGTGGCGGCGATCAAGCAGATCGACGACTTCTTCGTCCAGGTGGTCCGGCTGCCCCGCGCTCGCTAGCCGCGGGGCAGCCGGCCGCAGCTCAGGACGCCGCGGGGTTCACGCCCGCGGCGAGTGCGTCCGCCAGCGATTCGTGCACCGACAGCAACTTGTCGAGACCGGTGAGTTCGATGGGTCGGCGGACGGCGTCGGATACGACCACGCGCAGGCCGGCACCGGGCTCGGCCGCCTCGGAGATCACGAGCAGCACGCTCAAACCGGCCGACCCGAGGAAACCGACCTCCGACATGTCCACGACCAGTGGGTCCCCGCCGCGCTGGGCATCTTCGAGAGCGGCCTGCAACTGGGGCGCCGAAGCCATATCGACCTCACCCCGCACCGTGACGATCGCGGTTCCGTTCTCCGCCCGCACCGCTACATCGAGCAGGCGGGGCACGCTGTCGCCGCTCATCGCTGCTCCTCCGGCTCGCACTTCGTCACTTTTCCACCTCTGCAGTATCGAGGCCCCGCCGCGCGGAACGCGACCGGGGCCGGCACAGATCTTCGTAACGGAAATCTACCCGATCGCGAAATAGTAGTCACCGGCGCCGGCCGGGTCGTCGAATGCGTAATCCATGCCACGTTTGAGCTGGGTGCAGCGGTGATCACCGGGCGTGATCCACAACGCATCGGGCTGCCCGACCGGGTTCGGGAACCCATCCGCCGGACCGCTCGAATGCCCCGGAGACGAATGGGTATGGCTAGTAGTGAGCACAGAGTCCCGACAGGACAGCAAGCCGAACGCCACGGACCCGGTACCGCCTACGCCGTCCGTCCGGCGAGACCTACAGGAGGCGATCAGGTGACGACGACCCGCCCGCCCGGGCTGGACAGTCCGCCGACCCGATGGGAGTTGCAGTTCCCGGCGAAAGCCGACCGCCTGGCCGAGGTCAGGCACCGGACACAGGAGTGGCTGGCGCACTACCCGCTCGGCGGAGATCAGGCCTATGACGTGCTGCTCGCCGTGGGGGAGGCCTGCGCGAACGCGATCGAGCACGGCCACCGCGGTGACGGCGGCACCATCCGGTTGCGCTTCGAGCGCGAGGCCGGCGGTCTGCACATCACGGTCGCCGATCATGGCCGCTGGAAGAGTCCCGAGCCCGGCCCGGACCAGGTCCGGGGGCGCGGGATGGCCATTATCCGCGCGCTGGTTCCGGAGGTGGAGGTCATCATCTCCGCCAGTGGCACGACCGTCGAGATGCGGCTCCCGCTGCCCCGGTGAATCCCGCCCGCCCGGCTGCCTCAGTCGAGTCGGTAAAAGCGCCAGAAACCGAAATTCTCGATCGGCAGCACCCGCACCGCGGTGAAGCCCGCAGCGACCGCGTAGGCACGCAGGATGCGCTGCCGCATGACGGTGCCGGTGCCGGCACTGGGCGGACTCGACATCCCGTCCGGAAGGCAGACGAAAAGGCTGAACCCGTACATCAGCCGTTCGAGGTTGTCGCCGCCGGGCGCGAACTCCTCGGCCACCGCCTCGTCCATGACCACCAGTGGGGCGCCCGGGCGTAGCGCGCGCCGCACGGCGGCCAGCACTTCGACGGGGCGGGGCATATCGTGGACGCATTCGAAGGCGAAGGCGATATCGAATCCGCTCTCGGGCAGTTGGGCGGCGTCTGCGACCGTGAACTCGCTGCGCGCGGCGACACCCGCCGAGGCGGCGTTGCGGAGCGCCAGCCGCACCGACGGCGCATCGATGTCGACCCCGTGCACCCGCGCGTCCGGGTAGGCACGGGCCAGCGCGATCGCCGACCACCCCGCACCGCAGCCGATATCGAGAATGCGGGCGCCGGGAGCCCGCATCAGGGTGTCCACGGCGGGGACCCCCGCCAGCGCCTCGGCGAGGCGATGCTCGTACCAGGGCCGGTTGCCGTCGGCCTGGGCCTCCCGCGCGTCGTCCCCCAGCTCGTTCCAGCTCACCCCGCCTCCGGTGCGGGTATGCCTCGAGCAGCCGCGGCAGCGTCGGTCCGGTCGCGCCGAACAGGCGGGCGAAGGGAGCCAAGTAGTTGAGGCTGTGTTCATCGGTGAGTACCTCGGCCGTCGCGGCCGGGACCGCGAAGACCCGCTCGTCGGCGTCGCCGTCCCGGTGGACCACCAGCAGACCGGTCACCGCCTGCTGTTCCAGCCATTCGCGGGTGTAGCGGGGGTGGGTGGCGGTGCGTACGGCCAGTTGCCCGGCCGTCGCCGGTCCCTCGTGCGCCAGACTGCGGTACCAGCCGAGCCGGTCCCCGACGAATATCGACAGCAGGTCGACGGTGCCGAGCACCGCGTGGAAAACCCGGTCCGCCACCGCCGCGGCGGCGTCATCGCCGGCGTCCATACCGCCACTATCCCCCGCAGAGGACGTCGCTGTGGGGAACCACCGGGGTTTCGGCCGGGGTGTGTCGCCGTGGGCCGGCGGCTCCGGCGGTCGGAGCGGTTACGGCGCCGGAACCAGGTCGGGCAGTGGTATCAGGAACGCTGGCGGTCCGGCCGCCCACCTCGAGGACCGTTATCCGCGACCGGCCCACAGCCCACGGCCCGCACCGGTCACCCGCTCCGGCCGCTCTGCGATCATGGTCTCCATGTCGCCTGCCGTTTATCTGATCACCGGTATCCAGGCCGCGGGTAAGTCCACGGTCGCCCAGGCGCTTGCCGAACGGCTGCCGCGCTCGGCGCACGTCCGTGGCGACGCCTTCCGCCGATTCGTGGTGAACGGCCGCGCCGAGATGGCAGCCGATCCAACAACGGAGGCCCTGGACCAGTTGCGCTTACGTCATCGCTTGGCGGCGGCCGCCTCCGATGAATACGCCCGTGCCGGGTTCACCGCGATCCTGCAGGATGTCGTGCTCGGTGAATTTCTGCCGTGGACGATCGAGCAGATCCGGACCGATCCGCTGTATGTCGTCGTGCTGGCGCCGCGGCCCGAGGCGGTGGCCGTGCGGGAAGCGGGCCGGGCCAAGAACGCCTATGGAGCGTTCACCGTTTCCGCGCTCGACACCGTGCTGCGCGCGACGACGCCGCGAGTGGGGACCTGGATCGATACGTCGGATCTCACCGTCGACGAGACCGTCGAGGCGATTCTGGCCGGTGCGCAGCCGGTCCGTCGCTGAGTGAGGACGTTCGCGCACCGGCCGTTCTCGGCGGTCAGCGGCGCAGGACCTTGCGGGCGGTCCAGTTGCCGAGGAACTGGATACCCTGCACCCCGGCGATGATGATCAGGGTTGCCACCAGCGTGACCTCCCAGTCGAACCGCTGGTATCCGTACACCAGGGCGAAATCACCGAGCCCGCCGCCACCGACCGTGCCCGCCATGGCGGACATATCCACGATGGCGATGATGATGAAGGTGTAGCCGAGGATCAGCGGGCCCAATGCTTCGGGAATGAGCAGCGTCAGGATGATCCGCAGGGGTGCCGCGCCCATGGCGCGCGCCGCCTCGATCACCCCCGGATCCACCGTGACCAAATTCTGTTCCACGATTCGGGCGATGCCGAAGGAGGCGGCCACGATCATCACGAAGGCCGCCGCCTCGGTGCCGATGGTGGTACCCACCACTTCGAGCGTGATCGGGCCCAGTGCGGCCAGCAGGATGATGAACGGAATCGGGCGCACGACATTGACCAGCACATTGAGCACCCAGTTGATCGGGCTGTTGGCCAGCAGTCCGCCCTTGCGGGTGGTGTAGAGCGCGGTGCCCAGGAAGAGCCCGACGAGGCCGCCCACCACGAAGGTGAGCAGCACGAGATAGATGGTGGTGCCGACGGCCTCGGTGAGGATCGGCCGCAGTTTTTCCCAATCGGTCTGCATATCGGTCCTCGCTACCGCTGGTTCAGTTGGGCGACCACCTTCTCGACGGCCTCGTCCGGGCCGTCGAGTGCGAGGGTGATACTGCCGAAGGTCTTGTCCTGCAGAGTGCTCACTCCGCCGTACACCACCTCGAAGCCCACCCCGGCCCGGGCGGCGGTGGTGAGGGCGGGGCCGATACCCCGCGCGTCGTCGATATCGACCGTCACCAGCCGGCCCCGGTGCAGTTCGTCGAGTCGGCGCAATTCCGCGGGGGCGGGGCGGTTGTGCAACACCGTATCGACGAACGAGCGGGTGGGGGCCGACTGCGGGGTGGCGAATACGTCGAAGGTCTTCGCCAGTTCCACGATCCGGCCTTCCGCCAGCACCGCGACCCGATCGGCGACCGCCCGGATGACATCCATCTCGTGCGTGATCACCACGATGGTCACCCCTAGTTCGGTGTTGATCTTGTGCAGTAGGCGCAGCACCTCACCGGTGGTTTCCGGGTCCAGCGCCGAGGTGGCCTCATCCGCCAGCAACAGCGACGGCGAGGTGGCCAGCGCTCGCGCGATACCCACCCGTTGCTTCTGCCCACCCGAGAGCTGGTCCGGGTAGCTGCGAGCCTTGTCGGACAGTCCGACGAAGTCGAGCAGCTCGGCGAGGCGTTCTTTGCGTTTCGCGCGCGGCCAGCCCGCCACCTTCAGCGGGTACTCGATATTCCCGGCCGCCGTCCGGGAGCGGAACAGGTTGAACTGCTGGAAGACCATGCCGATATCGCGGCGGAGCTGCCGCACCCGCGCCTCCGGGACCCCGGTGATCGGGGTGCCGGAGATCTCGATGGTGCCGCTGGTGGGTTTCTCCAGGGCGTTGATGAGCCGCACCAGTGTGCTCTTACCGGCTCCGGAGTAGCCGATCACGCCGAAGATCTCGCCCTTCTCGATCCGGAGATCGATATCGGACAGGGCCGTGTCTTCGCGTTTGCCGGTGCGGAAGACCTTGGTCACCGCACGGAATTCGACCGCGGGGACCGCGGACTCCGGGCCGGTCGAGGTGTCGCTCACTTGCCGTCACGGATCGTCTGCTGCACCCGCTGCAGAATCGGCTCCAGCTCCGGGCCGCTGCGCCGGACCTCGACCGAGGTGCCCTTGGAGGATTCGGCGAGGGCCTGCTGGACCTCGGGATCGTGCCAGATCTCGACCAGTCGCTGATAGGTCGGGTCGACCTTGTCCTCGGCGCGGGTGACGAACGCGTTGATATACGGTTCGGCGCCCGGGCTGGACGGATCATCCTTGTACAGGGCCGAGAGCGGATCGACACCGGACCGTTCCAGGTAGGTGTTGTTGATGACGGAGCCGTCCACCGAGGCCAGCGACAGCGCGGTCTGCGCCGCGTCGACCGGGGTCACCTTCACCTTGGACGCACCCCGGTCGATATCGGCGAGGGAGGGCGCCAGGGTGTCCGAGGACAGTTTCACCAGGCCCGCGGCCTCCAGGACGAGCAGGGCGCGGGCCTGGTTGGAGGGGTCGTTGGGAATGGCGATCTCGCCGCCGGTGGGGATATCGGCCACCGACTTGTGCTTCTTCGAGTACAAGCCCAGCGGGACGATCTGGGTGGCCCCGATCGGGGTCAGGTCCGCGTTGTTGGCGACATTGTATTCGCCGAGGAACTGCAGGTGCTGGAAGAGATTGATGTCGATCTGCCCTTGTGTGAGGGCGATATTGGGCTGGGAGTAGTCGGAGTAGTTCGTGATCTGCAGGGTGATCCCCGCATCCTGGGCCTTCTGCTCGAACACGTCCCACGCCGGATCGCTTTCGGTGGTACCGATCCGCACCACATCGTCGGAGCCGGCGTTACCGCCGCAGCCGGTGAGGGCGAGTGCCGCGGCGATGGTCAACGCCGGTATCGCCAGTACCCGTGGGAATTTCAACGCCTGCTCCCGAATGCTCGTGGCCGTATGGACTCGACCATCCAAGCGGGGGGTGCACGGGCCCCGCAACGGTTGGGATTGGGCTGAACGAAATTCTGGCCGGAACCGGACGTGACCGCCTAGTTTGCGCACAATGCGAGGTCTGCGTCGTTTTGCCGTTGTTCCGGTCCTGCTCGCGCTGGCCGCGCTCCTGCCCGCCTGTGGTGCGGACCGCGAAGCCGGCGTGGTACGGATCGGGGTGAACGATCTGGCCCTGCCGCACTGGGAGGTGTACCGGGAGAAAGCGGCCGAACGCGGAATCACCGTGGAGTTCGTCAACTTCTCCGACTACAACCAGCCCAACCCGGCGCTGTCGCAGGGCCGGATCGATCTCAATAAATTCCAGCATGTGCGTTATCTGGCCAATTACAACGTTGCCGACAACGACAACCTGACACCCATCGGCGCCACCGAGATCTTCCCGCTGACCCTCTACTCGAAGAAATACGAGTCGGTGGCCGATATCCCGCCCGGCGGCGAGATCACCCTGAGCAACAATCCCGCCAACCACGTGCGGCCGTTGCTCGGTCTGGCCGCGGCGGGGTTGATCGTCCTGAAGGGTGGCGCCGGCTGGGATTCGCGTATCGAGGATGTGGACACCGCGGCGTCGCGGGTCCGGCTGACCCCGGTCGATCCGACCCTGACCGCGCAGTCCCTGGACAGTGTGGCTGCCGCCTTCGTGGACGATACGTTCGCCGTACCGGCCGGGCTGACCGCCGACGATGTCATCTACACCGACGATCCGCAGCGTCCGGAACTGACCCAGTACATCAATATCTTCGCCGCCCGCGCCGAGGACAAGGACGACCCGACCCTGCTGGCCCTGGCCCAGCTGTACCACGACCCCGCCGTAGCGGCGGCCATCCGGGCCGAATCCGGGTACGACGGAATCTTCAAGTACAACGATCCGGCCGAATTGCGGGCCACTCTCGCCGAACTGGAGGCCACGCTTCGGGATCGCTCCGGACCGCGGTGAGTCCGCCGGTGTATCGCACCCCGGTCCCGGCCCGTGCACAGACGGCGGACGCGGAGCTGCGGGCCGTCGCTCAGCCCACCGGTGTGCGTACGCCGGTGATCATCTCGCGCAGCGCCGTGTCGATCGGTGCCGGTTCGAGCCCGAAAGCCTCGGTGGCGGCGGTGGAATCGAGCACGAACGGTGCCCGGAGCTGGTACTGGACCTCGACCATCTCCCGCGCCGCGGGTTCGACCAGGCCCGCAAGCCGAAGCAGGACACCGGGCATGACTCGGACGCGTGCTCGCGGTGCACCGGCCAGCTCCGCGGTGCGTTCGGCGAGTGCGCGGACCGGCAGCGGGGGTGCGGTCGGCACATGCCACGGCCGGCCCCACGCCTTCTCCTCGGCGGCGACGGCCACCAGTAGTTTCGCCACGTCCGATACCTGTGTCCAGCTGTGCGGGGCGTCCGGATCGGCCGGTATCGACGCGGTGCGGCCGGCCACCACCTTCGGTAGCACCATGACGCTGAACGGTGAGGTCGCCCCGGCGCCGAGGTAATCGGATCCGCGCACCTCGGCGGTGCGGATCCGGCCGGCCTCATGGGCCGCGAGCGCGGCGGTCCACAGCTCGGCCCGTACCCGGCCCTTGACCGAGGTGGGCCGTAGCGGGAGTTGTTCGGTCATCGGTCCGTCGACGCGGCCGTAGCCGTAGAGATTGCCGGTACTCATGAGGACCGCCCCGGTGAGCTCCGCGACCCGGATCAGGGCCGCGCCGAGCGGCGGCCATTCGCGCACCCAGCGGTGGTACGCCGGACCGGCGCAGCTGTACAGCGCGACGGCGCCACGCGCATGGTCGGCGAGCGCGGTGGCGTCGGTGGCGTCGGCCGCGATCCGCTGGATCCCGTCCTGATCGGGCCCACTGCCGCTTCGGGTGATCAGCCGTACCTGTTCGCCCCGGCTCGCCAGTAGCCGCGCAACGGACGAGCCGACGGGACCTGCTCCCACGACAACGTGAAGTGGCATGGCGCAATACCTTTCGCTATGGAGAACAGTGTTCTCGACAGGTCCGAGAGTAGAGGGTCGAGCGCTGCCGGTCAAGAACAGTGTTCTCTTCATGGACCATTGTTCTCGGCCGTGGCATACTGCACCCATGTCCGCTCCCTTGCTGCGTGCCCGAGTCCGTTCGGAGATGGTCCGGGAGATCAAAGAGGTGGCGCGTGCCCATATCGCGCGGGAGGGAGCGAATCTCTCCCTGCGCGGCGTGGCCCGGGACGTCGGTATCGTCGCGTCGGCCCTGTACCGCTACTTCCCGAGTCGCGACGCGCTGCTGACCGCACTGATCACCGATGCCTACGAGGACCTGGCGGCCACGGCGGCCGCCGCCGACGCCGCGTGCGCGCGCAACGAACTGCGGGAGCGCTGGATGCGGATCTGCCGGGCGGTCCGGGAATGGGCGCTCGCCCATCCTGCCGAATACGGTTTGCTCTACGGGAATCCGGTGCCCGGTTATGCGGCCCCGGCGGAGACGGTGGAACCCGCGGCGCGGGTGGTGTTACTTCTCGTCGATATCGTCATCGACGGATCCGAGCACCTCGAGCCCATTGCGGAGGCGGCCCCCGAAGCGGTCCGCGGCGACCTGCGCCGCCTGATCGAACAGCATCCGCGAGATATACCGGAGGAACGGCTGGCCCGGGTACTGGCCGGCTGGACCCAGCTGTTCGGACTGATCGGATTCGAGGTTTTTGGCCGCCTGGACACTGTGATCGAGGACCGTGCGGCATATTTCGACCACCAGATGGCGGTGATGGCGGATCTGGCGGGCCTGCCCCGGTAACCGGTGCCCTGGCCGATCGGCGCGCCCACGGCCGGGTGCCCCGCGTGGCGACCGGGTTTCCGCATCGACCCGTCAGAGCCAGTGGCGCTCGCCGACCGCCGCCGCTTCGGCACCGCCATCGGCGAAGATGACCTGTCCGGTGACGAACCGATTGTCCGCCCCGGACAGCCAGCAGAGGAGTTCGGCGATCCACTCGGGCCGTCCGGGGAAGCCGCCGAACGGTTGCGGCGAGGCCGCCTCGACCGCCCGGCGGACCTCGTCGTCGCCGAGGATCCACGCCGCCGCGGGGGTGTCGACCACCCCGGGCGCCACGGCATTGAGGGCGATCCCGGCGCCCGCCCACTCGGCGCTCGGTGCCGTTCTGCGCACCCAGCGGTTCAATGCCCGCTTGGCGATTCCGTAACCGCCGGTCGCGCCACCGGCGTCCGGGTCGGCCTCGAGGTAGGCCACCGCGGCCGCTTCGTCGCCGTCGAGGCAGGCCGCCACGATGCGCTCGACCGCCGGTGCCAGCGACGAGGTCGACGAAACGACCACGGCACCCGGCGCGGGGCTGCGTGCCGGCAACGGGCGCAATCCCTCGAGCGTGGCCACCGCGCCGAAATAGTTCGTCTCGAGCAGTCCGGTTCGACCGCCCCCTGCTACGGCCAGTACCGCGTCTATCGCCCCGTATTCGCCGACCTGCTCGATCAGCGCGCGTCGTCCGGCGGGTACGGACAGGTCGGCCCGGAGTTCGGCATCGTCGATATCGCAGCCGAGTACCGTCGCACCGCGCTTGCGCAGCAGTGCCGCGGTCGCGGCTCCGATCCCGGAGGCCGAGCCGGTGACAACACAGGTTCGGCCGGCGACCGTTGCAGGGGAGGACAACACACCCTCTTTCGCGCCTCGGTGCCCCGGCTCGCTGCGGTCGGGGTTCATCAGCACCGCACGCCCGTACCGTCATCACGCGCCGAGTCGGACTGGCGGGCCGGCGCCGTCGATGAGTCCGAAGTCGACCATTTCTCGCTCCTCAGTTCACCGCCGGCGCCGGCGTCGGCTCCGAGCGGTCCGGCGTCGGTGCCGGGTAGGGCAGCGCCAGCGTGACCGCGGCCAGGACCAGGGCCACCACCGCGATCGCCGACAGCATGACGGTGCTGCCGCCCAGAGTGTGCGCGCGGAAGAACACCGCGGACAGCAGCGCGAGACCGACTCCGTTGCCGATTTGTTCGATGGTGGGCAGCACTCCGGAGGCCTCGGCCAGCTGCCCGTCGTCCAGACCGGACAGCATGATCGGCGGCAGCGGCACCGCGAACACCCCGGCGCCGAAACCACACAGGACAACCGGCGCGGCGCACAGCAGCATGCTCACCCGGCCGTCGACGATGTTCACGTACGCGACGCCGATCGTCACGCACACCGCGAACAGCGCCAGTCCACCCGCCGGCGCGCGAACCCCCCAGCGCTGGACCAGCACCGGCGACAGCAGGGCACCCGCACCGGCGCCGAGGGCGAACGGAGTCATCGCGATTCCGGTGCGCAAGGGGGAGAAGTCCAGAACATCCTGCAGGGTGATGGAGATGGCGAAGACGAATGCGGTGAACAGCCCGAAGAATCCGGTGACCACGACGGATCCGATCGCGAAGCCGCGGTCGCCGAACAGGTCCAGGCGCAGCAGCGGCCCGGCGCCGCGGTGGGCCACGCTGCGTTCGTGCCGCAGTGTGACCGCGCCCAGCGCCATCGCGGCGGCGATGATCAGGCACGGCCCCGGCTTCCACCCGCGCAGATGGATTTCCGAGAGGGCGTAGAGCAGGCCGAACAGGGTCGCGGCGGAAAGGACGACACCGGTGAGGTCCAGCGATGCCCGCTGCCGTGCGGTGCCCAGGCGCAGGAATCGCCAGGCCAGGACGAGGGTCAGGACGCCCAGCGGCAGGTTCATCAGGAAGATGCTGTGCCAGCCGAAGCCGCCCGGGTCGGCGGTTACCAGGGTGCCGCCCAGGATCGGGCCGAGCAGCCCCGCGAAGCCGGAGGTGGCGCCGTAGAGCGCGAATACCCGGGTGTGCAGATCCCGCGGGAAGAGGGCAGTGAGTATCGCGATGGTCTGTGCCGCCATTCCGGCTCCCGCCACCCCCTGCGCGACGCGGGCCGCGACCAGTTCGTTCGCGCTGTCGGCCGTCCCGCACCAGACCGACGCCGCGGTGAAGGCCACAACCGCGGCGAGGAACATCGGACGGCGCCCGGCCAGCGCACCGGCCCGGGCGGCGGGCAGCAGGGTGCAGGCGAAGGCCAGCGAGTACCCGGACACGATGAGCAACTGCTGCGCCGAGGACGCCCGCAGATCCGCGGTGATGGCCGGGAGGGCGGTATTGACGATCGTCACGTCGATCATCTGCATGAACACCGACAGCAGACAGCCGGCGAACGCCGCCCAGGCCCCCGGACCGGGGACGGTCCGGGCGGCTGCGGTACCGGCGGTCACGGACGCGCCTCGTCGGCGACCCGGACGTCTCCGGCGGATACTTCCGGACGTGCGTCCCCGGCCCCGTTCGCCGGCACCCTGGCCGGTGCCGGGCTGCCACCGCTGCCGTTCCCGTGCGCCGGAGTGACCGTGTCCGTTCGTCCCGTTCTCGCCGCCCCCGGCGCGGGAGCGGACTCGGCCGTACTGTTGCCGTTCGCGGCGGGCAGCCCTGCCGCGAACCCGGCGGGCGGATCGGTCGCCAGGATCGGCTCGGCCGATTCCGGGGAGCCGGTTCCGCCGTCGAAGCGGCACCCGATTCCGACGAGGGCAATGTCCGACATCTGTATGTCCTCCCGAATCCCGGGTGAGCCGCGGTTTCCCACCGGGAAATCTGAAAGCAGGATTCGCGCCGCGAGCGTCATCGGAATTACTGGATGCGATGAAAGTACGGTCGAGATGCCAAGGGTTCGCAAAATATCTGGTGTCGCTTCGGCATTGGGGCCGACACTACCGATCGGTCGCCCCTGGTTGGAACGGGTTGTTGACATCCTTCCGTCACCGCACAACATCGCCGGTGCTCAATTGTGAGGTAACCCAGCGGTTTTGAATGCCGACTCCGGGCCTCGGTTTCGAAACTCATCACCGCAGTGC
Source organism: Nocardia sp. NPDC050799 (assembly GCF_040654015.1). NCBI lineage: Bacteria > Bacillati > Actinomycetota > Actinomycetes > Mycobacteriales > Nocardiaceae > Nocardia > Nocardia sp. NPDC050799. The sequence goes on from NZ_JBFAHF010000017.1 coordinate 15,170, forward strand.
CGCAGCGAGAATTGGCCAGGAATCGTGCAGGTCGCGCTGCCAATAACCCCAGGAATGAGTGCCGCCGGGCCGCAGGGTGACGGTCGCCGGTATATCGAGTTCGCGCAGCCTGTTCCGCAGTCGTACCGCGCAGCCCGCCGCCACTGTTTCCAGCAGTCCGCCGACGAGTAATTGGTCGGCGAGCTTACCGGGATCACGGTGGATACCCGGCCCGTCCAGGGTGTCCAGCGGCCCGGGGGCCCCGGTCCCGGCGGACAGGTAAAGGGCGGTCCCGCGCAGCGCCTCGGGATGCAGGAACGGATCGTTGTCGGCCCAGGCGCGGTCCTGCGGCGGACCCCACATATTGCGTGGGTCTCCACCGCCGGCGCGGACCACCAGCTCGACGATGGCGCGGCCCTGTGGATCGCTGGTCCGGACACATCCGCTGTAGGAACCCAGCGCCCGATAGTGGCCCGGCGCGGCCAGCGCCAGCTGCAGCACGGCCGCGGCCCCCATGGATATTCCGGCGAGCGCGGCGGCGCCGGTGCCGTGGAAACGGCCGTCGATCAGGGGCGGAAGCTCACGGGTGAGGAAGGTGGTCCACCGTTGCCGTCCGAGTACCGGGTCATCGGCCCGCCAATCGGTGAAGTAGCTGCCCGCGCCGCCGAGCGGATTGACCACGGTCACCTGTTCGTCCCGGAAGAACTCGGTGAGATCGGTGCGCTCGAACCAGTTTCCACCGTCCGTGCCGCCGGTGATCCCGTTGAGCAGGTACAGCGTGGGCGCCGGCGCCGCGGGATCGGCCGGCGGCAGTACCCGCACCGGGACGACCCGATTCATCGCGGCGGAGTACACCGCGAGTTCTATGGCGCGCCCACCGCGCGGCACGATATCGACGATCCCGGCCGCCGGGGCCACGGCGCCGGGCGGATCCGGGTCCGATGGTGCGGCCGTCCCCGGACCGGGCATTACGGGCACGAGGGCGGCGACGGCGGCGGTGACGAGCAGGGCCCGCCCCGGACGGCGCGGCCGGCGAGGGTGTGGCATCGCCGGAAGCTAATTCTCGTGATGCGCGCGCCGCCGCCGAACCGGTGGATTTTGTGACGCGGGCCGGCCTGGCCCGTTGTTTCCTGCGTCCGATCCCAATGCCCGGCCGGGCACCGAGCGCTATGGACAGATGACTGGACAGGTGTAACCATCGGTGTACAGCCGGGAGGGCGTGGCTGTACCGACCGACGAGAGGATCCTGCGCATGAACGACCGGAAACAGGTGGGCGGAAACGGCGGTGGCCGGCGATGAGCACCCTGCGTCCGTGTGAGCGCGTCGGTCTCGAATTCATCGACAACGCTCCCCTGCGCTTCAGCAACAGCGTGGACCTCGCGATTACGCCGGCTCAGCTGTTCGAGGTGCTGGCCGACGCCGAATCCTGGCCGCACTGGGCGAGCGTGATCACCAAGGTCACCTGGACCACTCCCGAACCCCGCGGCGTGGGCACCACCCGGGTGGTCGATATGCGCGGCGGAATCGTCGGCGACGAGGAGTTCCTGGTCTGGGAGCCGAACACCCGCATGGCGTTCCGCTTCAACAGCAGCTCCACCGGGGCGCTGGCGGCGTTCGCCGAGGACTACCGCATAGTGGAGACCCCCGAGGGTTGCCGGCTCACCTGGACACTGGCCCAGCGACTGGCCGGCCCCGCCCGGTTCACCGCCTTCCTCGCCACCCCGGTGATGAATCTGGCGTTCCGGCGTTTCCTGACGAACCTGCGCCGCTATACCGATCAGCGCTTCGCGACCGCGTCGTCGTGAGCGGCCGGGCCGCGGGCACCGCTTTCCGATGCCCGCGGCCCGGAGCCCGCTCAGCCCATCAGCAGGGAACCCGCCAGCCAGGCGGCGAGAACCAGGGCCAGCCCGAGCAGTGCGCCGGGGTACAGTGCCCGCCCGCTGCGCGCGGCATTGACGGTGGTGGCGGCGCCGACCAGGAAGCCGAAGCAGCCGCCGAGGACGATGATCCAGTTCCCCGTGCTCGGATCGGCGCTGCAGTCCGCACGCCCTTCGCACACCCCGGTGGCGAGCAGGAACCAGGGTGAAATCGCCACCGAGACGATCGCCAGCGTCGCGAGCAGGAACCACAGTAGTGCGGTGATCACCAGATCGGGTTCCCGAGGCGCGGGAATTGGCGCACCACGACCGTAGACGTCGTCGGGGATGGGGGAGACGGGGTAATGGGTGGAGGTCTGGTCAGGGAACATATGCCTCGCGATCGCTCGAACCGATTGGGGGCCGCCGGATGATACTCAGAACTTTCCCCTGTGCCGCAACTGATCCGGCACCGCGCGCGACACTACACTGCGCACCGTCCCGCGGCATTCGCTGCCGCGGTATCGACAACCGTGCGTGAAACGAGCAAAGGAGACGGCGATGCGTGTGCTGTACACGGCCGAGGCGCTGGCCACCGGGGACGGCCGCAACGGTCATACCCGGACCACCGACGGCCGCATCGATCTGGAGCTGGCGATACCGAAGGAAATGGGTGGCAACGGTGGGGGAGCCAACCCCGAGCAACTCTTCGCCGCCGGCTACGCGGCCTGCTTCCATTCCGCGCTGCGCCTGGTCGGCTCCCAGGCCAAGGCGAATGTGAACGATTCGGCGGTGGGTGCCAAGGTCGGCATCGGGAGCATCGACGGTGGCGGATTCGGGCTGACAGTGGTCCTCGAGGTCACCCTTCCCCATCTGCCCGAGGACGAAGCGCAGGCACTGGCCGAGAAGGCGCATCAGGTGTGCCCGTACAGCAACGCCACTCGGGGCAATATCGATGTCGAGGTGCGGGTCGCGCGGGACTGACCGGCGTCCGGGCCCGCGTCAGCTCTTGGCGGGCCCGGGATTTGCGGTCGTGGTCGGATCGAGATCGCCGTCCGGAGCCGGAGCGGGACTCGGGGTCACAGCGGACGCCGTGGCGGTGGGTTCCGCCGCCGCAGCGGTCTGGGCGCCCGCCGCGGGCTCGGCGCCGGTGGCCGTATAGTTCGACGCCGTCTCCCGGGATACGGTGACCCGCCAGGGCATCCGCGCCCCGGTGGCGGTACGCGGCATGGCCGCCACCGCGATCACCGCCGAACCCACCGCGATGATCACCGCCGCGATGGCGGCGGTGGTGATCGTACTGCTGGCGACGTATTCCACCTGGTTCAGGCCCGCGACCGGTTTCGATCCGTCGTTGACCGCCCAGTTGATCCAGGAACCGATCTGGCCACCGAGGTCCCAGCTGCGGCCCGTCATATTCTTGAGCTGCTTCTGGCGGGCGGCCAGATACAGCATGTTCGCGATCACCAGGAGAGCGGTGAGAACCGCACCGCCGGTGGCGATCCGCGCGAAACGCTCGGAGTTGGTGGCGATATGGATCGCGATTGCCGCGATGGTGAGGGCGATCATACTGCTGGCGGCCACTGCCCACGAACCCGTGAGATCGGCCGCGGGCGGCGGGCCGTGCGAGGACCAGACGCTCATATAGCGTGTGGTGGAATCAACCTGGCCGAACGGGGTCGCACCGGCCATACCGTCCGGCCCGTGCGCGACCATCCAGTGCTTGAACATGAGGATGAAGACGATGACACCGCCCAGGGCGGTGATCACATATCCCCATTTGCCGGTCATCGCCGGCGCGGTGCGAATGTCCTCGGCATGTTCGGCCACCCGCCGCAATCCGGCCCGGGCGAGGGTCCGGCGTCGTTCCCAGACCTCTGATCGGGCACCGGCGGATGCGGACGGGGCCGGCTGTGGTGTCGCGGTGCGAACCGTGCTCGACGAAGTGTCGCCGTCACCTCCGCTCGCTCCCCACGGGCTCGGTTTGACCATCAGCCCAGTCTAATTCTGCGCCCACCACTGGGAACACGCCGCAGAACCGGCGGTGGGCCGACTCGACTTCTCCTCAGGCGGCGTCCGACTGCCGGCCGTTGGCCACCAGATCGACCACGACATCGCGGACCACGGTCTGGATCTGCTGTGCGTGCTCGTGGAGCGCATCCGGGTCCGGCCCACCGTCGGCTGCCGTGGTTGCGGTGATCTCGACGAGATCGTTGACGAGATGACAGAGCGCGATCAGGCGCCGCACCATGTCCCGCCGCTCGGCCGGCGGTAGTACTTCGGGGTTCACGTCCCTGTCATCGTCGGTGGTCCCGGAGTTGTTTCTTTCCGCCCCGCCCGCCCGGCCCTGCTCCGCGACACAGCGAAACCCGCACGGTCCAGCGACCCGCGGGCCGGTGGGGGCGCACCGCGTGTGCCGCCTCGCGGCCGGTCACCGAGTGATCGGCTACGGTGAGGCCCGATCGGGTCGGGACCACAGCCGGGAGAACGACAGTGACGATGCGCCGGGCGCTTGTGTCGATGGCGAGTGCGCTGTGCCTGTTCGCGGCCGCGTGCGGCGGCGCGCGCGACGACGCGGACCGGCCCGGGCGCGGCAGCGTCGTCTCGGTGGCGCCGGTCTTCGAGATGACCGCCGCCGAGACCGGTGACTATCTCGCCGACTGGAAATATCCGGTGGCCGGGGGAAACGGTGTCCGCGCCCACCGGGTCGTGTACGAAACCGTCGCGGCCGACGGAACGCCCACCACCGCCAGCGGCCTGGTGGTGGTCCCGGATACCGGCGTCCAGCGCTTGCGTCTGGTCTCCTACGCGCACGGAACCACGGTGCGCCGCGACGAAGCGCCCTCGGCGGACGGCGAGACCGAACGTGCCCGCACCGTCCAGTTCGCCGCCGCCGGTTACGCCGCGGTCGCCCCGGATTATCTGGGTCTCGGGGAGGGCCCCGGCTTCCATCCCTACGCCCATGCCCCCACCGAGGCCTCCGCCTCGGCGGATCTGCTCCTGGCGGCCCGTTCGCTGCTCGCCGACCAGGGCCGTGGCCTGGATCCGAACGTTCTGGTGACCGGGTTCTCCCAGGGCGCCCAAGCCGCCCTGGCACTCGGCCGGGAGTTGAACAGCGGAGCGGTCGAGGGTTTCGCCCCGGCCGCGGTCGCCGCGGTCAGCGGTGCCTACGCCGTCCAGGAGGTCCAGGCCCCGGCCGCGCTGGACGGCCGGGTGGAGGGCCGGCGTGCGGTGCTCTATCTGGGCTACTGGATCACCGCGATGAACCGGATCTATCACCTCTACGACGATCCCGCCGAGGCGTTCCAGCAGCCCTACGCGCAGCGGATCGACGGACTTTTCGACGGGCGCCACGATCTGCTGGCCGTGTCCTCGGGGCTTCCGGACACCCCGGAGAAGTTGCTGACCCCGCGATACCTGGAACTGGCACGTAACCCGACCGGCGCCGCCCTGCGGGCCATGGCCGACAGCGATACCGTCTGCGACTGGACCGCGACGGTGCCGGTCCGGCTGTTCGCTGCCTCCGGGGACCGCAGCGTCCCCTTCGAGAATTCGCTGCGCTGTACGAAAGCCGAACTGGGTGCCTCCGCCGAACTGATCGACCTCGGCGATATGGACCACGGTGCCACCGTCCGGGAGGCGCTCCCGCGGATTCTCGACTGGTTCCGGAAAACGCAACCGCCCGCCTGAACCGGGGTGGTTCGGGCGGGCGGTGCGGGTCCGAAGCGCCGGGAGATCAGTGCATGAGCACCGGGGCCGGCGTATCGGAATCGGACTTCGCCACCGCGTTCGCCTTACGCGGAAGCAGGATGGAGAAGCCGAGGGTGACCAGGCACAGCGCGAACGCCACCCAGAAGCTGCCGGCGTAGGCATCCGACATCTCCCCGAGCAGGACGGTTTCGAACTTGTCGCCCAGGCTCGCGATGTACTGCAGCACCGACGGATCGGGCTGTTCGCCGGTCCGCTGGGCTTCCATCATCGCCTGCCCCGCCGACACAGCCTCGGAGTTCTGCATCCGGTTGGTCAGCACCACCGAGATCACCGCGACACCCACCGAGCTGGCGATCTGCTGGATAATGTTCAACAGAGTGGAACCGCGCGCGACCTGTGCCTCGTTCAGCGTGCGCAGGGCGGCCGTCATCAGCGGCATCATGGTGAGACCCATACCGAGACCCATGACGAACAGCACGCCCAGCACATAGAAGTAGGAGCTGTCGGCCTCGATCTGGGTGAGCCCGAACATGGTCGCGGTGAGAATCGCCAGACCGACCGGAACCACCCGGCCGACGGGCATCTTGTCCACCAGCATGCCGGCGATCGGCATGGTGAGCAGCGATCCGAGACCCTGCGGCGCCACCAGCAGTCCGGCCAGCAGCGCGCTCTCGCCCCGCACCTGCTGGAAGTAGGTGGGGATCAGCAGCAGTCCGCCGAAGAACGACGCGGCGAACAGGAACATCGTCACGGTGGCGACGGTCAGATCGCGATTCTGGAACAGCCGCAGATCCAGCAGCGGATTCTTGGGCTTGAACGAGTAGAACACGAACGCGACCACCAGCGCCCCGCCGACCAGCATGGTCGCCCACACCTTCGGCGTGGCGACGGTGCCTTCCTCCGGGATGGAGGAGATGCCGTACAGGAACAGCGCGAGACCCGGCGACAGCATCAGCATGCCCACGAAATCGAAGGCTTCACCGGCACGCGGCTGGTCCTTGGGCAGGATGAACCAGGCGTAGCCGAGTGCGATCACCCCGAGCGGCAGGTTGATCAGGAAGATCCAGTGCCAGGACGCGTCCTCGATGAGCCAGCCACCCAGGATCGGGCCCAGGATCGGGCCGAGCAGCATGGGCACACCCAGGATGGCCATCAACCGGCCCATCCGCTCCGGCCCCGCGGCCTTGGTCATGATGGTCATACCGAGCGGCATGAGCATGCCGCCGCCCAGGCCCTGGATCACCCGGAACCCGATGAGCGCGCCGATGTTCCAGGACAGTGCGCACAGCACCGAACCGACGGTGAACAGCACCAGGGCGGTCATGTACAGCCGCTTGGTGCCGAAACGGTCGGCGGCCCAGCCCGTGAGCGGGATGACGGTGGCGAGCGCGAGCGTGTAGGCGGTGACCGTCCAGGCCACCGTGGAGTAGTTGGCGACGTCGAATTCGGTTTGGAACGTCGGCATGGCGACGTTCACCACCGTGATGTCCAGGATCGACATGATGGCGCCGAGAACCACGACACCGGCCAGTTTCAGGACCGATGCGTCGATTCTGTCCGAAGCCCCCGCGTCGGTCGCGGGGGCTGGGCTTGCGTTCACGAATTGTCTCCTGACGATGCGGGGGGGCACGCCACGACGTTGTGTATGGCCCCGGACTCGAGCACAGCGGTGAGGACCCGTCCGAGGTCCTCTCGTAAAGCCTCGGGCAAGCGGTGGACGACCGTATCGATCGTCGCGCGGTGGACGGCGATCTGATCCCAGGCGAGCCGTTGCCCGTGTTCGGTGGGACCGACGAGCTTGACTCGACGGTCGGTGGGGCTCTCCTGCCTGGTGAGCAGACCGAGGCGTACCAGCCGGTCGACATTGCGGCCGGCCGCGGTCATCGACAGGCCGAGTTCGCCCGCGATGGTGTGAATCGGTTGTGGCTCGTGGCGACGGACAACAGTGAACAGCACCCGGGCCTGCGAGAGGGTCAGATCGAGTTCGGCGAGCCGGTCGACGCCCTGCCACCGTCCGGGGTCGCAGACGGCGAGCACGAAGTGCTCGATGAGAGTGCTCGTCTCCGACTCATTTGCCACCGCGCGATCATATGGGTGTCCGTAATAGTTGCGGAAGCGGGAATATCTCGTATGTGACCGGAAACATAGCGGGGCGAGTGGCTGCATCGCGCCCGAGTAGGGCGCTCCAGTGGTCCGGAGCGAAAAAGTACGCTTCAGGCCCGGGTGGCCGGGTCAGACTCCGCACGCCGCGTCGTCCGCGAAGAAGTCGAGCAATAACTCCGCCACTCGTGCGGGCTCTTCCAGATGCAGGAAATGTCCGGCGCCGGGCACGGTCACAGTCCTTCCACCCGCCGGTGCCAGGACCTCGGTTACCCCGGCCGTGAACGCCGGGTGCAGGGTGGTGTCGGCGCCGCCGTGCAGATACAGCATGGGCACGCGCGGCGCGTCGTCCCAGTGTCGGTGGAGGCCGGCGTAGCGAGCGGACGGCTTCCCGGCGATCCGGACAAAGGCGCGGTAGTAGGACAGCGCCGCGGTCCGATGCGCGGCGGTCGGCAGCGCGGCCAGGGTATGGGCGATGTCCGTCTCGGCCTCATATCCCGGCGACCAGTCGTGCCACAGCCGGGGTATCAGCCGGTCGAGCGAGCGCTCGGAAATCCCCGGTAACTGGTTGAACAGGATGTACCAGCTGAACCGTAGCTGCCGCAGATACGCGCTCACCCCGGCGTCCCGGCGTGGGCGCATGGCCGGAACCGGCGGGACCGCCAGCGACGCGACCTGTGGGAACGGGCAATCCGGTTGCGCTGCAATGGTATTCGTAGTCAGAGCGCCCCAATCGTGACCGATGAGCACCGCGTCCGCGGGGGCGCCGAGTGCGCGATACAGTGCGAGCGCGTCGTAGGCGAGCGCCCCCAGATGATAGTCGCCGTCCTCCGGCACCACGGTCGGTGCGTAACCCCGGGTGAACGGCGCAACCACCCGGAATCCGCGGGCAGCGAAAGCGGGGCCGAGATGGCGCCAGGTCCAGGCGCTGTCGGGAAAGCCGTGCAGGCACAGGGCGAGCCGGGCCCCGGGATCGCCCCAGGCGAGCGCCGTCATCGACAGGTGCGATAACCCGAATTCGACGGTCTCGGGCAGATCGGCCTTATTCGCGCCCATGGTTCGTCCTCTCGTTCGGCCCCGGCACGGTAACCCGGGTGGATCGATCGCGCCCCGGCGTCGGCGGCCACAACCGGAGCGGTATGCTCACATCCCCCGGACGAGGTCGCTGTGCCGGCGTTGCGGGCAAGCCCGGTCATTCGCACCGCCGCGGGGTAGCTGATGTCATATCTGGCAAGGTAATCGGTGATCGGAGGAGCAAGCCCATGGCGCGCAAGGTCGTCATCAGTTTGATCGATGACCTCGACGGCGAATCACCCGCGGCCGAAACTGTGGTGTTCGCGTTCGAGGGCGTGACGTACGAGATCGACCTGACCGAAGCCAACGCGGGGGAATTGCGCGCAGTCTTCGGTAAATGGACCCCGTTCGCCCGCAAGGCCGGTCGGGCCGCGCGGACGAAACGCGAACGGCCGGTGCGATCGGCCTCGGCGAAGGTGATCCGGGAATGGGCGCTGCGCAACGGACACGAGGTGTCGACGCGCGGCCGGATACCCGCCGGAATCCTGGCTGCGTTCCGCCACGTCAACGGGTAACAGTTACCCGGGTCGATTCCGGTGATCGGTGCTGTCGCCGGCCGGCTTGTAGGCGACACCACCGATCATGACCTGCTCTTCGGGATACCGCGGCCGCAGCGGCGGGCCGGCGGGCCACCAGTCGTCGAGTTGGACGAGGCCCGGTTCGATGAGTTCGAGACCGCAGAAGTATTCGAGGATCTGCTCGGTGGTGCGATACCAGCCCGAGCCCAGACCCTTTTCGGTGAAACGGCGTTCGAGCTCTCTGGCGAGCGCGTGCTGCTGCGGATAGGCCGGACCCGGATCGTAGAAATGGCTGATCGCGAGGTAGGACCCCGGCGGCAGCAGGTCCACATATCTGTGCATGATGCCGACCGGGTCGAGCTCATCGTCGACATGGTGGAGCAGCCCGCACAGGATGAGCCCGATCGGCCGCTCCATATCCAGGTAGCGCGTCACGTCGGTATTGCGCAGCAGGGTTTTGCCCTCGAGGAGATCGGCGGGCACGAAATGGGTGTTCTCGTTCTGTTCCAGCAGCACCCGGCCGTGTGCGTTGCACACCGGATCGTTGTCGACATAGACGACCGTGGCCTCGGGGTTCTCCTGCTGCGCGATCTCGTGGGTATTGGCGACAGTGGGCAGTCCGGCGCCGATATCGAGGAATTGGTCGATACCGGCGCTGCCCGCCAGATGCCGGGTGACCCGGTGCAACCAGCGCCGGTTCATGATCGATACATCACCCTGCCGGGGCGCGACCTCGAGGATCGCGGCGTAGGCGGCGCGGTCGACGTCGTAGTTGTCCTTGCCACCGAGGCTGTAGTCGTAGACACGAGCGATGCTGGCCCGGGTGGTGTCCACGCCGACCGGTTTGCGAACGCCGGTCCGGTGCGCCGGTTCGGCCATCTCGACCTTCTCTCTGGACGAAAGAAAAAACTGGCTGGAAATGTGAGTCGGGTCACCAAAGCGTAGAACGCGGTGCCGGTGCGAGCAATCGGCGCCGATCGAACTGCGCGAGAAACTGGTTCGCGTCGTCGGAGTGGGCCGAGCCTAACCCGGATATGCGCGTTCGGCACGATATCGGGCCGAGCTGTCCTGTTTGGGAAAACAACTGTGCCCTAGGCGGGTTCGGCGTTGTCCGATCGTGGCCGTCGCCGGGTGGAAACCCGGCGCCGGGCACCACCGGACAGCAGGGCGATTCAGCCGTTTCCGTTCACACTGTGCAATCGGACTTTTTCCACGGGGCGTTTGTATCCGACGCCGCCGATGATCACCTTTTCCTCCGGAAGCCGCGGCCGGGTCGCCGGTCCGGCCGGCCACCAGTCCTCGAGTTCCACGAAGCCGGGCGCGATGATCTCCAGTCCGTCGAAGTACTCGAGCTGCTGGGCACGGGTGCGGTACCACCCCGAACCCAGACCCATTTCCGTGAACGCCCGCTCCAAGCGCTCGGCCAGATCGTGCAATTCCGGGTTCTCGTCGGCCGGGTCCCAGAAGTTGGTGATCGCGACATACGAGCCCGCGGGCAACCGGGAGATGTATTCGCTCATCACCCGCGCCGGTTCGAGTTCGTCGTCGACGTGGTGCAGCAGCCCACAGAGGATCACCGCGATCGGCCGGTCCATATCCAGGTACTGCAGCACGTTCTTGTTCTCCAGCAGCGTGTCCTCCTCGAGGAAATCGCCGGAGACGAAATGGGTGTTCTCGTTCTGTTCCAGCAGCACCCGGCCGTGTGCGTTGCACACCGGATCGTTGTCGACATAGACGACCGTGGCCTCGGGGTTCTCCTGCTGCGCGATCTGATGGGTGTTGCCCACCGTCGGCAAACCGGCGCCGATATCGAGGAATTGATCGATGGCGGCCGGTCCGGCCAGATAGCGCACCACGCGGTGCAACCAGCGCCGGTTCATCCGGGAGACATCGCCCTGCCGTGGTGCGATCCGCTGGATCTGCTCGAAGGCGGCGCGGTCGACGGCGTAGTTGTCCTTGCCGCCGAGGCTGTAGTCGTAGACACGGGCGATACTGGGCCGGGTGGTGTCCACCCCGACCGGGACGCGACCCCCTGTCCGATGAGCCGGTTCGGCCATGAATACCTCTCTCTACGTTGCGAATCGAACAGGGCGATGTTATGCCGTCGACCCGGCGGCGTCCCCTCAGGCGTCCGTACTGCGCTCGAGGACCTTGCCCGGCAGCCAGCCGCCGCCCAGATGCGTGACTCGCCACCAGTCGATATCGATCACCAGCGCGGTGACCGGCGTGGCGAAGAACGGTTCGATCTGCGGTTCCTTGCGCAGCAATGCCCGGAAGGTCTCGTCCTGGTCGGCCCCCTCGCGCAGGGTCACCGTGCCCAGGCCCTGGGCGAAGGGATCCGCTATCCCGCCCGGCACCACCTTCACGCCCACATTGGGGTTGGCCTTGAGTTGATCCAGGGTCCGGCCGCTGTTCTCCAGGATGAGGGTGAGGCGGAAGAGGTCGTCGTCGAGGTTGGCGAAGAAAGCGCTCGTGGCCCAGTTGACGCCGTCCTTGGATGTGGCCAGGTCGATACTGGAGTGACCGAGGACTTCGGTAAGTTTCGTGCGGATCTCGGTGGTGGTGACTGTGTCGGTCATTCGGGGTCTCCAACTGGTACGGGCTGCTCGTTCTGGGCACGCCGGATGATGCGGTGACGGGAAAGGGGGCCGGACACCGACCGCACGGGCGGGCCCGAAGGGCGACCCGCGGTGCGGTACTGCGTACGGCGGTCGGTGGAAGATGCTCGCGGCCGGATCCTGTTCGTCGGAACGTGCGGTGGAAGCGGGCTGCCTCGGCGGGAACGGCCGGTTCCGGTTGACTGCGGACCACCCTATCGGGCGGGGCCCGATCCGTCCGGATGAGAACGTCCGCCGGTGGTGGAGGGAAGCGTTGGTGGCCACGGCTTTACGGGCGGATGCGGTCCGAGCGCGCCGGTTCGCGAGGGGGTTGCCGCCGCCGGGCGGTGCGGCCGGTTCGTGTCCCCGGGCCGCCCGGACACGCGCTATGCTGGAAACAACTCCACTGGTACTCGCTCCTGCAGCCGATGCCCTCATCGGTGTCGTCTCCCGGGTCGTCGCGGTACAGGTGAAGCCGGACGTCGTGTCGTGGGGGAGTTTACGCAAGAAAACCTGATACCGCGTGCAAACAGGAAGATGCTACGGGTATGCGGCACTGTAGGATTCGATCCGCACGTTCGCGGCAGCCGATAGTCGCGCAGGTGCCGGTCCCGCTCGGAGCGGGCGCGTTACCGGAATATGCGCTTACCGGATAGTAGGATTGCCTGCCGACCGGTGCGGTTCGGCGGTGGCGGGCGCCGTACGATGCAGCACAGCACGAACTGGCCAGAGGCGACCATGACACACGAGCGTGACGATTCCGATACCCCGGATACGGCGGAAGCCGATCGTGGGCCGACAGTGTTGCGTATCTCGCTCGGCAGCAGATTGCGCCGTTTACGGGAGGCGTGCGGGATCAGCCGCGAGGACGCCGGCGATCACATCCGCGGTTCCCATGCCAAGATCAGTCGGCTCGAGCTGGGCCGGACCCGGTTCCGGGAGCGTGACCTGCTCGACCTGTTGAAGCTCTACGGGGTCGACGATCCGGAGAAGCTGACCGTCTACGTGGATCTGATGAAGAAGGCGAACGATCCGGGATGGTGGCAGCCGTTCAACGATGTGCTGCCGAACTGGTTCGAGAACTATATCGGCCTGGAGCAGGCCGCGACGACGATTCGCACCTACGAGGCACAGTTCGTGCCGGGCCTGCTGCAGACGGAGTCCTACGCCCGGTCGGTGATCACGCTCGGTAACGACGACGAGACCGAACGCCGGGTCGGTATCCGGATGCGCCGCCAGGACATCCTGAGCCGCGCCGCGGCGCCGACACTATGGGCGGTCGTGGACGAGAATGCGCTGCGCCGCCCGATCGACGGCTATCCCGAGTTGCGGGATCAGATCGAACATCTCATCGCGGCCTCCGATCGGCCCAATGTGAAGATCCAGGTGCTGCCCTATTCGGTGGGCGGCCATCCGGCGGCCGGTGGTTCGTTCAGTATCCTCCGGTTTCCGGAACCCGAGCTGCCGGACATGGTCTACATGGAGCAACTCACGACCTCGCACTACCTGGAGAAGAAGCAGGACGTCGAGGTGTACATGACGGTGATGAACAAGTTGAGCGTTATTGCGCTCACCCCGGGGGAGAGCCGGGACTACCTACGTAAAGTGCTCTCCGAACTGCCCGCCGAGTAGGTCCGGGCGCAGCGGGGAAGTCGTTCCGGTTTCCGGTGCCGGGCGGGGAGCGGCGTATCGACCGGCCGGACCACGCCTCGAGGCCCCTCCATTCCGCACGGCACGTCCTGTCGTATCGAACCAGGAATCCGAGATTAACCCGAAGATGCCCATACGTAGATATGCGCATCTGAACATGTGCCGAGAGAAGGCGGTCGCACCGAAAGGAAGCAGGGACATCAGAGATGGTAGGAAGGGGGCGTGGCCGCTACAGGTGAAAATTCGGGTTCTGCTCGTGCTCGTGCCGTGGCAGAGGTGGTGGAGCTGGTCAGCACGCTGATCCGGTTCGACACCTCCAATACCGGCGATCTTGCGACCACCAAGGGCGAACGAGAGTGTGCCGAATGGGTGGCGCGGCAACTGGAAGATGCCGGATACACCACCGAATACGTGGAATCAGGCGCCCCGGGCCGCGGCAATGTCTTCGCGCGGCTGCCGGGCGCCGATCCGGGTCGCGGCGCGCTGCTGTTGCACGGGCATCTCGACGTGGTGCCGGCACAGGCGGCGGACTGGAGTGTGCACCCGTTCTCGGGCGCCGTCCAGGACGGTTATGTCTGGGGTCGCGGCGCGATCGATATGAAGGACATGGTGGGGATGATGCTGGCGGTGGCCCGCCAGTTCAAGATCGAGGGGACGGTGCCGCCCCGAGACCTGGTCTTCGCCTTCCTGGCCGACGAGGAGGCCGGTGGGAAGTGGGGATCGCATTGGCTGGTGGAGCACCGTCCCGACCTCTTCGAAGGCGTTACCGAGGCCGTGGGCGAGGTCGGCGGGTTCTCCCTGACCGTCCCGCTCCCGGACGGTGGCGAGCGGCGCCTCTATCTGGTGGAGACGGCGGAGAAGGGGCTGGGCTGGATGCGGTTGCGCGCGAAGGCGCGCGCGGGCCACGGTTCGTTCCTGCACGAGGACAACGCCGTCACCATCCTGGCGGCCGCGGTGGCGCGCCTGGGCACCCATACGTTTCCGCTCGTGCTCTCCGATTCGGTCGCCGAGTTCCTGGCCGCCGTAGCACAGGAGTCCGGGCTGGAGTTCGATCCGGGCAGCCCCGATATCGAGGGCACGCTGGCCAAACTGGGGTCCATTTCCCGGATCATCGGCGCGACCCTGCGCGATACCGCCAACCCGACCATGCTGAACGCGGGGTACAAGGCGAACGTCATTCCGCAGACCGCGGAGGCGGTGGTGGACTGCCGGGTGGTCCCGGGGCGGCAGGCCGCGTTCGAACGGGAAGTGGACGAACTCATCGGTCCGGATGTGGAGCGGGAGTGGATCACCAAACTCGACTCCTACGAAACGACTTTCGACGGTCATCTCGTGGATGCGATGAACGACGCGATCCTGGCCCACGACCCGCAGGGCCGGACCGTCCCGTACATGCTCTCCGGAGGCACGGACGCGAAAGCCTTCGCGCATCTGGGTATCCGGTGTTTCGGGTTCGCGCCACTCCGGTTGCCGCCGGAGCTGGACTTCGCGGCCCTGTTCCACGGTGTGGACGAACGTGTTCCGGTCGACGCGCTCGAGTTCGGCACCGAGGTGCTGGAACACTTCCTGTTGCACAGCTGATCCGATTCGAAAGAGGAGAACATGGCCGACAACCCCTACGACGCCCTGCCTTCGGTCCCGTCGTTCACCCTGACCTCCACCGATGTGTCCGACGGTGCGCCGTTGGGCAACGCTCAGGTCAGCGGTGTCTTCGGTGCCGGCGGCGCGGATGTGTCGCCGCAGCTGAGCTGGTCGGGATTCCCGGCGGAGACCAAGAGTTTCGCGGTGACGGTCTACGACCCCGACGCGCCGACGGCCTCCGGCTTCTGGCATTGGGCGGTGGCGGATATCCCCGTGTCGGTGACGGAGCTGCCTGCGGGGGCCGGCAGCGAGGGCGGCGAACTGCCGTCCGGCGCGGTGACGCTCCGTAACGACGGCGGGTTCGCGGGCTATGTCGGGGCAGCCCCGCCGGCCGGGCACGGTCCGCACCGCTACTTCATCGTGGTGCACGCGGTGGATGTGGACTCGCTGGGCGTGCCGCCGGAGGCTTCCCCGGCGTTCCTCGGATTCAACCTGTTCTCGCACACCCTGGCGCGGGCGGTTCTGGTCGGCACCTACGAGCAGAAGTAGGACGCGCGTTCTGGTGGCCCCGGCGGATACCGCCGGGGCCACTGCCGTCACCGGGGATGTACCTCGATCACGGTTTCGGGTGGTGAGTCGGCGCGGAGCGCTTCGATCCGGGCCGCGTACTTCGTGGCGATCGGCGCTCGTTTGAGCGACATCTTCGGGGTGAGTTCGTCACCGCCGGGTTCCCAGACCGTATCGACGATGGTGAACCGTTTGATCTGTTCCACCCGGGACAGTTTCGCGTTCCCCGCCGCGACCGCCGCCCGCACGTCCTCGATGATCTCGGGTCGCTGCGACAACTGCGCGATATCGGCCGCCGCGGCGTCGATCTCCTTGGCCCGTACGGCGGCCATATCCGGATCGAGCACGATGAGCGCGGTGATATAGGGCTGGGCTTCGCCGAGTGCGACGACCTGGCCCACCAGCGAGGAGGCCGCTTTCACGGCGTTCTCGATATTACTCGGCGCGATGTTCTTACCGCTCGCGTTGATGATCATCTCCTTCTTGCGGTCGATGATCCGGAGATAGCCGTCGGGATCGAGGGTGCCGATATCGCCGGTGTGCAGCCACCCCTGCGTGTCGAGTGCCTCCGCGGTTTTCTCGGGCATTCCGCGGTAGCCGTGGGTGACGATCTCGCCGCGCACGAGGACCTCACCGTCGTCGGCGAGACGCAGCTCGACGCCGTCGACCGGGTGGCCCACCGAGCCGGGACGGGGTTTGTCCAGTTCGGTATAGGTGGCGACACCGCTGGTCTCCGACATACCCCAGACCTCGGAGACGCAGAATCCGAGGCCCAGGAAGAATTCGAGGGTTTCCGGTGGAATGGGTGCGGCGCCCGAGGACGCCACGCGCAGGTCCGCGAGGCCGAGGGCGGCGCGCACCTTGCCGAGGAGCAGTTTCTCGGCGACGCGGTGCTGCAGATCCAGCAGCGGGCCGCGGCCGGTGCCGGCGAGATCGGCTCGGGCGGCGGCGATTCCGGTGGCCACGGCCCACTTCGCGATGGCTTTTTTGGCGCCGGTTTCGGCGGCCAGCTTCGCTTCGACGCCGCCTTTGATCTTCTGCCAGACCCGCGGCACGCCGAAGAACACCGTGGGCCGGGCGTCCGGTAGCGCGGCGGCGATCTCCCGGGGGTCGGGGACGGTGGTGATCTGGATACCGGTGACGAGGTTGATGGCGTGCCCGGAGATGCGGTCGGCGACGTGCGCGGCGGGCAGATAGGACAGGGCACGGTCGTCGAGCCCGACATCCATGGGGCCGCTGTTCAGCGCGATGATCTGAGCGAGCACATTGCGGTGGGTGAGCTCGACTCCCTTGGACGGGCCGGTGGTGCCGGAGGTGTAGATGATGGTGACCAGGTCGCCGGGTTCGACGGCCCGCCATGCGGCGTCGAAGTCGAAATCCGGGTCGGGCGCGGCTTCGAGGTCCGCCAGGGTGGTGGTGCCTTCCGCGGGCCCGTCGACGAGGACGATGTGGTCGAGCGCGACCCCCGCGGCGCGGACGGTGCCGAGGAACTGCTGTTCGGTCACGACGATCTTGTTCTCGGCGTTGGTGAAGGCATGCGCGACCTGCTCCGGGGAGGAGGTGTTGTAGACGGAGAACGGGGTGGCGCCGACGTGCAGGGCGGCGGTGTCGACGAGGTTGAATTCCGGCCGGTTGGTGAGCATCACGCCGAGGGTGTCGCCGCGGTCGAGGCCCAGTGCGGACAGTCCGGCGGCGATCACCCGGACCCGGTCGCCGTACTCGCGCCAGGTGATCTGCTGCGTGCCGCCGACGGTGCGCAGCGCGACCGCGTCGGGTCGCAGGGCGATGGTCTGCTGGAAGGCCGCAGGCACGGTGTCGACGAGGGCGCCCGTGCGGTGCCGGTAGACGATATCTGTGGTCATGGTCCGATCCCGGTGCTGGATGCCGCGGACCGGGTACCACCGGTACCGCCGAGACGGTCACCGCGGCAGTGATGTGGATCACTATGTTACCGAGCGTTCGGTGTCCGGGATGCGAATTCGCCAGCGTGCGCGACTGTAGCAATCACCGCGGGCAGTCACCGCCTTGCACGATGCGCAGTGATGTTCACCCCCGAGGCCGGTGGCGAACCTCTCGTGGCCCGAGCGCTCACCGGCGTGCGCCAGTATCAGTGGCTCTCGGCAGTCAGACGAATGATTCGATCCACCTCGTCGACAGTCGGCATCGTGCCGGGTATGTCCCCGGCGAAGGCCTGTGTCGCGACCATGGCGGCGGTTGCCCAGGCAAAGTCGTGCTCATCCGCGAAACGGCGTTCCGTGTCCGACCTCCCACGGTCGCCGGCTACCGACAGCAGGCGATAGATGAGGGCGCCGACGAAGGCGGACCGTGAGCCGGGGATGTCCGTGAGTGCCGCGGCCTGCATGCGAGGTATGTCGAGTGCGAAGCGGTCGGAGCGTACGGTGCATCCGAAATCTTCGACCACGCATACCGCCCGGGCGCCGAGCATTCGTAGCTGCTCCGCGATATGGGGACCGGAGCGAGCAGGAACCTCGGGAACGAGGTAATCGAGTTCTCGGAGCGAACCGATCAAATAGTCCACATGGGGCAAATAGCGGTAGAGGACCTGTGGAGAGTCGACTTTTGCGGAGGTGACGAGTACCGGTGGGCGATCGGCCAGGGCTTGCACAGTGCCCAGAGCCTGTTCGATTATCGGAAGTGGGGGCTCGAGAGTGATGAGAACAGCGTCGGAATCGGTGAGAGCGGACCGGACGAGCGGAGCAGTGAGTTCGGTGTCGGTCAGCCGGATCCGATCATCGGCGCATGCGATGGTGCCGGTGATGCCGGTGCGACTCACGAGCAGGGCAGTGATCGGTGTGGCAGCCTTCGGGACGACCTTCACCAGCGACGTGTCGATGTTCTCGGATCGTAGGTAATCGAGGATGCGTCGGCCGCCCTCGTCATCGCCGACAGAAGCAATGAACCTGACATCGATCCCCAGGCGCGCCGCAGCAACGACACAATTGAGCCCCTTGCCGCCCGGGTTCGCGGTGAAACGCCCACGGGCGAATCCCCGAGCGTCGGGGATGGTATCCACCTGGTAGACGTGGTCGATCACTGCGTCCCCGATGACCGTGAGGGTCCCGGTACCCGCTCGCGCAGGGATACGGCCGTAGCGATCGTCGGTGTGAACCGCGCCGGTGACCAGTAGCGCGGCGAGAGCGGTGAAAGCACGGCGTTCGGGGGTCGCGCGGAGAGAGCGCACAGTGGGAGCCGGCGGTATGGGGTCGGCGGCCGCTAGTTCGTGTAGCCGCCGCCAGTGCGCCGAGAGGTATTCGCGGCGTGCGCCGAGATCCTGGGAGTAGAGCGCTGCGCGATCGAGGTCGGGCTCGTCTGTTCTCTCGAGTAGGCCGAGGGACAATTCGGCGTCGGTGATCACACGGTGGGTGGGCGGCAATCGGCGCGCGTGTTCACGTACTACCGGAAGGACGGCCTGGAGCCGGGTGCTGCCGTGGTCGTCCGCGTATCGCTTGACCACGGGGAGATCGAGGAGGGGACTTATATCGATCTCGGTTGTTCGCAGCCGCTCCAGGCTGAGGCCGGAACGTTTGCAGAGCCGGGTCAGGATATTGCGGATCGCGACGATTGCCGTGTCGTCGTGAGGAACCATGTGGCACGCCTTTCAGCTGCTCCGTCGCCGCTTGGGTTTCAGCACTGTCACTAATGGCAATAACCATAATGCAGAGGGCGTTTGACATCCGAATTGACCGGATGACTGTCAAATGACAGACTTGACAGAGAGTTTTCCCTCGATCCAGAGGACGGGAGGGCCTGGTGATCGCAGTGCGGAAATCCCTGGTCGCAGGACGTCGTCACGAGGCACGACGAGGTGCGGAGCGAGTGAGCGCGGACCCCGAGCCTTCCTCTGCGCAGCCGCGCTGAGCCGTCCTTCGATCCGCCATTCCCGACGGCAGCGATGCCGTGCCCGGCCGTTTCTCCGGCCCGGTCTCGGTGCCGAGCCCCCTGAGGAGGCAGCTGTGACCATCCATATCACCGACTGGCTGATGACCAGCGGTATCTCCCCCGAATTCGCCGAACGCGTGCAGACTCGGCACGGCTCGTGGTGGCGGCTGAGCTGGCTGCCCGGCCGTGATCTGTCGTTCGAGCAGGCCTATGCCGGTATGGCCGTGGACGAGACCCTGTCCGATCCCGCGCTGGTGTACGACCAGACGGCTTTGGCCCGTGCCGCCGGATCGGTGGAGCTGCTCGGCCTGGTGTGGGAGCAGGTGGTCGTGCTGCTGGCGAACCGGGTGGAGGCCCGGCTGCTGGAGTCGCAGTTCATGCACGATCGGCTGCCGCCCGGCGCGGTTCCGCATCGGGGCGGCCCCGGCGCCCTCCGTAGCGGTTCCGCCGCGTGAGTAGCCGGTCCGCTCAGCGGTGCGCGGCGTGGCCGGCGCCCACAGCGTCGGCCAGACTGCGGTAACCGCCGGCCCGCAGCCGCGCCGCGATACCGCGGTGGATGCTCCGGGTCCACCGCGGGCCGCCGTAGATGAAGCCGGTGTAACCCTGCAGGAGCGAAGCTCCGGCGAGAATTCGTTCCCACGCCTGCTCGGGGGTTTCGATCCCGCCCACCGAGACCAGCACCAGCCGGTCGCCGACCCGGGCGTACAGCCGCCGCAGCACTTCCAGTGAGCGGTCGGCGACCGGTGGGCCGGACAGTCCACCGGCCCCGATCGCGGCGACCTTGTCGGGGTCGCTGGCGAGTCCGGTGCGGCCGATGGTGGTGTTGGTGGCGACGATACCGGCCACGCCGAGTTCCACCGCCAGATCGGCGGCCGCGTCGATATCCTCGTCCGACAGGTCGGGGGCGATCTTCACCAGTACCGGGACCCGCACGCTGTCGAGCACGGCGGTGAGGACCGGGCGCAGTGATTCCACGGCCTGTAGATCCCGCAGCCCCGGAGTATTGGGCGAACTGACATTGACGACCACGAAATCGGCGAGCGGGCCCAGCAGACGAGCGCTGGTGGCGTAGTCCTCGGCGGCGTGGGCGGCGTCGACCACCTTCGTCTTGCCGATGTTCGCGCCGATCGGCACGGTCGTCTTCCGCCCGTGCAGCCGGGCGGCCGCGGCCGCGGCACCGTGGTTGTTGAAGCCCATCCGGTTTATCAGGGCCCGGTCGTCGGGGAGCCGGAACAGGCGGGGTTGCGGATTACCGGGCTGGGCGGCGGCGGTGACGGTCCCGATCTCGGCGAATCCGAAGCCGAGTGCGCCCCAGGCGTCGACTCCGGTCGCGTCCTTGTCGAATCCGGCCGCCATTCCGAGCGGGGCGGCGAACTCCACCCCGAAAGCGGTGGTCCGCAGGATGGGATCGTCCACGCCGAACAACCGGTGCAACAGGGCTCGGGTGGGGGCGAGTGCGGTGGCTGCGCGGATCACCCCGAACACGAGGCGGTGGATGCGCTCCGGCGGGACCAGGAACATGACCCGCAGCAGTAATCGATACAGCACGCTCATAGCTCCACAGAATGCCCCGCGGGGCTGGTCAGCGCGGTTTTGCGGCGGCGCAAGAGGACGCGGCGGCTGCCGTCGGTGTAGGCGCGGACGCGGGAGAGTTCCCAGCCGCCGTACTCGGCCTGGATGGCCAGTCGCATCGAGGCGGTGACCCGGGTGACATCGGGCGGCAGGCGCAGCGGTATGTACTCGTAGTCGTCACCGCTTGTCTCCCAGGTGGCCGGGAGCGTGGTGCGCGAGGTCGCTGCACGTCGAGTGGATGCCATCACTGCCCTCTCTTGCGCTGGTCCGCGGGGATGCGCTGCAGACCCGGTTCGGTCGCGGAGCCGATGTAGAGATCGCCGGTCGTGTCGTCGGCGGTCACCGCGTTCGGCTGCCGGATCGTCGGATATCGGCCCACCTCGCGCGGTGTTCCCGTCGACAGGTCGTAGCCGACGATCTCGTTGCTTTGCGTGCACGTCGCCCATACGGTGTCAGAACGCCGGTCGTAGGCGAGTGCGTAAGGCGACGATCCTACCGGGTAGCGCTGACGCAGCACGAGTGGATCGGTGGTGAACACCAGGAGCTGGCCGCTGTCGGGATCGGTGACCACGACCCGGTCGTAGGACGCTTCGACGAGGTTCGCGGCCCCGGCCCCGGCTCGAAGCGCGAGCCCGAGCCGCTCCGCACCGGCTGTTATCTCGGTGATCAGGGTCTGGCGGCGGTCCAGTACGGCGAGGGTGTCACCGGTGAGGGCGATCGCGTCGGCGGACACCAGGCCGGACACGGTCCGCTGGACGCGGCCCTCCCGGTCGAGGAGCAGGACCCGGCCGTCGGCGGTGCCCGCGATCAGGGTGCCGTCCGGGCGGGAGCGCACACTGCGCAGCGCGCCGTCGACGGGAATACGGGTGACGACGCGGGTCGCGGCGTCGACGCGCAGGATCGCGCCGTCGGCGGCCGCAAGGATCTCCCCGGCGGTGCCGGCGGCGATCGTCGTGGCCGGGGCCGGTAGCCGCACCTCATGGGTCGTGGGCGGTTCGGTGGCCGGGGTGAACACGGTGAGGGTGGTTCCGGCGGGGTCGAGGCCGGCGAGGTTTCCGCTGCCCGGGTCGCCGACGAGGGCGGTGAGCGTGGTCGGGGCCGGATAGACCTGCCCCGCGGGGGCGGTGGTGACCGGTGGTGAAACCGCCGGTGTCGCCGGTTCGCGGGTGGGTACGTCGCCGGGGCCGGGCTCGCCGTCGCTCGAACACCCGGTCAGTGCGACGACTGCGGTGAGCAGTAACGCGGCGACGGTACCGCGTGGTCTCCGGCGCCGGACCCGGTGCTCTGTGTCCGGAAACGACCGATGCTGCATTCGATTATCTGATCACGACGGGGTTGGCGGCGGTGCCAGCGGGGTATGTGGGGTGTCGGCAGCCGGGCGCCGGTGCGGGCCGGGTTAACGTACGGATCAGATGGTGCGGAGGTCAGGAGTTGACGATGCACGAGGTGCCGGGTTTTTCCGCCGACGAGGTGACCACGGGCCCGTTCGCGCACGGATTCGGTCGTACCGGTGACGGGCGCTCGTTCGCGTTCCGCACGGTGCGGGCGACGCTGCGCCTGGAGGTCTATCGGCCCGATCTCCATCCCGAGGAGGTGCCCGGGCCCGAGGATGTGGTCGCCGTCGCGGAAACCCATGTGACGGATATCGATCTCGACGACACCCGCAGTGTGGTGGCACTGGTGCGCGATCTGCTCCCTGCCGCCGAGCCGCCGCCGCGAGGCCGTAATGTTCCGACCGTGCGGGCGTTGCTGGCCCGGATCGGGTCGGTGATCGAAGGTATGCAGTGAATGATGGTATTGGTGGCGTGATGCGGTACACATCTGTTTTCCGGCCGGTGCGCGGTGCGCGCGCCAGATTTATGTCACTCGTCATTCTGCTCGTGGCAGCGGCTTCGGTGGCCGCCTGTGGGTCCGGAGTCGACGAAGAGGCGGTGGCGGCGGCACGATCCTCGGCGAAGGCCGCGTTGTCCTCGTCCGCGGCGGCGACCTCGCAGGAGCTCGCGTCCCGCTCGCTCCCGACGGCCGCCGAACTGGACGGGCAGATCAAACAGGCGCTGGATCCGGCGCTGCCGGATTCGGAGCGGACCGCGCTCATCGAGGACGGGGAGGCGTTCGCGCAGGCGATCCCCGATATGTACAAGGCGCTGCAGGACAATCCGCGGGCCGTGTACGGGGTCACCGATCCGGTGTTCGACAACCACGACGGTACGGTGACCGCGACCTTGCGACTGGACAAGGACGGCTCCGGCACGGCCGTCCGTACCACCGTGGTGCATTTCATCTATCTCGACGGCGCGTGGAAGCTGTCGCGGACCGATCTGTGCGGGATCCTGCGTTCGGCCGATTACCGAACCGCGGCGTGCGGTTAGGCGGCGGGCGCGCGCGGATGTACACGTCGGAATCCCATCGGTGGGGTTGTTTCGTGTACCGGCACCGGGTCGCGGTGCTCGTGGTCTTCCTGGCCCTGGTGGCGGCATCGGGTCTGTACGGGCGGGATCTCGCGGATCGGTTGACCCAGGAGGGGTGGTTCGACGAGTCGAGCGAATCGGTGGCGGCCTCGAAACTGGCCGACGCGACCTTCGGCCGGGACACCGACAGCGATGTGATCGCCCTGTATACCGCGCCGCCGGGGCGCACCGTGGACGATCCGGAGGTGCGGGCGGCGGTGACCGCCCAGCTGGCCGGGCTGCTGCGCGACCATCCCGACCGGGTGCTGCGGATCGACAGCTACTGGGACAGCGCGCTGTCCGGGCAGTTCGCCGATGATTCGCGCACTCATGCGTTCGCCAGTATCGGCCTGCGAGGTGAGGGTTCGGCGACCGTCGACAACTACCAGGCGATCGTCGGCGAACTGGCGCCCGCCGGTCCCGGTGCCGGACCCGCCGGTACGACGGTGCAGGCGGCGGGCCTGCAGCCGGTGGTGGAGGGCATCAACACCGGGATGCAGGACGATATCCGGCGGGCGGAGATGATCGCGCTGCCGCTGGTGGCGATCCTGCTGTACTTCGTGTTCGGCGGCGTGGTGGCCGCCGTGCTCCCGGTGCTGATCGGCGGGATGACGATCCTGGGCACCCAGGGCATCATGCGGCTGCTCACCGGCTATATCGATGTGAACGTTTTCGCCAGCGCCGTGGTGACGCTGGTGAGTCTGGGCCTGGCGATCGACTACGGTCTGTTCACCGTCACCCGGTTCCGGGAGGAACTGGCCGCGGGTCGCGGGGTGGAGGAGGCGGTCGCGCGGACGGTCGCCACGGCGGGCCGCACGGTGCTGTTCTCGGCGGCGATCATCGCGGTGAGCCTGGGCGCGCTGTTGATCTTCCCGAACGGGGTGCTGCGGTCGGTGCCCTACGGCGGAATCAGTTCGGTGCTGCTGGCGGCGGTGCTGTCGGTGACCGCGCTACCGGCGATGCTCGCGATCGCGGGCCCGCGGATCGATCTGTGGCAGTGGCGGCGGTTCGCGCGGGCCAGTACCGAGGCCGAGATCGATCGCGGGATCTTCTCCCGGCTGGCGGGGTGGTCGATGGCGCGGCCGTGGGCGGTGATCGTTCCGGTGGTGCTGGGCCTGCTGCTGCTGATGGTGCCGTTCCGGCATATCGAGTTCGGGGGCCTGAGCGAGAAGTATCTGGCGCAGGACAATCCGGCGCGGATGGCGCAGGAGGAGTTCGACGCGCTGTTTCCGGGTTTCCGGACCGAACCGCTGCGCCTGGTCGTGACCGGTGCGGACGCGTCCCAGCTGAGCGATATCCGCCTGCAGGCCAATGCCACTCCCGGGCTGACGGGTCCGTTCGAACCTGCCGCTCCCACCCGTGACGGGATCAATGTGCTGCAGGCGGGGCTGGTCGACGAGCGGACCGCCGATACCACGATCGCGGTACTGCGCGGTATCGAGGAACCCGACGGTGTGCGGGTGATGGTGGCGGGCGTGCCGGCGCTGGAACGTGACAGTATCCACGGCCTGCTCGACGGGTTGCCGTTGCTGGCGGCCGTTCTGGTGGCGGCGGCGCTGGCGCTGATGTACGCGGCGTTCCGGTCGCTGATCCTGGCGGTGAAGGCGGTGGCGATGTCGGCGCTGAGCCTGGGTGCCACGCTCGGCATCCTGACCTGGATCTTCGTGGAGGGGCACGGGGCGAGCCTGTTCGATTTCACGCCGGGACCATTGATGTTCGCGGTGCTGGTGCTGATCGTGACCGTGGTGTTCGGGCTGTCGACCGACTACGAGGTGTTCCTGCTGTCGCGGGTGGTGGAGGCGCGGGCCGCGGGAGCCGACCCGCCGGAGGCCATCCGGTACGGTATCGCGCACACCGGTGGGGTGATCACCTCGGCGGCGGCGATCCTCATCGTGGTGACGGGCGCGTTCGGTTTCTCGGAGCTGGTGATGATGAAGTACATCGCCTACGGCATGATCGCGGCTTTGGTGCTGGACGCCACGGTTATCCGGATGCTGCTGACCCCGGCCGTGCTGAGACTCGTCTGGCGTCCGGCGTCACGCGCCCCCCGGCCGCAATAATGCCTCAGCCGCGTGCGGTGCGGGCGGGCAGCACCAGTTGCGCACCGGTGTCCGGGTGGTCGAGAACCTCGACCGGGTACCGGTAGACGCGGCTGAGCAACTCGCCGGTGAGGATTTCGCGCGGGGGCCCGGCGGCGGCGACGCGTCCATCGTCCAGTACCGCGACGCGGTCGGCGTAGGCGGCGGCGGACGCCAGATCGTGCAGGACGACCACCACCGCGGCACCGGCCGCGGCGCGGTCCGCGGCGAGGGCGAGCACGGCTTCCTGATGCCCCAGGTCCAGGGCGGCGGTCGGCTCGTCCAGCAGCAGGGTCGCGGTGTCCTGGGCCAGCACCCGGGCCAGTGCGACGCGCGCCCGTTCCCCGCCGGACAGACTCGGGAACGACCGGCCGGCGAGGTGGGTGCTGTCCGTGGCCGCCATGGCGGCCGCGATCACCTCGTCGTCGCGACCGGCGTGCGGGGTGCGCTGCCAGGGCGCGCGTCCCATGGCGACCACCTCAGCGGCGCTGAACGGGAACCCGACCGTATGCGACTGCGGCAGCACCGCGCGGCGACGGGCCATATCGATCGGTGTCCACCGGTCGAGCGGTTGGCCGTCGAGTTCGACGCTGCCCCGGCCGGGGTCCAGTTCGCCCGCGAGTACCGCGAGCAGGGTCGACTTCCCGGCGCCGTTGGGTCCCACCAGAGCCACGACCTCCCCGGCGGCGACCTCGAAATCGACGCCGTCGAGTACCCGCCGTGTCCCGCCGCCGCCCCCGTGCCGGTCCAGGGTGACTCCCCGGGCGCGCAGCGTGACGCGGCCCGGTTCCGGGGCGCCGGGCAGATCGTGACCGCGCCGCAGCAACCCGGTGAGCCCGGCGCGCAGAGTGGTGGTTTCCGCGGTCATGCCCAGCCTCCCGCCCGGGCCCGGGTGCGGCGCAGCAGCCAGAAGAAGAACGGGGCGCCGATGAGCGAGGTGAGCATGCCCAGCGGTAGGTCGGCGTTGTCGACCAGGGAACGGGCAGCGACATCGGCGCCCAGGAGCACCACCGCACCGGTGACCGCGCTGACCGGGACCAGAGCCCGGTGGCCGGGGCCGACGACCATCCGCACCACATGCGGCACGATCAGGCCGACGAACAGGATGATGCCGGTGAAGGCCACCCCCGCGGTGGTCAGCACGGCGACGATCACGATCACCGTACGCCGCAGCCGTTCCACGTCGACGCCGAGATGGCGGGCCGCGGATTCACCGAGCGCGAGCAGGTCCAGCCGGGGCGCGACGAGGACCGCGGCGGCGACGCCCGCCGCGGTCAGGATCGCGACGACGGTGACCGCATCCCAGGTGGCGCCGTTGAGGCTGCCGAGCTGCCAGAACACGATCTGGTCGCGTGCCGCGGGCGAGGCGACGAACAGCAGGAACGCGATGAGCCCGCCGGCGAACGCGTTGATGGCGACACCGGTGAGCACCAGGGTCACCACTTCGGTGCGGCCGTTGGCCCGCGACAGCACGTACACCAGGGCGGTGGTGATCAGTCCGGCGGCGAACGCGGCCGCCGCGACCGACCAGGCGGCCACGAAGGCCCCGCCGAACACGATCACCGTTCCGGCGCCCACCGCGGCGCCCGAGGACACTCCGATGACGCCGGGTTCGGCAAGCGGATTGGCGAAGACACCCTGGAGCAGCGCGCCGGCGGTGGCCAGGGCAGCGCCCACCAGGATCGCCAGGACCACGCGCGGGAACCGGACCTCCCACAGCGTGACCTCCCCGGCCGGGTGTGCGGGCAGCGGACCCCAGTCCAGGCCGATCCGGTGCGCGACGCTGCCGGCGACCTCGGCGGGCGTGGTGGGGACCTGCCCGATGGCGGCGGAGGCCAGGGCCAGTACCACCAGCGCCACGACAGCGACGATGAAGGCGAGCACCGCGCGGCGGCGTGGGTGACCGGTATCCGAGGGTGCGGGTGGTTTCTCCAGGTCGACGATCATGCCGCATCCCACGGCATGATCGAGGGCCCGCCGTGCTTACGCTGCGCTGCCGCCTCCGGGCCTGACTCGCTCATGCCCGGGTCCGGCCGTATACGGCGTCGGACAGCGCGGAGATGACACGGCCGGTATTGGGTCCGAACGACAACAGCACCGCGTCGGACATATCGACGATCCGCTTGTTGCGGCCCGCCGGCGTCTGCGCGATCCCGGGGATCCGGACGATCCCGTCGACTCCGCCGATCGACGCCATCCCGTCGGTCATGACCAGCAGCACATCCGGGGCGGCCGCGATCATGGCTTCGCTGGTGATGGCGGTGAACGGTTCGGTCAGCCCGGCCTGCTGCCCGGCGTCCTCGGCGCCGAGCGCGGCGATGAGCGCGTCGGCGCCGGAGCCGGGTCCGGCGAGCATGGTGATGGCGCTGGAACGCAGGTACAGGAACGCGATCCGCAGCCGCGGATCCGGGGCGGGTACGGCAGCGGAGGCGGCCGCGATCTCGTCGCTGGTGCGGCGGCCGAGTTCCTGACCGCGCTGCGACACCCCCAGGGCGGTGGCGACCGCCTCGATCTGCGGGACCACTCCCTCCATGGTGCGTTCCGGGTCGAAGTAGACGACGGTGATCCCGGTGGCGCGCAACTGTTCCCGGACCGCCGGGGAGGCACTGGTGGTGTCGGTGAGGAACACACTGGGTCGCAACGCCAGGATCGATTCCACGTTCAGGGCGCCGTTGCCGCCGGTAACGTTCGGCAACTGCGCGACGGCGGGGAACGCCGCCGCGGTGCTGCGGCCGACCAGGTTCTCGCCCAGACCCAGCGCCCAGACGATCTGGGCGAGGGTGCCGTACCGATCGGCGGCGACGATCCGGCTCGCGTCGGTGACCGTGACATCGGCGCCGTCGAAGGAGCGGACGGTGGCCGGCAGGACCGGCGTGGGCGGCGGAGTGATCGGTACCGGATCCAGGTCGTCGAGGACCGCGGTGGCCGGACCCTGCTGGGTGGCGGCGCCGGCGGGTTCGGGGCTGTCGCAGGCGGCGGTGAGTACGAGCAGGCCCGCCGCGAGTCCTGCCAGCAGTGCGCGCGCCCGTCCGGAGCGGACCCGGTGATACCTCATGAAGGCAAGGCTAATCCGTGCGGGTGTGTCCGGTGCTCGCCCGCCCCCGCACTACGGGGTGGAGCTCACATCGTCGAGGGCGGCGGCGATCGCCCGCGGCAGTTCCAGCGTTTCGGCGGCCAGGACCCCGGTGAGCTGACCCATATCGCGGGCACCGACGAGCATGCTCGCGACCCCGGGCCGGTCTCGCACCCACGCGAGTGCGACCGCCAGCGGGGAGGTGGCCAGTCCGTCGGCCGCGGTGACCAGAGCGTCGACGACGGCGGTGGCGCGGTCGTCGTCGAGGCGGCCGCGGATCTCGGCGGCGGTCGCCTCGTCGGCGGCGCGGGAGTCCGCCGGGACACCGTCCCGGTATTTCCCGGTGAGGATGCCGCCTGCCAGCGGCGCGGTGGCCACCAGGCCGGCGCCGTGGTGCGCGGCGGCCGGCGCCGTATCGTCCTCCGCGCCGCGGGTGAGCAGCGAATACGGGGTCTGTACGGCGGTGACCGGGCTGACCGCGGCCAGGCTGGCCAGCTGCCAGGCGGTGAAGCCGCGGACACCGGCGTAGCGGGTGCGCCCGGAGGTGATCGCGTATTCCAGGGTCGCGGCGATCTCGTCGAGCGGGGTGCTCGCGTCCCAGGCGGTGATCTGCCAGAGGTCCAGGTGGTCGGTGCCCAGTTCCAGCAGTGTGCGGTCCAGCTGCCGCAGCAGGCTGCGGCGCGAGCAGTCGACCGTGATCCGGGCCTGCCCGGGCGGCGGCGGGTCGCTGCCCGCGGGGACCGACGGGTAATACGGAACCAGGCCCGCGCCGGCGCACAGGACGAACTCGTCGCGCGACACCAGATCGCCGAGGAGGTCGGCGAGGATCCGTTGTGCGGCCCCGCCGGCATAGGCGGGGGAGGTGTCGACGAGAGTGCCGCCGGATTCGGCGAACGCGATCAGTTGCGCGGCGGCGGTATCGGGGTCGGTGTGGCTGCCCCAGGTATGGGTGGCCAGCCCGATCCGGGAAACCCTCAGTCCGCTGCGGCCGACGGTGCGCTGTTCCATCACCGAGTCTCCCTGTCCGGCACGGTTCGACAAATCCTCACGGCGCCCAGCCTAGAGCGTGTTCGCGCGGTGGCGGTCGGGGACGAACGGTCCGCTCGGCGTGTCCGCCGCAGTGGCGGCCGCTGCGCGGTATCCGGGGCGGGCACTGTAGGGTCGCTGCCGGTCGTCGCCGTACCCGGACGCGGCCGGGGTGCCGTAAGACCGAAGGCGGAGCGGGTTTTCGGCGTTGTACAGGAGGATGTGTGGTTGGCGAGTCGATGACCTGGGTGCAGGCGTTGGTACTCGGGTTGGTGCAGGGTCTGACGGAGTTCCTGCCGGTGTCGTCGTCGGGTCATCTACGGATCGTGTCCTCGGTGTTCTTCGGGGAAGACGCGGGCGCGTCGTTCACTGCGGTGACCCAGCTCGGTACCGAGGCCGCAGTGCTGTTGTTCTTCGCCAAGGACATCTGGCGCATCGTGCGGGTGTGGTGCGCCACGGTGTTCGAGAAACTGACCACGCGGTCCCGGGAGAACGTGCCGGTCAGCGAGATGGTCACCACGAAACTTCCGGTGGTCACCGGAACCGGCCCGGCCGGTTACGACCCCGGGGCCGAGGCGCAGCGCGCACTCGATTACCGGATGGGCTGGTATGTGATCATCGCCACCATCCCGATCGGTGTGCTGGGGCTGGTCTTCAAGGATCAGATCCGCACCGGCGCCCGGAATCTGTGGGTGGTGGCGATCATGCTGATCGTTTTCGCGCTGGTGATCGCGGCGGCCGAACACTTCGGCCCGAAACAGCGGCCGCTGGAACAACTCACCACCCGGGACGGGCTGGTGATGGGCTTCGCGCAGTGCCTGGCGTTGATCCCCGGGGTGTCCCGGTCGGGTGCCACCTCCAGCGCGGGCCTGTTCCTCGGTTTGGAACGGGAGGCGGCGGTGCGGTTCTCGTTCCTGCTGGCGATCCCGGCGGTCACCGCGTCCGGACTGTTCAGTCTCCCCGATGCTTTCGAACCCGCGGGTGAGGGGCTCAACGCCTCGGGCGCCCAGCTGCTGGTGGCGACCCTGGTGTCGTTCGTGGTGGGTTACGCGTCGGTGGCGTGGCTGCTGCGGTTCGTGGCGAAGCATTCGTTCTACTGGTTCGTCGGCTACCGGATCGTGCTCGGCGTCGTGATCATCGGTCTGCTCGCGGGCGGGGTCGTTTCGGCCACATGACCGACAGAGACGACGCTGCCGCGACGGCCGATTCCGGGTGCGCCGCGGGTGCGGCCGCGCCGGGCCTCGGAGGTGTTCCCGCTGTGCGCGGACTTGCCGATGAGCTCCGCCCGACCGCGCCTATTAGGCTGGCCGCATGACGGTGATCCTGCTGCGACACGGTGTGTCGACCTCCAATAGCGGCGGCACTCTCGCCGGCCGCAGTCCCGGTGTGGAACTCACCGACCGCGGTGGCGAACAGGCCCGGACCGTCTCGGACCGGCTCGCGGGCCTGCCGATTTCGCGGATCGTGACCTCACCGCTGCTGCGTTGCCAGCGCACCGTATCGCCGCTGGCGGCCGAACTCGGCCTGGAACCGGTGGTAGACGACCGCCTCGCCGAGGTCGATTACGGCGAGTGGACCGGTCGCCGGATCCAGGACCTGCTGCAGGAGCCGCTGTGGCAGGTGGTGCAGCGGCATGCGTCGGCGGCGGTGTTCCCCGGCGGCGAGGGGCTGGCGCAGGTGCAGGCGCGGGCGGTGTCGGCGATCCGCGAACACGATCGCGCCCTGGCCGAACTGCACGAGGGGGACCAGTTGTGGGTGGCCTGCACCCATGGTGATGTGATCAAAGCGGTGCTCGCGGACGCGCTCGGCATCCATCTCGACGGATTCCAGCGGATCATGGTCGAGCCCGCCTCGCTCAGCGTTGTCCGCTACACCCGCACCGCGCCGTTCGTCACGCGGATGAACGACACCGGTGCGGACCTGTCCGGTCTGGCGCCCGCGCCGAAGGCCGAGTCCGGCACATCCGGACCCGTGCCCGGTGGGGAGATCGGGGCAGGAAGGAAAGACGGATAATGGGTATGCCCGATACCGGCGAACGCGCCACCTCTCGGCGGCATCGGGCGAATCGGCGTCCGCGCCGGGATACGGCGCAGCGGGGTACCGCAGCCGAACAGGGTCACGTATCAGGAGGTGCATGTGTCACGAGCAATCCATGTTTTCCGCACCCCCGAACGTTTCGTCGCCGGAACTGTCGGTGAGCCGGGCGATCGCGCGTTCTACCTGCAGGCGGTGGAGGAACCCCGGGTGGTGAGTGTGCTGCTGGAGAAGCAGCAGGTAAAGGTTCTCGCCGACCGGATGGGACTGCTGCTCGACGAGGTGGCGCGGCGATTCGGTGCCGAGGTGCCGCCGCAGGCCGATCAGGTCAACGACAACGCGCCGCTGGTCACGCCGATCGATGCGGAGTTCCGGGTCGGCACCATGGGGCTGGGCTGGGACGCCGACGCGGGTGCGGTGGTCGTCGAGTTGCTGGCGATCACCGAGACCGAGGTGGACGAATCGGTGGTCCTCGACGATACCGACGAGGGCCCGGACGCGGTCCGGGTGTTCCTCACCCCCGATCAGGCACGCGAATTCGCGCTGCGGTCCACCCGGGTGATCTCGGCCGGACGGCCGCCGTGCCCGCTGTGCGGCGAACCGCTGTCGGCGCGCGGGCACATGTGTGTGCGCACCAACGGGTACAAGCGCGGTGAACTGTTCGGCGCGAACGATCTGGAGGAATGACCGTGCCCGGCCCCGTGGACGCGCTGCGCGCGGGTGAACTGACGGTGCTGGGCCGGGTGGGAGTCGCCAGCAATGTGACCCTGGTCTGTGATCTCGCCACCGGCGACGGCGATCTGCGGGTGGTGTACAAGCCGGTCCGCGGTGAGCAGCCGCTGTGGGATTTCCCCGACGGCACCCTGGCCGGGCGTGAGGTGGCCTCGTATCTGATCTGCGCTGCGATGGGCTGGACGGTGATTCCGGAAACGGTGTTACGGGACGGGCCCTACGGTCCGGGAATGGTTCAGCGCTGGATCGCCACCCGGGAGCCGAACAGCGCCCGGCTGGATCTGATCGATCTGTGCCCGCCGGAGCGGGTGCCGGACGGTTTCCGTGAGGTGCTGCGCGCCTACGACGGCGCCGGGGACGAGGTGTCGCTGGTGCATGCCGACGATCCGCGGTTGCGGCGGATGGCGGTGCTGGACGTGCTGTTGAACAACGCCGACCGCAAAGGCGGGCACGCCCTGGAATCGGCCGACGGCGAGGTGTACGGCGTCGACCACGGGATCTGCCTGCACCAGGAGAACAAACTGCGCACGGTGCTGTGGGGATGGGCCGGGGAACCGATACCGGCGGATCTGCTCACCGATATCGCCGCGTTCACCGAAACCCTGCCCGGCGCGCTCGCCGATCGCCTGGCCGACCATCTCACCGACCCCGAGATCGACGCCCTGCTGCGCCGGGCGAAGCGCCTGCTCGACGAACCGGTGCTGCCCTTCCCCGAGACGTCACGTCCCATTCCGTGGCCCGCTTTCTGACCCGGTGACCCGGCGCCGGCGCCGGATTCGCTCTGTCTGAAGCCAACGGTTGTCTTCTCCCCGCGGCTGCGTTTGCGCAGGTCCACGGACCACCGGCGACCATGGTCGCGGCGCGCGCGGCGGGGTGGGCGGGGCGCGGCGTGTCACGCCCTCTACTCTCGAAGGTATGCAGTCCTGGTCCGACACCCCGATCCCCGCGGTCCCCGGAACAGGGCCACCGTTGCGGTTGCACGACACCGCCGATTCCTGTACTCGCCCGGTGACCCCGGGCAATACAGCCACCATGTACGTGTGCGGGATCACCCCGTACGACGCCACTCATCTCGGTCACGCCGCCACCTATCTGACCTTCGATCTGGTGAATCGGGTGCTGCGCGACGCCGGCCGTGAGGTGCATTACGTACAGAACGTCACCGATGTCGACGATCCGCTGTTCGAGCGGGCGAACCGGGACGGGGTGGACTGGCGGGACCTGGGCACCGGCGAGATCGAACTGTTCCGCGAGGATATGGCGGCGCTGCGGGTGCTGCCGCCGCGGGAGTACGTGGGCGCGATCGAATCGGTGGAGGAGGTCGTCGAACTGGTCGGCAAACTGCTGGCCTCCGGTGCTGCCTACACCGTCGAGGACGAGCAGTACCCGGATATCTATTTCCGCACCGACGCCACCGAGCAGTTCGGGTACGAATCGGGCTACGACCGCGCCACCATGGAACGCCTGTTCGCCGAACGTGGCGGTGACCCGGACCGGCCGGGCAAGCGTGATCCGCTGGACGCCCTGCTGTGGCGAGCCGAACGTCCGGGGGAACCGTCGTGGCCGTCGCCGTTCGGGCCGGGGCGGCCCGGCTGGCATATCGAATGCGCGGCGATCGCGGTGAACCGGCTGGGTACCGAATTCGATATCCAGGGCGGCGGCAGCGATCTCATCTACCCTCATCACGAATACTCCGCCGCCCACGGTGAGGCATTGGCCGCGGGCCGTCGCTTCGCCCGCCACTACGTGCACACCGGCATGATCGGGCTGGACGGGGAAAAGATGTCCAAGTCCAAGGGCAATCTGGTGCTGGTGTCGAAACTACGGGCCCGGGGCGTGGATCCGGCGGTGATCAGGCTGGGCCTGTTCGCCGGCCACTATCGCGCGGACCGGATGTGGACCGACAGTGTGCTCACCGAGGCCGATACGCGGCTGCGGCAGTGGCGGCAGGCCACCGCGGTGGCCGCCGCGCCGCCGGCCGCCGATACCGTCGCCCGGCTCCGCACCCATCTCGCCGACGATCTGGACACGCCGGCTGCGCTCGCGGCCCTGGACGCCTGGGCGCACGGCGCGCTCGAATACGGTGGCGCCGACCCGGCCGCGGGTACGGATATCGCCGCGGCGGTGGACGCGCTGCTCGGCGTACGCCTGCGCTGACCGGGGCGCGGCGAGCGCTCGGCTTCGGGTATACGACCTTTCGTCCGACGGTGGACCGGCCGCGCCGGTGGTGACCTTTCACCACTCCCGGCCGGACGGGGTCGCTCATGGGGTACTGTTCGATCCTCGAAATCCCCACCCGTTCACCGAAGAGATCGGCGCCGTATGTCTCGTATCGTCAGTAAGGACAATTACTTCGACACCGGCCTGGAGGTTCTGTCCGAGCTCGGTTTCCGGCACCTCAACATCGGCGTGCTGTGCCGGCGGCTCGGGGTGACCAGCGGATCGTTCTATCACCATTTCGGGAGCTGGCAGTCGTATGTGGATGCGCTGCTGGAACATTGGGAGAACCGGCAGGTGCTGATCCTGCGTACCCTGAATTTCGACCCGTCCACACCCGATGCGGCGATCCGGGCCCTGTCGGATCTGACGCTGGGCCTGCATCACCGGGCGGAGGCGGCGATCCGGGCCTGGGCGGCCAACGACGAGGCGGTCGGGGTGGCGCTCAAGCGGGTCGACGAATCTCGGCGCCGCACCGTGCGCAAGACGATCACGGGCGTGGTGGGCGACCAGCGGATCGCCGCCGTCGACACCGAACTCGGTATGGCCCTGCTGATCGGCTACCAGCAGATGGTGGCCGCCGGTCAGCAGGTGTGCCTGGACGACCTCCTCGGCGAGTATGCGCGGCTGGTCTACTCCCACGTCCGCCGCCCGGCCGTGAGCGGTTAGCGGGGCCGCAGTACCCGATTCCGGGTCGCCGAGATCATTTCAGGACGAGCAGCGCCGCCTTTTCCAGCCGGTCGGCGATATCGGCGTACGACTCGTAGCCCATGCCCGCGCGGACCAGAGCTCCCGCGTACAGCAGTTCCAGCGATTCCACGGTTTCGAGGTCGGCTTCGGGCGCCAGGGCCCGGGTGATGCGCTGCCGGATCTCCATCCCGATCCGGGTCCGCAGATGCTCGACGTCGGGGTCGCGGCCCAGCAGCGCGCTCGTCACGGCCCCCGACAGTTCCTGTTCGTCGGCCACCAGCAGGGCGATCCCGCGCAATTCGGCCAGTACCCGCACGGTGGGGTCGGCGTCGTGGCTGACCGGGCTCTCCGAGGACCGGATCCGGCGCCAGAAGATCTCCGCGACCAGATGTTCCTTCGAGGAGAAGTACGTGTAGGCGGTCGCGGTGCCCACACCCGCGGCGGTGGCGACCATGCGGATGGTGAGTCCGGCGAAACCTTCGCGGGACAGCACTTCCATCGCGGCTCTGGTGAGCTTGTCCACGGTGTCCGCCTGCTTGCCGCTCAAGCGCCGCCGAGTGGCCTCGAGAATTCTGGAATCGCCTTCGGACATGTGTCTAGATAGTAGTGTCGGTCGAGTGCCGGATCAACTTCCGCCCAGCCCACAGCCCGTGAAGTAATGTCGGTAACCACCGTGGCCCGCCTTTCGGAAGAGAGCTCCCCACCGCCGATGACGCGATACCTCCGCCAACGCTTCGGCCTCCCCGGCCCGTCTGTACCTGCTTCGAAGGAGGCTTGATGCCCGTTCCGCCGCCCCCGCTGACCGACGAACAGCTGTTCGACCATGCCCGCCGCGCCACCGGGTTCATGCCGGAGGAGGAGGGGCGCGCGCTGCATGCCGCGGCCGTGAAGTACTGCAGGGGCGGGGTGATCACCGAGATCGGCACCTACTGCGGGAAGTCGGCCATCCTGCTCGGCGCCGCCGCCCGCGCGCAGGGCGGGGTGGTGTTCACCGTCGACCACCATCACGGCTCCGAGGAACACCAGCCCGGCTGGGAGTACCACGACACCTCCCTGGTCGACCCGGTCACCGGCCTGTTCGACACCCTGCCCCGATTCCGGCACACCATCGACACCGCGGGCCTGTCCGATACCGTTGTCGCGATCGTCGGCACCTCCGTGCGCGTCGCCGCTACCTGGCGTACCCCGATCGATTTCCTGTTCATCGACGGCGGCCACACCGAAGAGGCCGCCGACCGTGACTACCGCGGCTGGGCCAAGTGGGTGGTTCCCGGGGGCGGACTCGCTATCCACGACGTGTTCCCCGACCCCGCCGACGGCGGCCAGGCGCCCTACGGCATCTACCGCCGGGCGATCGACAGCGGCGAATTCCGCGAGATATCGGTGACCAACTCGCTGCGCATCCTGGAACGGGTCGAGCCGAGCCCTGAACTTTGACCGCCGGTCGCGGACACTGTCGAAAGCCCGGCCGCCGTATGGTTCGGCGTATCACTCGACATCCCCGGCCCGAGCCCAACCGATGGCGGACCGGGGACGATATGTCGCCGGACCGCGATGGCCTGGTCCGGCCGATGGGCATCTCCGTCGGTACCACCGGATCTCCCATCGGCCCGCGCCGCACTACGGGTCAGTCCGTCCGGTGATCGGGTGGACGCTCCGCCGCGTACTTCCTGGCCCAGGTGTAATCGGGTTTACCGCTGGGGGACCGCACGATGGTGTCGGTGATCCATACCGCGCGGGGCACCTTGTACCCGGCGAGGTGGCCGCGTACGTGGGCGCGTAGATCCTCGGGGTCCAGCGTGTCCCCGGTGAGGCTGACGACCACGGCGACCTGCCGGCCCCAGCGTTCGTGCGGCACCCCGATCACGGTGGCGTCGTAGATAGCGGCGTGCGATTTCACCACGCCCTCGACCTCTTCGGCGAACACCTTCTCCCCACCGGTGTTGATCACCATATTGCCGCGGCCGATCAGGCTGATGGTGCCGTCGTCCTCCAGCCGGGCCCGGTCGTCGGTGACCACGATACGCTTCCCGTCCACGACCTTGAACAGTTTCGCGGTGCGCTCCGGATCCTTGTAGTAGCCGATCGGGACCGCGCCGGTCTTCGCCAGCCAGCCCTCTTCGCCCGGTTCCACCGGACGCCCGTCGTCGTCGACGACCACCGCGCCGCGCCCGATCGACACCCGCGGTTTCCGCGCCGGGTCCTCGTCGCGCTGCGCGAATCCGATACCGCCGAAACCGGTTTCGGAGGAGCCGATGGAATCGGAGACGAACAGGTTCGGCATCAGGTCCAGCAGCGCGTTCTTGGTCGGCTGGGTGAGCAGGGCGGCGCCCGAGGCGATCATGAACAGTCCGGTGGCGTCGACGGGATCGGCGCGGTAGGAGTCGATGAGCGGACGGGCCATCGCGTCACCGGTGACGACCAGGACGCCGGGACGTTCGGCGGCCACCGTGCGCCAGACGTGGGCGGGATCGAACCGGGGTACGAAGATCACGCAGTTTCCGGACCACAGGGCGATGAAGGTCGGCATCATGGCCGCCAGATGCATGAGCGGCGGCAGGATCATCCAGGTGGAGGGTTCACCTGCGGCGCCGGTGCGGGACTGCTGGTATTCGTCGGTGACGGGTTCGTTGCTGTAGAAGTCGATCCCGCCGCCGAGGACCCGCCACATGTCCTCCTGCCGCCACAGCACGCCCTTGGGCATACCGGTGGTGCCGCCGGTGTACATGACGAACAGATCGTCGGCGGTGCGCGGCACCTCCGGCCGGATGGTGGGTGCGGCTGCGGTGACCTCGGCCAGGCAGTCGACACCGGGGTCGGCCGGAGTACGGTCGTCGGCCGCGCACAGCAGATATTTCAGCCGCGGCGACCGCTGCGCCGCGGCACGTACCGCCTCCCCGTAGCAGGCGTGGTACACCAGATATTCGAGGTCGGCATTGTCGTAGAGGTAGGCGAGTTCCTCGGGGCCGTACCGGAAATTGATGTTGACCGGTACGGCGGCCAGCTTGAAGCAGGCGATCAGCGTCTGCATCGTATCGATGCTGTTGTGCATCTGGAACCCGATATGCGTGCCGCGGGTGACCCCCTGGGCCGCGAGGTGGTGGGCGAGTTGGTTGGCGCGTTCTTCCAGTTCACGGTAGGTTACGCGCCGACCCTCCTCGATCAGCGCGATCCGGTCGGGCACGGCGTCGACCGAATGTTCGAACAGGTCGGCGAAATTATTGGCCATATCAGTCCTGCGGTGGGCCGGGCACTGGGTGCCGGGAGGGGTCAGATAACGGTGAGGGGCAGTGGGATACCGCGGTCGGCGAACCGGAAATCGACGCCCGTGCTGAAGCGGGTGATCGCCACCTCCGGCGCTTCGGCGAACGGTTCGTCGGCGCGTGCGATCTCGGCGGTCCAGCCGTCGGGTCCCTCGTCGACGACCCGGCTCCGCAGATGCGGGTCGACCCCGCGGACCAGGGCGTCCAGCGGGCCGAGACGGTCGGGTTCGATCATCGACAGCCAGCCGCGGTCGGTGAGTGCGCCGCTGCCGGCGGGGAACCGGATCCGTAGGACACCGATGCCGGGCTCGACGTCGACATCGGTGTAGTGCCGCGGATTCAGCGCCGGATGTACGCGCAACACCTGGGCGAGCGCATCCAGATCGGTGCCCAGCCCGAGGCTTGCGCGGATCCGTTCCGAGGCCACCCCGGCGATTCCGGTGAACTGTTTGCGCCCGATCTCCAGTGCGGCGTCGTCGTCGGTGCGTTCGTGCACGGCGATCATGAACCCGAGCACCAGTAGATGCTGCTGCAGGCACACCTCCTCGGCGATGCGGACCAGCGCCGAATGCGAGAAGTCGGCGAACCGTAGATCGCTGAGCAGCGGCCCGCTGTAGTCGGCGTGGCCCTCGTCGCCCGGGTCGATATCGGCCAGCGGTAACCGCGCGGCGATCGACTCCGCCACCAGCGCCGCGTTGCGCGGTACCTCCGGCGGGGTGTGCGATTCGTCGATGATCACCGTCCACGCGCACATGGGATGCCGGTCGGCGGGGACGCGCGGCGGGCGGTGGATGGGCCGCACCTGGGCGTATTTGTTGGTGGCCAGTGCGGTGGCGTCGAAGGTGGGATCCTCGATGTCGTGGCACATGGCCGTCACATAGTCGGGACCCATCGGTTCGACGTCGACCAGGGCGCCGCAGTGGTCGAGCCAGAACTCGCCGTGGCGGGCATCGTCGACGCGGAACCGGAAGTCCATGAACTGCGGTGGCGCACCGATATCGAGCTGTAGTCCCTTGAAGATGGTGACGACGTCGTCGCCGGTGTAACCGAGTGCCTGCTGCATCCGCCGGGTGTAGATCGGGCTGGACAGCTGCCATTCCTCGATCGCGACCTCGGCCATCCCTTCCCGGCCGAACGCGGAGATGCAGTGCGCCATCCCGGACCGGTCGATCAGCTGCCCGCACAGCAGCAGTTCGGGCACCAGGACGGCCAGCTGCTCCCGGGTCAGCTTGTGGAACCTGCTGGTGGGTACGAACATCGGGATCACCAGAGGGAGGCCGGCGCGGTGCCGATCCGGTACCACCCCGGCAGCCGGCCGGAGGTGGCCTTGGCGATCCGCGCGTTCATCCCGTCCGACATCGCCTTGTCGGTCATCATCTCCAGGAACAGCGCGGAGACATTGCCGTAGTCGAAGAAGTCGCGTTGCCACGACCACTGGTAGTCGCCGCCGTAGCGGAACCAGCTGCCGCCGATCCCGTTCACCGTGTACTTGCTGCCGTCGGCGCGGGGCGTGGTGTCGTAGACCTGCTTCCAGAAGCCGATCACGTCGCCGCTGCGCTCGTCGATGACGAACTGCTGGTAGGGGTACTGCCAGCCCTCCAGGCCCTCCATCTCCTGGCCGAGCGCGAGATCGCGGATCTCGTCCCGGCCGACGGCCATGAATTCGTCTTTGGGGCCGTAGTTCCAGCCGTAGGTAGCGTCGGCGGTGTACATATCGGCGAGCGGCTTCCAGTCGCCGAGCTTCTCACATCGTTCGTTCTCCGCGACCCAGCGGCGCACCATCTCGTCGAGTTCGGCGCGGTCGAAACCTGTCATGGATGTGTCCCTTTCGAATGAACCTGTCGGGGGTGGAGCGGTCGGTTGCGGTGGTCATCGGGACCGAGCGAGGTCTGCGTGGTCACGGTGCGCCAGAGCCTCCGGGCCGGCTCGCTCAGTCCGTGTCGGCGACGAGCAGCAGGGCCTGGGTGGGGCAGTAGCGGACGGCATTGTCGACGTCGGCTTTCAGTTCCGGGCCCGGGTTCGGGTCGAGGATCTCCACCTGGCCGCGTTTGGGTACGGCGAAGACGTCCGGCGCTTCGGCGGCACAGACGGCGTGTCCCTGGCACAGGTCCAGATCGGCCACGATCTTCATGATGCGTGCTCCCTCGGCGTGGAGTGTGCGGGGCGGTTTCCCGGGGCGGCGGGGCGTGGCGCTCCCGGGTCGGAACCTGCCCGGTCCGAGAACGAGTTCCTCCCGGTTGAAGGGCGGGCGGCCCATTGGGAAGACACATAGCTGGACATGTGTCTGGACGCTACCATCGACAGGTGTTTCCGACAACGATTCAGCGATTTTCCCAGAATCGGTGCCGGCGCCGCGGCGATTCACGAAGTTGCGGGACATGCTGTCCTGACGGTTTCCGGCGGCGCGAACGAGAACGTGTTCTTGCGTGGCGGCGAGCGTCCGGATTATATTCCGTACACCTGTCCAGACACTTCCGGCGGAGCGGATCCGGCGGAGAAGGAGCAGCCATGAGCGACCCCACCCCCGAGTCCACCGTGCGTGAACGCGGGCTGGCCAAGATGGCGGAGGTCTACGGATGGGAGTTCAAGGACGGCCCCGGCGACCATTTCGCCGTCACCGCCGACCACCTGTTCGCCGATATCTGGTCCCGCCCCGGCCTCAGCCTGCGGGACCGCAGGCTGCTGTTGCTCGGGGCGCTCACCGCCCAGGGCCTCTTCGATGTCGCCGGTATCCAGATCGGCGCCGCCCTGTACAACGAGGAACTCGACGAAACCCAGCTGCGGGAGATCGCGCTGTTCCTCTGCCACTACGTGGGCTGGCCGGCCGGCACCTCACTGGACCATGTGATCGGCGCCCAGCTCGTCCAGCACGCCAAGAAGGCGAAGAAGGCCGCCGAGAACGGCCGCTGACGATCACGATCTTCCACCCGCCGGGACGCGCCGCGACCCGCCGGCCCCACCACAGACAAGGCACACAGGTATGCGTTTCGGCATCGTTCTGTTCACCAGTGACCGCGGGATCGCCCCCGCCGCCGCGGCCCGGGCCGCCGAGGGCCACGGATTCTCCTCGTTCTATGTCCCCGAACACACCCATATCCCGGTGAAACGCGAAGCCGCGCATCCCCAGACCGGCGACGCGTCGCTGCCCGACGACCGCTATATGCGCACCCTCGACCCGTGGGTCGCGCTCGCCACCGCCGCCGCGGTCACCGAACGGATCGAACTGGCCACCGCCGTCGCGCTGCCGGTCGAACACGATCCGATCACCCTCGCCAAGACCATCGCTTCGCTCGACCACCTCTCGGGCGGCCGGGTCACCCTGGGCGCGGGCTTCGGCTGGAACACCGACGAGCTGGCCGATCACGGCATACCCGGCAACAAACGGCGCACGGCCCTGCGGGAATACCTGGAGGCCATGCGGGCGCTGTGGCGCGAGGACGAGGCCGCCTACGACGGCGACTTCGTGCAGTTCGGGCCCAGCTGGGCCTGGCCCAAGCCGGTCGACCGCACCGTTCCCGTCCTGATCGGCGCGGCCGGTACCGAACGGACCTGCGCCTGGATCGCGAAACACGCCGACGGCTGGATCACCACCCCGGGGGAAAACGATATCTCCGGCAGTCTGGCGACGCTGAAGAAGGCATGGGCCGACGCCGGCCGCGAGGGTGCGCCGCGGGTGGTGGCCCTGGATTTCAAACCTGACGCCGGACGCCTGGCGTCCTGGGCCGCCGACGGCGTCACCGATGTGCTCTACGGCCTGCCGGACAAGGGCGAACCGGAGGTGCGTGCCTATCTCGAACGGCTGGCTGGCACACTGCGAAGCATGAATTCGATCACCGAGACGGGCGAGGACAGCTAGTGCGGATAGCCCTGTTGTCCTACCGCAGCAAGCCTCATTGCGGTGGGCAGGGAGTCTACGTGCGCCGCCTCAGCGCCGGACTGGCCGAACTCGGCCACGACGTGGAGGTCTTCTCCGGTCAGCCCTATCCCGCCGACCTGGATCCGCGCGTAACCCTGACCGAGGTGCCCAGCCTGGACCTCTATCGCGACGACGACCCGTTCCGCACGCCGCACCCCCGCGAGATCCGGGACCGGATCGATCTGCTGGAACTGGCCACCATGTGGACCGCCGGTTTCCCGGAACCACGCACCTTCAGCATGCGCGCGGCCCGGCTGCTGCGCGGACGGGTCCACGATTTCGACGTCGTGCACGACAATCAGTGTCTCGGCAGCGGGCTGCTCGATATCGCGAAACGGCTGCCGCTGGTCGCCACCGTGCACCACCCCATCACCAAGGACCGCGAAGTGGACCTGGCGGCGGCCGTCTGGCGGCGCAAACCCCTGGTGCGCCGCTGGTACGGCTTCCTGGGTATGCAGGAGCGCATCGCCCGGCGGATCCCCGATCTGCTCACCGTCTCCTCGTCGTCGGCCACCGATATCGCCGA
This sequence comes from Nocardia sp. NPDC050799, assembly GCF_040654015.1. NCBI lineage: Bacteria > Bacillati > Actinomycetota > Actinomycetes > Mycobacteriales > Nocardiaceae > Nocardia > Nocardia sp. NPDC050799. The sequence continues at coordinate 58,278 of NZ_JBFAHF010000017.1, forward strand.
CGATTTCGGTGTCGATCCCGCTCAGCTCAACGTCGTGCCGCTGGGTGTGGACACCGAACTCTTCGCGCCGCGCGGTCCCCGGGTGCCGGGCCGGATCGTCGCCGTCGCCAGCGCCGACAAACCCCTCAAGGGCATCACGCATCTGCTGCAGGCGCTGACCCGGCTGCGGATCACCCACCGGGTCGAACTGCAGCTGGTGGCGAAACTGGAGCCCAACGGGCCCACCGAGAAGCAGATCGCCGAACTCGGCCTCTCCGATATCGTCACGGTGCGCCCCGGGCTGACCGATACCGAACTCGCCGACCTCCTGGCGTCGGCGGAGATCGCCTGTATCCCGTCCCTCTATGAGGGATTCTCACTGCCCGCGGTGGAGGCCATGGCGTCGGGGACCCCGCTGGTGGTCAGCCGCACCGGTGCGCTCCCGGAGGTCGTCGGCGAGCCGGGCGTCTGCGCCGAACTCACCGAACCCGGCGATTCCGCCGAACTGGCCCGGGTGATCGGGCAGCTGCTGGATTCCCCGCAGACCCGGCAGCGGATGCAGGCCGCCGCCCGGAACCGGGCCGTCTCGGTGTTCAGCTGGGAATCGGTGGCCGCACAGACCGTGCAGGTGTACGAGCGGGCCATCGCCCGGCACACCGGATCGGCCGAATTCATCACAGGAGGCGCCTCGTGCTGACCGTCGACTTCGACCGCGCCGGGATCGGCCCGGGGACCCGGATCATCGATGTGGGCTGCGGTGCCGGCCGGCATTCGTTCGAGGCCTACCGCCGCGGCGCCGACGTGGTCGCCTTCGACCAGGACGCCCCCGAACTCGCCGGGGTCGCCACCATGTTCGAGGCCATGGCCCAGGCCGGGGAGGCGCCCGCCGGAGCGAAAGCCGAAGCCGTCCACGGGGACGCGCTCGATCTGCCCTACGGCGCCGGGGAGTTCGATGTCGTCATCGCCTCGGAGATCCTGGAGCACGTCCCCGCCGACGACGCCGCCATCGCCGAACTCGTGCGGGTCCTGCGCCCGGGCGGACAGCTGGTGGTGACCGTGCCGCGGTGGCTGCCCGAGCGGGTGTGCTGGGCGCTGTCGGACGAGTACCACGCGAATGAGGGCGGGCATATCCGCATCTACAAGGCGGACGAACTGCGGGACAAGATCACCGCGCGCGGCCTCCGGCACACCCACCGTACTCATGTGCACGCCCTGCACTCGCCGTACTGGTGGATCAAATGCGCGGTGGGCGTTCACAAGACCGAGCATCCGCTGGTACGTGCCTACCATCGGATGCTGGTGTGGGACATGATGAAACAACCGGCGCTGACCCGGACCGCGGAGCGGCTGCTCGACCCGCTGGTCGGCAAGAGCGTGGCGCTGTACTTCAGCAAGCCGGCGGTGACCCGTGCCGGCGGGTGAACTCCCCTCGGTCCCTTCGGTTCTCACCCGCCGCCAGATCCTGCAGACCGCGCAGTCCATCGCCGCCGCGCAGGAGCCGGACGGCGCGATCCCGTGGTTCCCGGGCGGGCACACCGACCCCTGGGATCACATCGAATCGGCAATGGCACTCACCGTCGCGGGCCTGCGCGACGAGGCCGTCACCGCCTACACCTGGTCGGCGCGCACCCAGCGTCCCGACGGATCGTGGCCCCGGCAGTTCCGCGCCGGCGCGATCGAGGACCCGGCCACAGATGTGAACTTCTGCGCCTATCTCGCCACCGGTGTCTGGCACTACCTAGCGGTCACCGGCGATACCGCGTTCGCGGCCGATCTGTGGCCGGTGGTGGCCGCCGCGATCGACCTGGTCGTCGCGAGCCAGGGTGAGCACGGTGAGATCTATTGGCTGCGCGACGGCGACAAGGTCCTGCCCGAGGCGCTGGTGACCGGTTCGGCCAGTATGTACCACAGCATCGGGGCCGCTCTGGCGCTCGCGCGCCGGCTCGGCGACCCCCGCCCGGAGTGGGAGACCGCCCGCGACCGGCTCGGCACCGCACTGCGCGGCCACCCGGAGGTCTTCACCCGCAAGGACCGCTATTCGATGGACTGGTACTACCCGGTCCTGGGCGGGGCGCTGCGCGGACGGGCGGGCTACGACCGTATCGCCGAACGCTGGGACACCTTCGTGGTCGGCAATATCGGTATCCGCTGTGTCAGCGACCGGCCCTGGGTCACCGGCGCCGAAACCTGTGAACTCGTCCTGTCCCTCGACGCACTCGGTGACCGTGACCGCGCGCTGGGCCTGCTGGCCAGCATCCAGCATCTCCGGGAGGCCGACGGCTCCTACTGGACCGGGCTGGTGTACGCGGACGGGAAACGCTGGCCGGTGGAACGCACCACCTGGACCGGCGCCGCGGTGATCCTGGCCGCCGACGCCCTGTCACGGGCGACTGCCGGCAACGGGATTTTTCGCGATCTCGCCGCCGACGCCGTCCCGGGGCGGGCGGTGCCCGTGCGGGTCACCGGCTGACGCCCGGGACGGCGCCACCGCTCAGAGTTCGGCGAGCTTCGGCACCACCGGGGCGAGTGTGTCCACCCATCCGGCCGGGGAGCCGCCGGGCGGCATGACGATCGCGGTGTGCACGCCGAGCTCGGCGTAACCCGCCATCTGGCGGACGAAATCGTCGTGTGCGGTGGGGTCCGGGCTACCCGCCAGCACGGTTTTGCGGATCCGGTCGTAATCGGTGCCCAGATCGTCGCAGTGGCGGCGCAGTACATCGAGTTTGTGCCCGACTTCCTCGGTGCTCGATGCGAACAGATTGCAGGCGTCGCCGTAGCGGGCCACCAACCGCAGCGTGCGCTTCTCCCCGCCGCCGCCGATCAGCACGGTGGGCCGGTGCAGCGGCTGCGGCGAACACAGGGTTTCCGCGAGCTGGTAGTGCTTGCCCTCGAACGGTCCGTTGTGCTGCGGATCCCACATCTGCGCGCAGATCCGCAGTGCCTCCTCCAGCCGGTCGAACCGTTCCCCGAGGGGCGGATACGGCACCCCGAGCCCATGGTGTTCCCGGTCGAACCAGGCGGCCCCGATCCCGAGCGCGGCGCGGCCGCCGGAGAGCACATCGAGGGTGGTGACGATCTTGGCGAGTAGCCCGGGGTGCCGGTAGGTCACGCCGGTGACCAGCAGGCCGAGCTCGATCGTGGAGGTGTGCGCGGCCATGTACCCGAGGCTGGTGTAACCCTCCAGCATGTTCGCCTCGGCGGGCAGCCCGGTCGGTTCGATCTGGAAGAAATGGTCCATGAACGATAGCCAAGTCGCCCCGGCCGCCTCCGCTGCCGCGCCGACGAGTGCCAGTTCACCGGCGATGGCGCCGGTACCGCCGTCGATCTCGAAGATCGGAATGTGCAACCCGAGTTCCATCGGATTCGTCTCCCCTTGCCGTGGTGGATTATCCGTCGCACACACGCTACGACCTGGAGAGCGCTCCAGGTCAAGCCGTGGCGGGCGGGTCGGGAGGATGTATCCGGCCCGAGACCACGGCGTCCCGGCGCGGGTTCCGTCGCGTCGCCCGGGCACTCTGCCGCTGCGGTTCCCGGGCGCGCGGTCGATCATTCGAATCGGCCTGATCCCAACCCCGGCGGCCCTCGCGCGGGTGGCGTAATGGCGATATCGGCCCGGATCCGCGCTGGTCGCGTCCCTCGGCGCCCGGCGAATTGCGCCGGCCCGTCCGGCTGCCGCCGGTCGGCGGGCCCGGATCGCCCCGAAACGCCGCTATCGTCAGCGTTCATGCAGGTCAGCGATACGAACACCGAGCGGACAGGCGGTACGGCCGGTGTCCGCCGGCTCCGGGCCGACCAGGCCCGGCGCATTGCCGATATCCTCCGCCACCAGATCCACGCCGGCACCCTGGGCGATACCCTGCCCAGCGAACAGCGGCTGGCCGCCGAGCACGACACCTCCCGGAACACCATCCGCGACGCCCTGGCGCTGCTCCGCGACGAAGGCCTGATCGACCGCGCGCCCCGCGTCGGCACCCGGGTGGCCGCCCGCAAATACGACCACGGTCTGGACGCGCTGCTGGGCCTGCAGGAAACCCTGGAGGGCCGCGGCACCGTCCGCAACGAGGTGCGGGCCGCACAGCTCATCACCGCGCCGCCGGCGGTGGCCCGGCGACTCGGGGTCGCCCCCCGCGAGCAGGTCGTCTACCTGGAGCGGCTGCGATATCTCGGCGAGCAGCCGCTGAGCCTGGATCTCACCTACCTCGCTCCCGAGATCGGTGTGCGCGTCCTCGACCACGACCTCGCGCACACCGATGTCTTCGTGCTGCTCGAACAGCTCAGCGGCCGGTCCCTGGGTTCGGCCGACCTCACCGTGGAGGCGATCCCCGCCGACCGGCACACCGCCGCCACCCTCGACGTCCCCGACGGAGCACCGCTGCTCATGCTCGAACGCCTCACCCGGCTCGACGACGGAACCCCCGTCGACCTGGAATACGTCCGGATGCGCGGTGACCGGATCACGCTGCGCGGCAGCCTGTCCCGCGGCATCCCCGAATGGAAGGTCCTCTAGATGGCTCTGGCGAACCAGCGCACCGATATTCCCGTGACCATCGACGAATCCCTGTGTATCGAAGGCTGCACGCTGTGTGTCGAGATTTGTCCGCTCGACTCCCTGGCCATCAACCCCGACAACGGGAAAGCCTTCATGCACGTCGACGAATGCTGGTACTGCGGGCCCTGCGCCGCCCGCTGTCCCACCGGCGCCGTCACTGTCAATATGCCGTATCTCCTGAGGTAGACCTCTCATGCCCACTCTGAAACGCCTGGCCGTCCTGGCCGCCACCGCGGCACTGGCCCTCACCGGATGCTCGCTGGAAGAAGCCGCCGCCGGCGATACCGTCACCGTCGTCGTCGGCTACCAGTCCAAAACCATCAACACCGTCACCGCGGGCACCCTGCTGCGCGCCCAGGGATATCTGGAGCAGCGGCTGCGGCAGATCACCGACAACGGCGGCCCCGCCTACCAGGTCGAATGGCAGGACTACGACACCGGCGCCCCGATCACTGCCCAGATGGTGGCCGAGAAGATCGATATCGGCTCCATGGGCGACTATCCGCTGCTGATCAACGGATCCCGCACCCAGGCCGGGGAACGGTCGCGCACCGAATTCCTGTCCGTCACCGGATACAACCCCAGGGGCGCGCTGAACATGGTGGTCGTCCCGCCGGACTCGCCGCTGACCGGAGTCGGTGAGCTGGCCGGTAAGAAGATGTCGGCCAGTGTCGGTTCCGCCGGCCACGGCACCCTGGTGCAGGCCCTCACCCGCGCCGGGGTCGATCCGGTGGCCGGTGTGGAGGTGCTGAACCAGCAGCCGCAGGTGGGTGCCTCGGCGCTGGAATCGGGCCAGGTCGCCGCGCTGTCCCAGTTCGTGGCGTGGCCGGGACTGCTGGTGTTCCAGGACAAGGCGAAACTGCTCTACGACGGTGCCGAACTGAATGTGCCGACATTCCACGGCGTGGTCGCCCGCGAGCACTACACCGCCGAACATCCCGAGGTGGTGGACGCCTTCCTGCAGGCCCAGCTCGACGCCACGGAATTCCTGTGGCAACAGCCGCTGGAGGCGGCGCGGATCGTGGCCGAGGATTCAGGTCTGCCGCAGGAGGTCGTGTATCTCTACAACGGCCCGGGCGGCACCTCCTTCGACACCACCCTGAAACCGAGCCTGATCTCGGCCTTCAAAGACGATGTGCGGTATTTGAAGTCGATCGGCGATTTCGCCGACCTCGATATCGACGGTTTCGTCGACGACCAGCGCCTGCGCGCGGCCTTCGCCGCCCGCGGCCAGGACTACCAGAAGGCGCTGGCCGACACCGCCAACCACACCGCCGGTTCCGGTACCGAACTGTGGCTCGACGGCCAGGACAGCACGCGCCCCGCCGGCAACCCCACCGAGCTCCTGCGCGCCGCCGCGGCCGCCCGTGCCGCGGGTACGCAGGTCCGCGCCGCCTATATCGTCGACACCGAACTCGGCACCCGCTGGTTCGCGGACAAGGCGGTCTGGCTGCGCGACGGAAACACCTTCCTGCCCTTCACCACGCAGGCGGCAGCGCTTCGCCACCGCCAGGCCCATCCGGCCGCCGTCCCGGTGACCTACGACCAGGCTGTCGCCGAGGTCCGGTCATGACCGCGGCCACGACCCTCACTCCCGCCCCGGCCGACGCGGCGACCGCGTCGTCGCGCCGGCCCGGGCGGGCGGTGTGGCCGGACCGGTTGCTGCGGGTCGGTTCCGTGCTGGCCGCGATCCTGCTCTGGCAGGTCCTGACCACCGCCGATATCCGGCTGTGGCTGCGTTTCGACACCCTGCCCGCGGTGACCGAGGTGATCACCGCGTTCGGCCGCCAACTCGGCACCGATGTCTACTACCTGGATCTGGCGCAATCCCTGATCCGCATCCTCACCGGTTTCGGTATCGCCACCGTGCTCGGCGTGACCAGCGGTATCGCCCTGGGCCGGTCCCGCCTGTTCGCCGGAATCCTGGGCCCGCTCACCGAGCTGGCCCGGCCGGTCCCGGCCATCGCGGTGGTCCCGATCGCCATCCTGCTGTTCCCCGACGACGAAGCCGGCATCGTGTTCATCACCGGCCTGGCCGCCTATTTCCCGATCATGGTCAGCACCCGCCACGCGGTCCGCGCGCTGCCCACCCTGTGGGAGGACTCGGTACGCACGCTCGGCGGCAACCGGTGGGATGTGCTGCTGCGGGTGGTGTTCCCCGGTGCGCTGCCGGGAATCTTCGGCGGACTGTCGGTCGGGATCGGGGTGGCCTGGATCTGCCTGGTGTCCGCGGAGATGATCTCCGGCCGCCTCGGTGTCGGCTACCGCACCTGGCAGGCCTACACCATCGTCGACTATCCGGGTGTCTTCGTCGGAATCGTCACCATCGGCATCCTCGGTTTCGGCACCTCCGCGGCGATCGAACTCGTCGGCCGCCGGGTCACCCGCTGGCTGCCGCGGGGAGAGGAGAACAACCGATGACCACCACCCTCACCACCGAAACCCCCGCGGCCGGTACCGGCGCACCGGGAATGAGCCTGCGGCTCGACGGGATCTCGCTGTCCTACACCGGCGACCCGGTGATCGACCGGCTGTCGCTGGATGTGCGGCCCGGCGAGATCCTGGTGCTCACCGGCCCCTCGGGTTGCGGGAAGTCCACGGTCCTGCGCGCCCTGGCGGGGCTGCTGCCCCCCGACTCTGGCCGCGTCCTCGCCGACGGCGATCCCGTCACCACCACCTCCCGTGACCGCGCGGTGGTGTTCCAGGACAATGCCCTGCTGCCGTGGCGCAGTGTGCGCGCCAATATCGAACTGGCGCTGCGGTTGCGGGGTGAACCCAAGGCCGGGCGCCGCGCCGCGGCCGACCGCTGGATCGAGGAGGTCGGCCTCACCGGGTTCGCCGATTTCCTGCCCAAGAGCTTGTCCGGGGGTATGCGGCAACGCGTACAACTCGCCCGCGGCCTGGCAGGCGCCCCGCGCGCGGTGATGATGGACGAACCGTTCGGTGCCCTGGACACCCAGACCCGCGCCACCATGCAGCGGCTGCTGATCGAGACCTGGCGCACCCATCCCACCACCGTCGTCTTCGTCACCCACGATGTGGACGAGGCGTTGCTGCTCGGCGACCGGATCGCCGTGCTGGGCCGTGCCGGAAAACCGCTGCGCGCCCTGATCGATGTTCCGAATCCGCGCGCGACCGCCGACCGGCAGCCGCAGCGCGACCGACTCGTGGAGGCCCTCTCGTGACCGCACCCACCCTGCTCGCGGCGCCGGATCTCGCCGACACCGTGCGCCTGGACTGCGATGTGCTGGTCATCGGCGGCGGTACCGCCGGAACCATGGCCGCGCTCACCGCCGCCGAACACGGCGCGAACGTCCTGCTGCTGGAGAAAGCGCACGTCCGGCATTCCGGTGCGCTGGCCATGGGCATGGACGGCGTCAACAATGCCGTCATCCCCGGGAAGGCCGAACCCGAGGACTACGTCGCCGAGATCACGCGCGCCAACGACGGCATCGTCGACCAGCGCACCGTGTATCAGACCGCGACCCGCGGGTTCGCCATGGTGCAGCGGCTGGAGAAGTACGGCGTCAAATTCGAGAAGGACGAATACGGCGAGTACGCGGTGCGCCGGGTGCACCGCTCGGGCTCTTATGTGCTGCCGATGCCCGAGGGCAAGGATGTGAAGAAGGCCCTCTACCGGGTGTTGCGGCAGCGCACGATGCGGGAGAAGATCCGGATCGAGAACCGGCTGATGCCGGTGCGGGTGCTCACCGACGGCGGCCGGGCCGTCGGCGCGGCCGCACTGAACACGCGTACCGGTGAGTTCGTCACGGTCGGCGCGAAAGCCGTGATCCTCGCGACGGGCCCGTGCGGCCGGCTGGGACTCCCGGCGTCGGGCTACCTGTACGGCACCTACGAGAATCCCACCAACGCCGGCGACGGCTATTCGATGGCCTATCACGCGGGCGCCGAACTCAGCGGTATCGAATGCTTCCAGATCAACCCGCTGATCAAGGACTACAACGGTCCCGCCTGCGCCTATGTCGCCAACCCGTTCGGCGGATACCAGGTCAATGCGCAGGGGGAGCGGTTCGTCGATTCCGACTATTGGTCGGGGCAGATGATCGCCGAGGTCAAACGGGAGATCGACTCCGCGCGCGGACCTATCTACCTCAAGGTGTCGCATCTGCCCGACGAGACGCTGACCGCGCTCGAGGACATCCTGCACACCACCGAACGCCCCACTCGCGGCACTTTCCACGCCAACCGCGGCCACGACTACCGCACCCACGATATCGAGATGCACATCTCCGAAATCGGGCTGTGCGGCGGGCATTCCGCCTCCGGGGTCTGGGTGGACGAGAACGCCCGCACCACGGTGCCCGGTCTGTACGCGGCCGGTGATCTGGCCTGCGTCCCGCACAACTACATGATCGGGGCCTTCGTGTTCGGCGAGCTCGCCGGCGCGCACGCGGCCGCCACCCTGACCGAGACCGCGGCACCCGCCGAACTGCCCGCCGACCAGATCGCCACCGCGCACGAACTGGTGTACCGGCCACTGCGGCATCCCGACGGCCCACCGCAACCGCAGGTCGAATACAAACTGCGCCGCTTCGTCAACGACTATGTGGCGCCGCCGAAAACGGCCGCGAAACTGTCGCTGGCGGTGGAAACCTTCGAACGGATGCGCGGTGATCTCGCCGAGATGGGCGCCCGCACCCCGCACGAACTCATGCGCGCCGCCGAGGTGTCGTTCATCCGTGACTGCGCGGAGATGGCCGCCCGCAGTTCGCTGACCCGGACCGAATCCCGGTGGGGTCTCTACCACGAACGCGCCGACCTCCCGGAACGCGACGACGACACCTGGCGCTACCACCTGAACCTGCGCAAGGCCGCCGACGGCACCATGGAGTTCCTCAAACGGCCGGTCGCCCCGTATCTGGTGCCTGTGCCCGGGCTGGACGATCTGCCGTCCCAAGGGGAGCCGGTGCCGGTCGAGCAGCCCGAACTCGTCGGTCACCGTCGCGCCCCGAGCGTCGCGGCCCCCACCCCCCGGGCCGCGGTCCCGCAGCCGGCCCCGGTCGCCTCACCCCGGCTGCTGGCGCTGCTGGCGCTGGACGCGCCCACCGCCGGGCAACTGTCGGCCTACCTATCCGATACCGATGAACGGGTCCGGGTCGCCGCGATCGCGGCACTCACCGAGAACACCCCGGACGGTTTCGCGGCGCTGCTGATCGGCGCGCTGGACGACGGCGCGGCGCCGGTACGGGCCGCGGCCGCGGCCGCGCTGCGCGAACTGGTGGAGGTGCTGCCGTCCGCCGACGGTCTCGCCGAACGGCTGACCTCGCCCGATCCGGTCGTGCGGGCGGTGGTTCTCGACCTGCTGCGTGCGGCGCGCGCCGGTGCGGCCGCCGACTACCGGGCGGCCTTGGCCGACCCCGACCACCGGGTGCGGATCGCCGCGGTGCGGGCGCTGGTCTCGCTCGACGAATACGACGCCCTGGCCGCCGCGGCCGCCGACACCAACCGTGAGGTGCGGATCGCGGCCGCGCAGGGCCTGGCCACCATCGGCACCGGTGGCGCGGACACCGTCCGCGGACTGGTGACCGATCGTGACCCGCTGGTCCGGGCGGCGGCCCTGGCGGCTTTCGCCGATATCGGCGCCACCGAATCCGATATCGCGTCGTGCGCCGCCGCATTGCGGGATACCGCCTGGCAGGTGCGGGTAGGCGCGGCGAAAGGACTGGCCGGCGCCGAACCCGGCCCGGCCGTCCCCGAACTGGCCGCCGCGCTCACCGACCCTCATCTGGATGTGCGCAAGGCCGCGGTCCTCGCCCTGGCCTCGTGGCCCGGCCACGAACCGGCCCGGGACCTGCTTCGCCAGGCCGTCGACGATCCGGATGCCGATGTCCGCGCCTACGCCCGTCGCGCCGTGACGAACTGAACTCGCCCGGCCCGCGCCCCCTCTCTTACTCGGCGCGGGCCGGCCGGGTTCAGCCGCGGCGTGCCGTGGCGAGCAGTTCGGCCACGGTTGCCAGCTTCACCCGGGGGCGCCCCGCCGCCGCGCCCGCGGCGCGTTCGGCGCGATCCACCGCCTGCCACGCGGTGCGGTCGACCACATCGGGTTGCCGGGCGCGTACCAGATCCGACAGCGCCGCCCGGTCCCGGACCGGGGTGAGCAGGACACCGGCCGTGAAGTCGTCGAGGATCGCGGCCACCGTCTCCTCGGCATCGGCCCGGTTGGAGCCGATCACCCCGCGCGGCCCCCGTTTGATCCAGCCCGCCGCGTACACACCTTTGACCGGCGCGCCCGCCGCATCGACCACCCGTCCGCCGGCCGTGGGCAGCACACCCCGCCGGTCGTCGAACGGCAGATCGCCGATCGGTTCACCCCGGTACCCGACCGCCCGCACCACCAGTGACGTATCGAGTTCACCGGTGTCCCCGGTCGGCCGCGCGGTCGGCGCGGCGACCGGGCCGGTGAGCTCGTTGCGTACGTACCGCAGCGCCCGCACCCGGTCCGTGCCCACGATCTCGGTGGGGGAGACGCAGTACCGGAACACGATGCGTTTGTTGCCGTCACGCGGCGAGCGGCCCGCGAACTCCTCGGCGGCCGCCAGTTTCAACCCGAGCTCGTACGGTGCCTGCGTCCCCGCCCGGTAGGCCTGCGCGGCCTCGTCGAACACCAGGTCGTCCGGGTCCACGACGATATCGAGGCCGTCGAGCTGTCCGAGTGCCCGGAACTCCGGCGCGCTGTAAGCCGCCTGCAGCACCCCGCGACGGCCGAGGATCACGACCTCACGGATCGCGCTCTCGCGTATCGCGGTCAGGGCGTGATCGGCGATATCGGTCCGGGCCAGCTCGTCGGGGTCCATGGTGAGCACCCGCGCGATATCCAGGGCCACGTTCCCGTTGCCGACGAGCACCGCACGTTCACCGGACAGATCGAATACCCGGTCGGCGTAGCCGGGGTTCCCGTTGTACCAGGCCACGAATTCGGTGGCCGAGATACTGCCCGCCAGGTCCTCCCCGGGAACGTCGAGGCGCCGGTCGGCGGGCGCGCCGACCGCGTAGATCACCGCGTGCGCGCTCTCGCGCAGTTCGGCGTGGCCGATATGGGTGCCGATCTCGGTGTTCAGATACATCTGCAGCGCGTCGCGTTTGAACGCGGATGCGAACATATCGGTGACACCGCGGGTCTGGGCGTGATCGGGCGCGATTCCGTAGCGGGCCAGGCCCCATGGGGTGGGGAGCCGGTCGAACATCTCCACTTCGACCGTGCCGGCGACGAGTAGTTGCTCGGCGGCGTAGCAGGCGGCCGGCCCGGTGCCGACGATCGCCACCCGCAGGGTCCCGAGGTCCTTGGTAAGGCGCCGCACCGGCGGCGGGGCGGACATATCCGGTTCCAGTGGATGCCGGGTGAAGAAGCCCGCGTTGACGTCCCGGAATCCGTCGAGGTGCGCGGGCAGGTCCTCTTCGGCGTAGATGGCGTCCACCGGGCACGCTTCGTAGCAGGCCCCGCAGTCGATGCAGGTGTCCGGGTCGATGTAGAGCATCTCCGCGGACGCGAACTGCGGATCGCCGGGGCGTGGCCGGATGCAGTCCACCGGGCATTCGGCCACGCAGCTGGCGTCGTTGCAGCACCGCTGGGTGATGACGTATGCCATCGCAACTCACGCCTGCTGCCGGCGGCGGTACCGCACCCGGCACGGCTGCTGCAGCTGCACGACCATCTTCGAGTGATCGTTGCGGTAGGACTCCGACGGCTGCACCATCTCGAATTCCCAATCCCGCAGTAGTACCGAGAAGATCGCCTTGAGCTGCATCAGCGCGAACGCGGCGCCGACGCAGCGGTGACGTCCGGCCCCGAACGGGATCCAGGTCCAGCGGTTGACCAGGTCTTCCTGGTTGGGGTCGATATAGCGGCCGGGATCGAAACTGTCCGGGTTCGGGAAATCCTCGGGCAGCCGGTTGGAGATCGCCGGGGTCGCCGCCACATGATCGCCGGGCTCGATCCGGTTCCCGCACACCTCGAACTCGCCCTGGGCGACCCGCATCAGGATGATGAGCGGCGGGTGCAGCCGCAGCGTCTCCTTGAGCACCGCCTCCAGCCGGGGAATCTGGCGCAGGGCGTGGAAGCTGACTTCCTGGCCGTCGGCGTAGAGCTCGTCGAGTTCCTTCACGACTCCGGACAGCACTTCCGGGTGCCGCAGCAGTTCGATCACCGACCAGGCGGCGGTACCCGAGGTGGTGTGGTGGCCGGCGAACATCATCGAGATGAAGATGCCGGTGACCTCGCTGGCACTGAAATGCGGGGTGCCGTCCTCTTTCTTCACCGAGACCAGCACATCGAGCAGGTCGCGGTCCTCCTTTTCGGCGGGCGGGTTCGCGATCCGCACGTTCATGATCTCCTGGACGAGTTCGACGAGCGCGGCCCGGGATTCGTCGCGGATCCGGAAGCTTTCGATCGGCATGTACGGGTCCACATACGCCAGCGCGTCGGTACCGCGTTCCAGGTTGTGGTAGAGGTGCGCGAACCGGCTGTCGAGTTCCTCCCGGAACTTCGTCCCGATCAGGCAGGCCGAGGAGGTGTAGATGGTGAGTTCGGCGAAGAAGTCGAGCAGATCGATCTCGCCTTCGTCGCCCCAGCCCGCCAGCATCCGGTCGACCTCTTTTTCGATGGTCGCCGCGTGCCCGCGCATCTGGTCGCCGCGCAGCGCGGAGTTGTGCAGCATCTCCTTGCGCCGTTCCGGGCTGGCGTCGAATACCACGCCCTCGCCGAAGATCGGCTTCATGAAGGGGTAGGCGGCGGCTTGGTCGAGGTCCTCGTCGGCGGCGCGGAAGAAGAATTCGTTCGCTTCGGCGCCGGTGAGCAGGACGACGTGGCGTCCGGCGAGCTCGAACTGGCCGACGTCACCGCATTCCTCCCGCACCCGGCGCATCAGCGCGATCGGGTCGGTACGGAATTCCTCCAGGTGGCCGTGTTCGTGTTCGCCTCCGGACACCCGCGGCGGTTTCACCGAAGTCATGTGGAAATCCTTCCCCAGATTACTGTCCAGGATCTATGATAGACACCTGTCTGGACAGTACTACGGGGTGTTGCGCCCAAGCAAGGCGTGTCACCTCTCTCCACCCCCGGCGCGCTGCCGGGATGCCATACTGTCCGGACACCTGTACGGAATAGTGTTCGGCGGAGAGAAGGGAGCGAGAACAGGTCCATGAGCGGAAACCAGACCCTGTGGGGACGCGGCGCCGTGGTCGTCGGCGCCACCAGCGGCATCGGCCACGCCGTCGCGCACGCCCTGGCCGGGCACGGCGCCGGGGTGGTGGTCAATGGACGAAACGCCCCGGCAGTCGAACGCACGGTCAACTCCCTGACCCTCGCCGGTCACCGCGCGATCGGCATCGCCGGCAGCGCCGCCGACGAATCCACCGCGACCGAACTCGTGGACACCTGCGTGCGCACCTTCGGCGCCGTCGATGTGCTCGTCAACTGCGCCGGGATCGCCGAGCCCGCCGGCTCCTCCATCCTCGACGTCAGCACCCGCGACTGGCGTGCCCTGCTCGACTCCCACCTCACCACCACGTTCAACACCTGCCGCGCCGCCGCCCCGAAAATGGTCGCCCAGGGCCGCGGCAGCATCATCAACACCAGTTCCTTCGCCTACCTGGGCGACTACGGCGGCACCGGGTACGCCGCCGGGAAGGGCGCGGTCAACTCCCTCACTCTCGCCATCGCCGCCGAACTCGCCGAACACAAGGTTCGCGCCAATGTCGTATGCCCCGGCGCCAAAACTCGGCTCTCCAGTGGGTTCGCCTATGAGGCCAAGATCATGGAGCTCTACCGCCGCGGCATGCTCGACGCGATCAGCAAGGACGCCGCCCTCGACGCCCCACCCGCCGACTACGTCGCCCAGCTGTATCTCTACCTCGCGGGGACGGCCGCCGAGCGGGTCACCGGCCAGATCTTCGTCGCCGCGGGCGGATTCGTCGGCCGCTACGACCGTCCGGCCCCCACCATCCTCGGCTTCCGCGACCACAACGACACCCCGCCCTGGACCCAGGACGAACTGCACCGCATGATCGGCGGCCACGATGCCGAGGCCGGACAGTGACCGAGTTCCCCGAACTCGGCTGTTACGGTCTCGCCGGCCACGCCACCGACCCGCATATCCTGCTCGACGAAGCCCGCGCCGCCGAACGGCTCGGCCTCGGGGCCATGTTCCTGTCCGAACGTTTCAACACCAAAGAAGCGTTCGCCCTCGCCGCCGCCGCGGGCGCGGTCACCACCGACCTCGGCATCTGCACCGCCGCCACCAACCACAACACCCGCCACCCCCTGATCACCGCCGCTGCCGCGGTTACTCTGCACCGGCTCACCCGCGGCCGCTACAGTCTCGGTCTCGGTCGCGGATTCAGTGCGCTCTTCGACGTCATGGGCCTGCCCCGGATCACCTCCGCGCAACTCCGCGACGCTACCGCGCTCTACCGGCGCCTCTGGCGCGGCGACACCGTCGTCGGCCACGCCGGGCCCGCCGGAAACTACCCGATCCTGCACCTGGACCCCACCTACGACGAAGCCATCCCGGTCACCCTCACCGCGATCGGCGCCAACACCCTGCGCCTGGCCGGGCAGATCGCCGACGCCGTCGTCCTGCACACCTTCTTCACCGACGACACCACCGCCCACGCCGTCCGGACGATCCGCGCCGCCGCGGCGGACGCCGGCCGTGATCCGGCGACCGTCCGCATCTGGTCGGTGCTGGCGGTGGTCGACGACACCCAGGGCGAATCGGCCCGGCTGCGTAAACTCGTCGGCCGCCTCGGCACCTACCTGCAGGGTTACGGTGACATCCTGGTCGGGGTCAACGACTGGGACCCGCAGGTCCTCGCCGACTTCCGGGCGCATCCCCTGGTCACCGGCGCCGGCGGCGCCCTCGACGCCGTAGCCGACGACACCACCCTCGCCGCCGTGGAAGAACTGCTCCCTGCGGAATGGACGGCCGCCGCCGCCACCGGCACCCCCGAACACTGCGCGACCCGGATCGCCGACCAGTTCGCCGCCGGCGCCGACGGTGTGATCCTGCACGGCAACACCCCCACCGAACTCGCACCCACTCTGGACGCGTGGCGGCGCCACCGCGACCCCGGCCGGTTCGCCCACCTGCCGGCCAACCCCGGCAGGAGCAGTCGATGACCGGCCCGACCGATATCGCCGGCCTCACCCCCGAATGGCTCACCGCCGCCCTCGGCCGCCCCGTCACCGCCGTGACCGCCGAAGCCGTCGGCACCGGACAGATCGGCACCGTGCACCGGCTGCGGCTCACCGGCGACGGGGTTCCGCGACAACTCCTGGCGAAACTCCCCGCCGCCGACCCCGGCGTCCGCGCCATGCTCGCCGGCGCCTACCGCCAGGAAGTCCGCTTCTACACCGAGATCGCCGCCACGGTCGCCGTCCGCACCCCGCGCTGTCACCACGCCGAGATACACGGCGACGGCGCCGAATTCGTCCTTCTGCTGGAGGACCTGGCGCCCGCCCGCCAAGGCGACCAGATCGGCGGTTGCCCCGTCGCCCACGCCCACCCGGCCGTGACCGAGCTCGCGGGCCTGCACGCCCCCCGCTGGTGTGACGACACCGTGCTCGATATCGAGGGGTTCAGCCGCAACGGTCCGGAAGAAGCCGATACGCTGCGCGAACTGTACGGCCCCACCACCGATATCCTCCTCGACCGCCTCGGGGACCGTCTCACCGCCGCGGACCACGAAACCGTACGCGCCTGCGGTGAGATCATCGCCGACTGGCTGGTCGCCCGCCCCGAACGCTTCGGCCTCGTGCACGGCGACTACCGCCTGGACAATCTGCTGTTCGACGACGCCGACCCGCCGCAGGTGACCGCCGTCGACTGGCAGACCGTCAACCTGGGACTCCCGGCCCGCGACCTGGCCTACTTCATCACCACCGGTCTGGACCCGGCTATCCGGCGCGCCGCCGAACAGGACCTGGTCGCCACCTACCACCGGCGCCTCTGTCAACTGGGAGTCAGCGGATACACCGCCGCCGACTGCTGGCAGGACTATCGGTTCGCCGCTCTCCAGGGCCCGCTGGTGGCGGTGTTCGGCGCTGCCTACGGATCCCCGTCCGAGCGCGGCGACGCCATGTTCACCACCATGATCCGCCGCAGCTGCGCCGCGATCCGCGACCTGGACTCGCTCACGCAGCAGCCGGCACCGCTGCGGCCGCCCGCCGCCGGGTAGCCACAGCCGCACCGCCGCGCGGTGTTCCTGTGGTCGCGGGCAGTCGAGGCGCGGGCCGCGGAACCCGGCCCGCGGGAAGCCTCTCCGGCAACGTCCGTACCGCCCTCCGGCGTGCACGCACGAGGAATAACCCCGCACACCCCTCCGTTCAAGTAGATGCAAACGCATAGAAACTACGGTGGGAGTGACACACGATGCAGTTCGGAATCTTCTCGGTCAGCGATATCACCCGCGACCCCGTAACCGGCGTGACGCCCAGCGAGGCCGAACGGATCGACGCGATCGTGCAGATCGCGCGCAAAACCGAAGAGGTCGGCCTCGACGTCTTCGCCATCGGCGAGCACCACAACCCGCCGTTCTTCTCCTCCTCACCCACCACCCTGCTCAGCCATATCGCGGCCACCACCGAGCGACTGATCCTCACCACGGCGACCACCCTGATCACCACCAACGACCCGGTGCAGATCGCCGAGGACTACGCCATGCTGCAACACCTGTCCAAAGGCCGCATGGACCTCATGCTCGGCCGCGGCAACACCGGCCCCGTCTACCCGTGGTTCGGTAAGGACATCCGGGCGGGTTTGCCGCTGGCGTTGGAGAACTACAACCTCCTGCACCGGCTGTGGCGCGAGGACGTCGTCGACTGGGAAGGCAACTACCGCACCCCGCTGCAGGGCTTCACCGCCACCCCGCGGCCGCTCGACGGTGTGCCGCCGTTCGTCTGGCACGGCTCCATCCGTACCCCGGAAATCGCCGAACAGGCCGCCTACTACGGCAACGGATTCTTCGCCAACCACATCTTCTGGCCCACCGCGCACTCACTGCAGCTCATCGAGTTCTACCGGCAGCGTTTCGAACACTACGGTCACGGCACCAAGAAGCAGGCCATCGTCGGACTCGGCGGCCAGGCCTATATCGCCAAAAAATCCCAGGACGCCTGGAACGAATTCCGCCCCTACTTCAACGAAGCCCCCGTCTACGGTCACGGCCCCTCCTTGGAGGACTTCGCCGAAATGACCCCGCTGTCGGTCGGCAGCCCGCAGGAGATCATCGACAAAACCCTCACCTTCCACGACACCTTCGGTGACTACCAGCGCCAGCTGTGGCTGATGGACCACGCCGGACTGCCCCTGAAAACCGTGCTGAACCAGCTCGACCTGCTCGGCGAGGAAGTCGTGCCGGTCCTGCGTAAAGAACTGGAAGCCCGCCGCGACCCCGAATCGGCCCCGGCGCCCACCCATCGGGCCCGCGTCGCCGCCGCATACGGTGACGAGCCCGCCCGGCAGGCCCGCCCCAACGCCAACCAGGGCGACAACCTGGCCGGCGCCAGCCCCTACCAGGACACCGCGAAAACCCTGGCCGACAAGTGACCAGAACCAGCGGACGCCTCGCCAACGACGCCTGGGAGGCGGTACTCACCGCCCACGCGGTATTGATGAAACAGTTCGCGGCCCAGGATGTGTGGCACGGACTCACCATGCGCGAATACGACGTCCTCTACACGTTGTCCAAATGCCCCGAACCCATCCGTCCCGCCGAACTCAACCGGCACGTCCTGCTCACCCAGCCGGCACTGTCGCGGATGGTGGACCGGCTCGTCGACCGCGGCCTCGTGCAACGCACCCCCGACCCGCACGACGGCCGCGGGGTCCGGCTCTCGCTCACCGACGAGGGCCGGACCTGGCAGCGCCGTATCGGCGGCCGCCACGCCGTCGGCGTCGCCCGCGCCCTCACCGAAGCCCTCACCGACGACGAACTACGCACCCTCGAACAGCTCTGCGGCAAACTCGCCGACACCACGCAAAGGAACGAGATATGAACACCACCAACGGCCAGGGCACGGCCCCCTACCGGCTGGTCGTGGTCAGCGGCGGCACCAGCAACCCGTCCTCGACCCGCATGCTCGCCGACCGGGTCTCCGCCCGCGTCGGCACCCTCGCCCGCCACCGCGGCGCCACCGTCACCGTGCACGTCATCGACCTCCGCGAACTCGCCACCGAGATCACCACCGCGCTGGTCTCCCAGCTCATGGGCCCCAAGATGACCGCCGCGATCGAAACACTCGCCGCCGCGGACGGCCTGATCATCGCCGCCCCCGTCTACAAGGCCGCACCGAGCGGCCTGCTCACCTCCTTCTTCCACGTCCTAGACAACGACCTGCTCATCGCCAAACCGGTCATCCTGGCCGCCACCGCCGGCACCTCCCGGCACGCCCTGGTCGTCGACGAACAGATGCGCGCCCTGTTCGCTTTCCTGCGCACCATGACGGTGCCCACCTCCCTGTTCGCCGCCGCCGAAGACTGGAGCGACACCGACCTCGACAAACGCATCGATCGCGCCGCCCTCGAACTGGTGCTGCTGATGGAGAGCGGTTTCGCGCACAAGGTCAAAGACGAATCGTGGACCAGCTACCAGCACAGCTTCGGCAGCGCCGGCGGCACCGAAACCGGCGTCGATCTCAACACCGACCTCATGCGGCTGGCAGCCGGTGGGGGAGTGACGGTGAAACCCCGGGCCTGACCGCACAGCTGCCCGCGCCGCGGAGGCGTCACGGCCCCGCGAGCCCGCCTGCCCGGTACACGTCACCGCCGAGAACCCGCGCTCGTGCGTGTTAGTTTGCTGCGGTGGCCGCACCCGCCGAAACCATCGACCAGGTCACGCGATATCTCGACCTCGCCGGCGTCTTCGCCTGCGCGATGCTCGGCGGCGCCGTATCCCGCACCGAGAAACTCGACCTGTTCGGGTTCCTCGTCGTCGGTATCGTCTCCGGCCTCGGCGGCGGCATCATCCGCGACACCCTGCTCCAGCAAGGCCCCCCGGTAGCGCTCACCGACTACGCCTACCTGCCCACCGCCGTGGCCGGCACCCTCATCTCGTTCCTCATCCACCTCAGCGAACAGGCCTGGGACCGTCTCTTCACCGCTCTCGACGCCGCGGTCATCGGGTTCTGGGCGGTCACCGGCGCACAGAAAACCCTCGCCGCCGGCCTCGGCTGGCTCCCCGCCGTCCTGCTCGGCATCACCACCGCCGTCGGCGGCGGCGCCACCCGCGACGTTCTCCTGCGACGGGTCCCGGCCGTCTTCGGCGGCAACGGTCTCTATGCCACCGTCGCCGCCGTGGTCGCCGGCACCATGGTCGTCTGCACCTATCTCGGCGCACCCGCGATCGGCATCGTCGCCGGCATCGCCTTCTCACTGGCCCTCCGGCTCGCCGCCGTCCGGTACGGCTGGGGCCTGCCCAACGGCCTGGACTGGCAGCCACACACCCGCCTGGCCGCCGCCGTCCGCGGCGTCCGCACCACCCGTCGCGGCCGGAGCCGCGACACCGACACCGACACCGACACCGACACCGACACCGAAGACAGCAGCTGACACCGGACCCCGAGCACCTCTTCCCGGACATCCCGGTCGACCACAGCTCCCGCTTCGTGCCCGTGCTGCCACCCACTCCCGGCACCGGAGTCACCACCCTCGTCGTCGCCGCGCTCGCCCGGCTCGGCACCGGGGACGACGGCCGGCAACCCACCACCGGGAACTGGGCAACCCGGGCACGGTATGGGACGATCGGCCACGTGACCAGCAGACCCACCGCGGATCAACACCTCCGCGATCTCGCGCTGTTACGCCGCGTCCGGGACCGGATGGACCGCGAGTACGCGCAACCACTGGACGTCGAAGCGCTCGCCCGGGGTGTCAACATGTCCGCCGGACACCTCAGCCGCCAGTTCCGGCTCGCCTACGGCGAATCCCCGTACGGATACCTGATGACCCGCCGCATCGAACGCGCGATGGCCCTGCTGCGCCGCGGCGACCTCACCGTCACCGAAGTCTGCTTCGCCGTCGGCTGCTCCTCGCTGGGCACCTTCAGCACCCGCTTCACCGAACTCGTCGGCCTGCCGCCCAGCGCCTACCGGCGGCAACAAGCCGACGCCACCGCCGGCATCCCGTCGTGCACGGCCAAACAGGTGACCAGACCGATCAGGAATCGAGAAGCCCCGGTAACCGCCCCGCAGTTAGCGTGATCGGCATGGACATCACCATTCACGCCAGCTACCTGCCCCAGGACGATCCCGAAGCCGCCATCGGGTTCTACCGCGACACCCTCGGCTTCGAGATCCGCAACGATGTCGGCTACAACGGCCTGCGCTGGATCACCGTCGGCCCCGCCGGCCAGCCCGGAACCTCCATCGTGCTGCACCCACCGGCCGCCGACCCCGGCATCACCGACGAGGAACGCACCACCATCGCCGAAATGATGGCCAAGGGCACCTACGCCGGAATCAACCTCGCCACCGACGACCTCGACGGCACCTTCGAACGCCTCCAGGCCGGTGATGTGGAAGTGGTCCAGGAACCGACCGAACAGCCGTACGGCATCCGCGACTGCGCCGTCCGCGATCCCGCGGGCAATATGATCCGCATCCAGCAACTGCGTTGACCGGAGACACACCCACCGATCCGGCATTGCACACCGGCCCGCCCATCGGACGGGCCGGTCGGTAACACTCGACAGCCAGGGACCGAACAGGCCGATGTCGATGACCGCGACCGCACCAGAGGGAGACAGATGACCACCGCCACGAAGACCGGAACGCGGACGTCCGCGACGCACGCCGCCGACAGCCACGACCTCATCCGAGTGCAGGGCGCGCGCGTGAACAACCTCAAAGACGTCAGCGTGGAGATCCCGAAACGGCGGCTCACCGTGTTCACCGGCGTCTCCGGTTCCGGCAAGAGCTCCCTGGTCTTCGCCACCATCGCCGCCGAATCCCAGCGGATGATCAACGAAACCTACAGCGCCTTCGTCCAAGGTTTCATGCCCACCCTGTCGCGGCCCGACGTCGACCTGCTCGAAGGCCTCACCACCGCCATCATCGTCGACCAGGAACGCATGGGCTCCAACCCCCGTTCCACCGTCGGCACCGCCACCGACGCCAACGCCATGCTGCGCATCCTGTTCAGCCGGCTCGGCGACCCGCATATCGGTTCACCCAACGCCTACTCCTTCAATATGCCGTCGGTGACCGCCAGCGGCGCCATCACCGTTCAGCGTGGCTCCAAAACAGTCGCCGAGAAAGCGACCTTCAACCGGCTCGGCGGTATGTGCCCCCGCTGCGAAGGCATGGGCTCGGTCACCGACTTCGACCTCACCGCGCTCTACGACGACAGCCTCTCCCTCAGCGAGGGCGCCCTCACCATCCCCGGCTACAGCATGGACGGCTGGTACGGCCGCATCTTCCGCGGCTGCGGCTACTTCGACCCCGACAAGCCGATCAAGAAGTTCACCAAGAAACAACTGCACGACCTGCTCTACAAAGAGCCCACCAGGATCAAGGTCGAAGGCATCAACGTCACCTACGAAGGCCTCATCCCGCGCATCCAGAAGTCCTTCCTGTCCAAGGACGTGGACGCCATGCAACCCCACATTCGGGCCTTCGTGGAACGCGCCGTCACTTTCACCACCTGCCCTGAATGCGGCGGCACCCGCCTCACCAAGGAAGCCCTCGCCTCCAAGATCAACGGCAAGAACATCGCCGACCTGTGCGCCATGCAGATCAGCGACCTCGCCGACTGGGTCCGCGAACTCGACGAACCCTCGGTCGCCCCGCTGGTCAACGGCCTGCAGCACCTGCTCGACTCGTTCACCGATATCGGCCTGGGCTACCTCTCCCTGGAGCGCCCCTCCGGCACTCTATCCGGGGGAGAGGCCCAACGCACCAAGATGATCCGCCACCTCGGCTCCTCGCTCACCGACATCACCTACGTTTTCGACGAGCCCACCATCGGCCTGCACCCGCACGATATCCAGCGGATGAACGATCTGCTGCGCCAGCTTCGCGACAAAGGCAACACCGTCCTGGTCGTCGAACACAAACCCGAAGCCATCGAAATCGCCGACCACATCGTCGATATCGGCCCCCGTGCCGGCAGCGACGGCGGACAAATCGTCTTCGAGGGCACCGTCGACGGACTCCGCGCCAGCGACACCCTCACCGGACGCCACCTCGACGACCGCGCCGCCCTCAAGAAATCCGTGCGCACCCCGTCGGGCGCCCTCGAAGTCCGCGGCGCCGACTCCCACAACCTGCGCAACGTCGACGTCGATATCCCGCTCGGCGCCCTCGTCGTCGTCACCGGCGTCGCCGGCTCCGGCAAGAGCTCCCTGATCACCGGCTCGGTTTCCGGCCGCGACGGCGTCGTCACCATCGACCAGGGCGCCATCCGCGGCTCCCGCCGCAGCAACCCGGCCACCTACACCGGACTCCTCGACCCCATCCGCAAGGCATTCGCGAAAGCCAACGGCGTCAAACCCGCCCTGTTCAGCTCCAACTCCGAAGGCGCCTGCCCCACCTGCAACGGCGCCGGCGTGATCTACACCGACCTCGGTGTCATGGCCACCGTCGAATCCACCTGCGAGGAATGCGACGGCAAACGCTTCCAGGCCGCGGTCCTCGAATACACCCTCGGTGGCCGCACTATCGCCGAAGTGCTCGACATGTCGGTGGCCGAAGCCGAAGAGTTCTTCGGTTCCGGCGACGCCCGCATCCCCGCCGCCCACAAGATCCTCGACCGGCTCGCCGATGTCGGGCTCGGTTACCTGCGCCTCGGCCAGCAACTCACCACACTCTCCGGCGGTGAACGCCAGCGCATCAAACTCGCCACCCAGATGGCCGAGAAGGGCGGAATCTACATTCTCGACGAACCCACCACCGGCCTGCACCTCGCCGATGTCGAACAGCTTCTCGGACTCCTCGACCGGCTCGTCGACTCCGGTAAATCGGTCATCGTCATCGAACACCACCAGGCCGTGATGGCCCACGCCGACTGGATCATCGACCTCGGTCCCGGCGCCGGACACGACGGCGGCCGCATCGTCTTCGAAGGCACCCCCGCCGATCTGGTCGCCGCTCGCTCCACCCTCACCGGTGCACACCTCGCCGCCTACGTCGGCGCCTGACGCCGAGCTCAGCGCACGAACGTACCGCACCCGTCGGAGTCGTAGAACTCCAGCCACAACCGGTCCCCGTCGAACCGGGCCTGCGAGATGCTGCCCGGATTCGCGCTCTCGCCCACCGGGGAGAAGACGAACGTGTCACCGTCGCGATGCCGCATCGGCATCGCGACGTGGCGCGGCCCCATCGTCAACAGCAGCGCGTCACCGTCCACCGCCACCGACGCCGGACCGAAATAATCGTTGCCGTACTCACCCGCGTAGTCCTCCAGCGGTCGCGCCGGCGCCGGATTCGGCGGCGGTGGGGCCCCGACCAGCTCACCAACCGGGGCGTTCAACTGCTCGAACGCCTTCGAGTAGAGCTCCCACCAGTTCTGCCGCACCTCACCGAACTGCACCAGATCGGCGAATTCGGCGTTCAATGTCTCCGCCACCCCGATCGGCGTGGCATTGGTCAGTGTCACGATGCCCACGTTCGCGGACGGAATCATCGTCATCGCGGTCGCCGCACCTTGGTCGAACGCCCCCGAATGACTCAGCACCACCCGGCCCGCCGGCGAATTACCCACATTGAACCCGAACCCGTACTGACCCGCCCGGGCGTCCACCTCGGCCGGTGGTGACGACACCGACTGCGGTGTCAGCGCGGGCAGCAGTGCCTCCGGCGCCACCACCTGCGTACCACCGTGCTTCCCGTTCGCCAGCACCATCATCATCCACTGCGCCATATCGGTCACCGACGAACTGACCCCGCCGGCGGGGGACTGGGCGTCCGGCTGCCGTCCCGGCTGCGCCGGACGATACTTACCGTCCACCAGCACATGCCCGGACGCACGGTCGCCCGCGGCGACGAAATCGGCGTACCGGGAACTGGTCGACGACATCCCCAGCGGACGATAGATGGCCTGCTCCGACAGCGCCGACCAGCGCTGCTTCGAGGCATCGGCGACCGCGATCGCCGCCGCGGTGAGCCCGAAGTTCGTGTACGCGTAGGTATCGCGGAACGGCGCCAACGGCAGCATGCGCAACCGCTGGAGAATCGCGGTCCGGTCGAACCCCAGGTCCTCCAGCTTGTCCCCGGCGTGCTCGGGCAGCCCCGAACGGTGCGCGTACAGGTCGCCGATGGTCACATGGTCGCTCACATACGGGTCTTCCAGCGCGAACCACGGCGCCGGTTCCCGAACCGGCGTATCCCACTGCACCACTCCTCCTTGGACCTGACGTGCGACCACCGTGGCCCCCACCGGTTTGGACAGCGACGCCAACTGGAACACCGTCTCCGGTTTCACCGGCTGCCGCCCGTCGACGTCCCGCACCCCGAACCCCTTCTGGAACACCACCTCGCCGTCGTAGACCACGGCGACGGCCATCCCCGGAACATCGGTGTCGCGCATCAACTCCTCGGCGCGGTATTCGAGCGTGCCCAGAATATGTTCGACCCGTCCACGCGGTATGGCGACGCCGGCCGCCTGATCGGGCCCCGGATCCGATGGCGAAGTCGAAGGCGCGGCTGCTCCGGGGACCGGTGTCGGTTCCCGGTCCCCGCATCCCGATACCAGTTCCGCGGCGGCCACCACGGAGACACAGAGAACTACCAGCCGACGTCTGCGCATAGCTCGCCTCCGGGAGGTCGTCGCTGACACGAGCCCAGTTCGTTTCGAGCCTAACCCCCGCTCACGCCCGTACCCGGTACGCGGCAGGCTGTGTTTCCGTCCGGTCGTGGGGCAGAGCAGGGGAGGGGCGTCGCCTGGGTGACGGGGTGGTTCCGCACCGGGTACCCGCTCCGGCCGCAGCAGTGTCCGCCGTTGCCGAAACGGCGGACGGGGTTGTACCAGGCATCTGTATAAGACATTATGCTGGTACGTAGATATGCGTATCTAAACATATAGTCCCAACACCACTACGCGTCGGTCAGCAAATCAAAAAACAAAGAAAGAGGCTGTTTACACGGGAGGAGAGGAAAAGTACTCGAGGGAGAGGGTTTCGAGACCCCTCAGTGCCGCGGGCTACCTCGCCGATTTCACCGACCGCCTGAAGATGATGTGGATCGCACAGTCGGTCGGTGCGCTCGGCGCCGCAGTCGCCGGGGCGGCGGTTCGCTTCGACGCGCCGAATCTGGCCGCCGTGCTCACGGCAACGACCCTCACCGAGGTAACGGCCACGATCGCCTATCAGCGCGCGCTCGGCAGCTCCGTACTCGACCTGGTCACGCCCGCGCAGCGCCCGCGCGCCAACCGCATCTCGGCCGTCGAAGGGTATCTGGCCGGTACCGGTGGGCGGGCGCTGGGCCCGGTGCTGTTGAGCGTCGACAAAGCGCTGCCCGTAGGAGTGAATCTGCTGTCCTACGGCTGGAATCTCGGTCTCCTGCCCGGGATGCGGAAGCACTTCCCCAAGCCCGCGCCGCGTGACCACACCTTCAGGGACGTGGCCCAGGAGCTGAAAGCCGGTGGGCGCGCCGTGTGGGGCGACTCCTTTCTCCGCCCGTACACAGCGACGATCGTGTTCACCAACGCGGCTGTCGCGGCACTCAATCTGCGGGCCGCCACGGTCGTCGATGCGGCGGCCCTGCCCGGCTGGACCGCCGGACCGGTGCTCGCCGCGGGCGCGCTGGGTGCGGTGGCGGGCGGGTTCCTGCCGTCTCGGCTCATCGACAAGACGAAGGTGGAGAACCTGTTGCTGGCGGGACTCGGCGGGTTCACCCTTGCCGCCACGACCCAGGCGGTCACCAGTAATCCGTTCGTGGTCGCCGCCGGTACCTTCGGCTTCGGGATGGTCGGTGTGGCGATGAATTCTCGGGTGCTCGGTCACCAGCAGGAATTCATTCCGCGAGAACTCTTCGGCCGGGCGGTCAGTGTGGGCAACGTGGTCACCGGGGCCGGTTCGGCCACCGGTGCGCTGATCGGCGGCGCTGTGCTGTCCGCGCACGGAGTCGATATGGCGGGCTGGATGCCCACCGCGGTGGTGGGCGCCGCTGCCGGTGGTGTGGCAGTGCGCAGCTTGGTCAAGCGGTGGCGCAGTATGTTCGGCTTCGCATGGCTGCGTGCGGCTGCCCGCAACGCCTGGACGATCGGGGCGCCGGCCGGTCCCGGGACACACAGTGCTCGGCCCGCCAGTACTCGTCCTGCTCCGGTCGGCGAGTCGCGCGTCCGCACCGTCCACCTGGGCCGGGTTTCTGGATCCGGCGACCTCGTCGCGCGAGCCGGGCACACGGACAGCGACCGTATCGAGCGTTCGTTCGAGAATGCGGCCGCCTTGCGGCTGCGTACCACGCAGCACACGTTGTGGGCGTCGACCGACGGGCTCGCGTACAGCCTCTACTGGGACAGTGGCCGGTTCTCACCGCTCGCGGGCAGCGACGCAGCGGATACGAACGGCCTGTCGCATGCCGACAGCTTCTGGACGACCGCAGCGGAGCGGTCGATTCCGGCGGCCGAGGGAGCATCCCGCTGGAAAGATCGCGCCGACGCCGGCGTCCGGAACATCGGGGACAGGACGCTGGCCGTGGGGCGGATCCTCCCTGAACTGGGGGAGGAGGTCGGTGATCTGGTGGCGAAATCGGCAACTCTGACCGCACGTATCGCCGAACTGCGCGCCGCCGGGTGGACCATGGATTACGGCGTCGAGGGGGCGGGTAGCTACGCGGACCGCGATCTGCGCAAGATCACCGTGGACGGACGATATCGCCATCCGTATTTCGCCCAGAAGACGGCCGCGACGATCGCCGAAGAGGTGGCCCTGGCTGCCTTCGACAGTCCGGTGCGGGAGGCGGGTCACCAGGGCGGGCCGGTGGAGGCCTGGCTCGAAGGGCTCGTCGCGGAGCGCCTGCGCGCCGAGTGCGAGGCAAAACTGTTCGCCGTCGAATGCATGTGGGAGGTGGAGCGTGCGGGCGGTTCCTACATTCCGGCGGGTGGTAAGTACTTCTCGAATTACGAGGCGATCTACGAGCGGTTCGCCGAAGGTGCCATCACCCGGGACGAAGCCCGCGATCAGGTCGCTCGAATGCGTGACTGGACCGATATCGGGCAGGAGACCACACAGTCTTTCGGGGACTACTGGCGCACCCACTACACGCGACGGCATCCCGAGGTCGCTCCGACAGCGGAGCAACTGACCGAAATCGCCTATCACGTGTTGGTAGCGCACAATACGGCGGGGGAGGAGTGACTTTCGGCGGTGGCGCCGGCCTCGGCGCCGGAGGGCCGGGCGTCCGACGGCAGTTGCGGATTACCCGGCACTCTGGGATCCGACCGGCGCGCGTGAGGCGGGGCATACCGCCGATATGCGGTCAGCCGGCACTGGGTCGGTTGTCCGGAGCGGGAAGCCCTCAGTCGCATTACGTCATGTGACGAATTGATGGGTAGGGGATTTTCTCGCGGCGGAGCGAATCGGTAAGTCGAACAATGAAAGCTACGTCGTCCGCGTACACCGGAAGGTACCCCCGGGCCGCTTGCGGGGGCTCGCGGGCGGGAGCAATTGTCAGGCGCTCGACGGCAGCCCGGCTGCTGCGCCACCGAAACCCACCTGCCCAAGAACGCCGATAATCCACATTATGTCAACTAAACCGCTGTGTATCGCCTCAGCTCCACTCCCCGAGGGCCGCAGACAAGTTTTCGAGCGCTCGGACAGCAGCGAAGATAGCGGTGCCATCGTCTCCAAGACTCCATGGTCGACAATCAACGGCTTCACGGCGTGCAGCAGTGATGCGGGCGGTCGCCACGTCGATCAGCGGTACGCCGAGTCCCGGGCCCCCGGCCGCGTTCACCGATCAACGGCCAGCACGGCCACCAGGCCTTCTTGCAGGTCCTTGACGAAATACTCGGGAACCTCCAGCGACGGGAAATGCCCCCCGCTCTCGGGCGACCTCCATCGGACGATCTGCCGGTACCGCTCCTGCGCCCAGGGGCGCGGACACTTCTCGATATCGCGGGGATACATCGTGATTGCCGAGGGGACGTCGACCCGGAGTTCGAGGTCCAGCGAGTTATGGCTTTCGTAATAGATGCGGGCCGCCGACGCCCCGGTCCGCGTCAGCCAATACAGGGTCACGTCGTCGAGAACGCGGTCTATGGAAATCGTCTCGAACGGGCTGTCTTCGGTATCGCTCCACTCGGCGAACTTGTCGAGAATCCAGGCGAGAAGCCCGACCGGTGAGTCGACGAGCGAGTAGCCGATGGTCTGCGGGCGGGTCGCCTGCTGCTTCGCGTACGCCGCGCGGTGACGCCAGAAATCGCGGGTTTCCTCGGTCCACCTGCGCTCGACCGCTGTCAGCCCATCCGTTGTCAACCCGGGCGGTGCCTCCGCGAACAGGGTGTGGATGCCGAGAACGTGCTTCGGGAACCTCCCGCCGAGAACCGTGGTGATGTTCCCTCCCCAGTCGCCGCCGTGGGCCGCGAACTTGCGGTAACCGAGCCGTCCCATCAGTTCCACCCATGCGGCCGCGATCTTTTCGGTCCCCCACCCGGTGGTGGCCGGCTTGTCGCTGTAACCGAAGCCCGGTAACGATGGCACCACGACGTGGAACGCCGGCGCGTCCGTATTTTTCGGGTCCGCCAGCTCGTCTACTACATCGATGAACTCGGCGATGCTGCCCGGCCAGCCGTGCGTCAAGATCAGCGGAGTGGCCTCCGCGCGAGCGGATCGGCGGTGCAGGAAATGGATTCCCAGATCGTCGATGGTCGTGCGAAACTGCCCGATCCGGTCGAGGCGCTTTTCGAACGACCGCCAGTCATACCCGGTGCGCCAATAGTTCACGACATCGACGAGATCGGCGAGCGGAACACCCTGTTCCCACCGGCGCGGGCCGGGCGCCGCCCCACGGACCGTCGCGGCCTCCGGTAGCCGCGCCGCGGCCAATCGCGCGCGCAGATCGTCGAGGTCGGCGTCGGTTGCGTGGGATTCGAATGCTTGCACGTCGCTGCTTGGACGGTGCATGAGACCTCCTGATCGTCGAGGAACCGGCTACGACCCTTTAAGAACCAGCTAAGGCGGTTCTAACATGTATTCGTGCTGACGTGCAACCGGCTAAGGTGGTTCCATGCCTGCTGGGTTCCCTGACTTCCGCCTCGGTAGCGTGCTGGCGACCAGCTTCACCGCGACGCTGACGGAGCGTCGTGGCGACGCTGTGGAGCGCATTCCCACACCGCAGCGACTCGTCGACTGGCTGGCGGTGAGCGGCCTGACCGTAGAGTCCTGCACCACTGCCCAGCTCGAACTCGCCCGGGAACTGAGGGAGTCGATTCACGCCGCCGCGACAGCGGCCGCGGTCCGAGACGCTCTCCCCGCGTCTGCCGTCCAAATCATCAATGACTGCAGCATTCGGGGCCGGGCCGCCGCTGTCCTGACGCCCGAGGGCACTCGGCGATGGCGACTCGGCTCGGCTTCCTGCGTAGAAGATGCCCTGGGCGTGATCGCCGCCGACGCGGTCGGCATCATCGCAGGCGAACGAGACGGAAAATTGGCCCTGTGCGCCTCGCCGACCTGCCAGGCCGCCTTCTTCGACACCAGCCAAAGCCGCACCCGCAAATGGTGTGACATGAACACGTGCGGAAATCGTCAGAAGAAGGCGCGCTTCAATGCCAACCAGCGCAAGAGCCCCAGATCAGCGGGGTGATTGTTACCGAGCCTCCCGATGATCACGGAAAGCCTCGTCTCGATGAGTTTCGAGCGCCCAGCGGGTCTACCCGGTTATGAGGAGACTGATCTACGGGTTCAGCGTGTCCCTGGACGGCTACATCAACGATCGTGACGGCAGTATCGACTGGACCGACCCGGACGATGAGCTGCACCAGTTCCACAACGACCGGTTTCGCGACGTCGAGGTCTCGCTGCACGGCCGCCGGCTGTACGAGCTGATGGCCGAGTACTGGCCGCACGTGCCCGATGACGCGCCACGCATCGAGCATGAGTTCGCCGCGCTCTGGACGGAGAAGCCGAAGGTCGTCTTCTCCCGGACTCTCACCGCGGTGCACTGGAACAGCACTCTGGTCGGCGAGAACGCGGTCGAGGAGGTCCGCAGGCTGAAGGCCGGCGGTGACGGTGTCATGGAGGTCGGTGGCGCGAGCCTCGCGGCCTCGCTGATGCCGCATGGGCTCATCGACGAGTACCAGCTGTTCCTGTTGCCCGTGGTGCTCGGGGGCGGCACACCGATGTTCCCCTCGCCGGCCGGGCGCCTCCCACTCCGATTGGCCGAGACGAGGCACTTCGACAGGGTGGTGATGCTCCGCTACCTCGCCGAGTGAACTTCGTTCAACCACCGCGGCCTCATCGGGCGCGACCGTCACCTCAGCGGTGCGACCGTCGATGGCGAACTCGGTGAACGCCGTCGACGAGACGGGGCACGAGTCCGCAACGTATGCAGGTGAAGGTGGATAGATGTGGAATCGGCGTGCCACTGTGGGACACGGGAGTTCTCCTCTGTGAGATCAATGGGGCGGCATAGTGCCGAGTCCGATCGATCCCGCGGAAGACTCACACCGGACGGGGAATCCGATGTCGGTTACGGATCACCGATCCGAGCGGTTCGCGGGATCGCGTGGGAGCTCGGCGGCCGTCCGGGGCGTATTTGACATGGTCCACCACCTTCGGGTTCGGAGTTGCCGGCACCGGGCCGGATCTCCGCGTCACCATAGGCAGCACCGCCGACGACGCGCAATCGGTTTACTTCCCCGACATCGGCATGCCACCGACACAACTGAGCTCACGAGCCAACATGCAGCTGTATCGACCAGGGCCTGAGCCCGCTCCTCTGGTTGCCCTGCGACGCGTCGCGTGGAGGCCGTCCGCGCGGTGACTGTGCGGCCGGACGGTATCCGCCCGGTCTGCGCCGCCGCTGTACGGATCGCCGTAGAACTCATGCTCGTCCGCTCGCCTCTCCCGGCTTGTCGCGCCGAGCGAAATGTCTGATTTGCACCGGAAAATGGTAGAGACCAATGGGATTCGGCAGTTAGGTTGGTGTGGGGCCTCAGAGGCCGAGGGGGGCGCAACGCATGCCTCCGCCCGCCGATTCACGGTCAGATCGGAGTTCAC
Organism: Nocardia sp. NPDC050799; assembly: GCF_040654015.1. NCBI lineage: Bacteria > Bacillati > Actinomycetota > Actinomycetes > Mycobacteriales > Nocardiaceae > Nocardia > Nocardia sp. NPDC050799. The sequence goes on from NZ_JBFAHF010000017.1 coordinate 89,977, forward strand.
ATGAGCAATCACAGCGACCCCATCGTCATCGATCCCGAGGGTTCCGATATCCAGGGTGAGATCGCCCGGATCCGCGCGCGGGGTCCGGTCACCAGAGTCGTGCTCCCGGGCGGGGTCCCGGCGTGGTCGGTGACCGACGCGGCTGTACTGAAGGCGGTACTCTCCGGCTCCGAGGTTTCCAAGGACCCGCACCGGCACTGGCCGGCGTTCCGGAACGGGGAGATCGGTAACGACTTCCCTCTCCTCAACTGGGTGAACACGCGCTCGATGTTCACCGCGTACGAATCCGAACATCGCCGCCTCCGCAATTTCGTGGCGCCGGCCTTCACCAACAGACGTACCGCGGCGCTGGAGCCCCGTATCCGGGCGATCGCCGATGACCTGGTGGCAGGCCCAGACCGACCCCGCCGCGCGACGGCGGCTTTGATTGATCGGTCTGGGCCTGCCACCGGATGCTTGCCTCTCCTTGCTGCTCGGTGCGGTAGCACCGCCTACCGTGCGGCAGTCGGGATTTCGGAGCGTGGGTTGATCGGTGTGAGCACGCCGAGGCGGTCTTCGACCTCCTGGGCAGCGGCCAGGCACAGGTCCTCCCGGAACGCGCGCCCGATGATCTGCACGCCGGACGGCAGCCCGTCGGTCACTCCGGTCGGTACGGCGACCCCGGGCACGCCCACGAAGCTGGTCACCGTACACAGGCGCATGCCCGCGCCGACTCGTTCCTGTCCCGCTCTGTCGCGTGACTCCAGCCCCGGCTCGACAGGCGGCTCGGTGAACACCGGCCCGAGCAGCAGCGGATACTCGTCGAGGAACTCCGCCCAGGAACGGCGGATGCCCAGCCAGGCCCCCATCAGCTTCATGAACTCCGAGGCTGTCGCGGGCGGAGTCTTCTCCATCGCCATCTCGATGTAGCGGTCTCCGCCCTTGCCAAGCAGTGTCCGCACCACTGGCCAGGTCTCGGCGAACTCGGTCACGGTGATCCGGCCGTACGCCTCGAGTGCCTCGTCCAGCCGCGGAACGTCCGCCACCTCCTGCACGTCATACCCGGCGTCTCGCAGCGCGTCGGCCGCGGCTGCAACTGCCTCGCGGACCGTGGGGTGGACGCCGTGGCCGCCGGGGTCGGCAACGACTGCGACCTTCGTCCGCCCCGGCAGCGGCGCGCCGTGGACGGGCACCGGTACGGCCCGCGGGTCCCGCGGGTCGGTCCCGGCCAGCGCCTCGTATGCCAGTCGCAGGTCGGTGACCCTGCGGGCCAGTGGCCCGTCTGTGACCAGTATCTGTGAGGCCGGTCCAGGGTCGTCCGGGCCGAGGACGCGGTGGTCGGCGGGGAACCGCCCGGTGGTCGGCTTCAGCCCAGCCACGCCGCAGAACGAGGCCGGGATCCGTACTGATCCACCGGAGTCGTTGCCGAGTCCGAGCGCGGCCATGCCGGTGGCCACGGCCACCCCGTCGCCACCGCTGCTGCCCCCTGGGGTCCGGCTCGGGTCCCAGGGGTTGACGGTGTCGCCGAACAGCTCGCTGCGAGAGTGCATCCCCGCCAGGATCAGGGTGGGCATATTGCTGTGCCCGATCGGTATGGCTCCGGCCGCACGCAGCCGAGCCACCGGCAGCGCGTCTGCAGGCGCCACCAGGTCCCGGAAGCGCGCCGTTCCGAATGTGGTCGGCACGCCTTCGACAGCGGTGGACTCCTTCACCGTGAACGGCACGCCTGCCAGAGGCCCGAGCTCTTCGCCCGAGGCCCGCCGCCGGTCCATTTGTGCGGCGGCCTCACGGGCGCGCTCGGCCAACAGTTGCGTGACCGCGTTGACCTGCGGGTTGACCTCATTGATGCGTTCCAGGTGGCTGTCGACGAGTTCGACCGCCGATACCTCTCCGCCTCGAACCGCCTGCGCCTGGGCGGCGGCCGGCAGCTTCCACAGGGCGTCCTGCATGATCCTTGCGCTCCCCATCCATGTCGACGTGCTTGTATCGGAACCATACCCCGGATGCGATACGATCGTATCGAAATAAGGAGACGACCGAGCATGCCCAAGCAGGTGGACTACGAAAGCCGACGCCGCCAGATTGCCGAAGCCGTCTGCCTCCTCGCCGACGAACACGGACCGGAAGGAGTGACCATGCGCGACGTCGCCGCCCGCGCGCAGGTCTCCCTGGGTGCAGTTCAGCGCTGCTTCCGCAGCAAGGAAGAGATGCTCCTGTTCGCCGTCGACCATGTCGGCGAGCGCATCACCGAACGCATGCGGGACTGCCTGGCCCGAACCCCGGCCCAGACGGCCGCCACCGCGCTGGGCCACGTGGCCACCGAGATCGCCCTGCTTCGCAAAGAACACCGCGCCGAAGCACGGATCTGGCTCGCGTTCGTCGCCCAGGCGGCCGTCAGTGAGCCGCTCGCCGGCCCGCTGAGAACCAGCTACGCGGCCCTCCAAGGCCTCCTCGCCCGCCTCATCACGGAGGCCGCCGAGAGCGTCCCGGCCGACGAAGGCGCTGCGCCGCCCGACCCGCAGCGCGAGGCTCGCACCCTGCTCGCCCTCGCCGACGGCCTCACCAGCCACGTGCTCATAGGCCACCTGAGCGAAGAGGAGGCTGAGGATGTTCTGCACGCGCATGTGGTCGGCCTATGGGAACGCCTCCACACCACTTGCGCCCGAAAGGCTGTCTGACATTCGTAGAGACGCGCGCGGTTCAAAGGACAGCCGGCGCCCCGACGACAACCAGAACGGACACGCTGAATATGCCCCCCGCAGACGACCATCAGCCTTCCTGCCGCGACCTGGTGGGCGCGCTCGCCCAGAACGACCGGCGCGCTGCCTACGCGGCGCTCGCCCTCGGTGCGACGACCGTGGCCGAGGTCGCCGAACGCGCCGGGCTGCGCCCACCGGCCGCCGCCGTGGCCCTGCAGAAGCTGGCGGACGTCAGAATCGCTTCCTTCGACCGTGAGAAACACACGTACACCCTGCTCGACGACACCTTCCGGCTAGCCATCCAGTCGGAGGTCAGGGTCGCCGGGCGAGCCCGCGGGGACGGAGCGGGCTCCTACTTCCGGCGTGGCCGACTGACCTCCATCCCGGGCAACAAGGAAGTGCGTGGCCGGGTGCTGGATGTGGTGAGGGACTCGTTCGAGCCCGGCGTGCCCTACCCCGAGGCCAAGGTCAATGCGATCTGCGGCGAGTGGTTCGACGACTGGGTGACCCTGCGCCGCGCCCTCGTGGACGAGGGCATGCTGCGCAGGAACGAGTCCGGCGCGATCTACGAGCGCGTCTGACACTGATGGTGTACGTAACTGCCGGGGGCGCGGGCGACCCGCAGACGGCGTCGCGGTGGCCAGGCACACGGATACGCCGGCCAGCGCCTTCAGCCGTCGGCGCGGATTTGTGGCCCGGCCCGGTCAGGTCAGGTCGTCGCCGAACCGTCGCCTGACGGCCGCTCGGGTGGTCCTCACCTTCGGCCGCCCTGCTCGTTCCGCGACCAGGCCGCGCGCTCATCCAACGGCTCTACGACGAGCGGGAGACGACGGTCCAGCAGATCGCCGACATGTTCGACGTGCCCCGCTCGACGGTGGACAGGCGCCTTGACCACGAGAAGACTCACCCGCACCGCCCGCGCCAACTTGCCCGCGTTGCGGCTCACCCGCGGATACCGGCGAAGCTTCTCGTCCTTGGATTGGCGATCGGCCTTGGCCATCAGGTTGGTGACCATCAGCAGGTCTAACAACTCCAACGCGTCATCGATCGCCTTGCCCCGCAACGTGGACACCGTCGCGACCAGCAACGCTAACAGCCGTTCGCGCTGCTCGGCCCGCATCCGCCGCCAAATGCGAGGTCTTGCCCGTGATGCCATGCGCGGCCAACGCGATCAACCGACGCGGCGGCACCTGAGACACATCCACCGACACCGGAATGATCGCACCCAGGTCCCGCACTCGGGCCAGCGCCTTGACCAGCCCCTTCGACGAGGACATGAACGCACCCTTGCGTAGCCGCTCCAGTTCGACTATCTTCTTGCGGCCGTCCTCGCGAGTGTCGAGCAGCCCCAATAGCCTGCCCGGTTCACCAGGGCTCAGCTGCTCGGCCAGGTGCGTCCACAGGCGTTGATCGGCTACGTGTTTGCCGTCGGTGACCAGCCGCTCCAACGTGGTGATGCCCGGTAGCAGCGCGTTCTTCTCCCGCAACCACCGCACCGCACCTGCCTGCAACACCTGCGGCCCGTCGCCGGTCATCCACGCCTGATCGACGATCCAGGCCAGTAACTCGGCCTCCACCTCGGCATAGGACACCAGCCCATACTCCCGCTGGATCTCCCACGCGTGTTCGAGCTTGGTCTTCTCCCGCTCGGTGTACTGCTTCACACACCCCGGATCGGCGATCTCCAACTGCTCGGCCAGATACTCGACCAACTCATCCGGCACGTCCAGCGGATCGGCCAGGAACATGCCCAGGTAGCGCACCGTTACTAGTTGAAGACCGAACCCGAGCCGGTTGTAGTCGCGGCGCCGGGCCGCGATCAGCTTGCGGTCCTCGTCATCGAGGTAGAAGAACCGATCCAGCTCCGCACGCGCCAACACACCGAACCGGCCGTACTCAGCCGTACCCTCATCACGCACAGCCCGTTATGCAACCAGCACACGGCCTGCCCTGTCAGCCGAAACCGTCGAAACCAGCTGGTTCGAAACCGAATTCATCCAGGACAACCCGGCTGGGCATCGCTAAGCGCCGGATTTCTCAGATCTGGACCCCTCTGGCCATCGACCAGTCGATATACCTACTGCTCAACAATCCGGACCAGTTGGCCGCCGTGCTCGACGGGCGTCTGGGCTGGGCGGAGGTGATCGAGGAGGTGCTGCGGTTCGAGCCGTCCATCGCGCATGCCCCGCTGCGGTACGCGGTGCAGGATCTCGTCCTCGGCGGGGTCACGATCGCCGAAGGTGATCCGATACTTTCCTGCCCCGCCGGCGCCAACCGGGATCCCGCCGTCTATGGCGACAGTGCGGACGAGTTCGACCCGACCCGGCCGAACAAGGAGCATATGGCGTTCGGGTACGGTGCGCACCGGTGTCCGGGCGCGCCTTTGGCACGGCTGGAGGCCCAGGTGGCCCTTCCGACGCTGTTCCGAAGGTTCCCGAAGATGAAACTCGCCGTCTCCCCCGAGGAACTCGGCACGGTGCCCGGTTTCATCGCCAACGGGCACGATCGCCTGCCGGTGTTCCTGAAATAGGCGTACTGGGTTCCGGGAGGTATCGAGCCGGCCGGGGTGGCGGGCGGGCGCAGTGTTTCCGGGTGACTTCCGAGGTTCCCGGTCGCAGCACCGCCCGCGCCTCGGCCTTCAGCTATCGATGCGATTCACCATTCCGCGGCGCGCCTTTTCCGATATTTCGATGTGGGCGGTGATTTCAGGCGCTCAGCGGAGGGGAAGGGGGAAATACGACCGGCAACGCTGTCAATGCGCGGTGGAAGGGGCCGGGACGCCACACGAGGCGTTCCAGGGGTACTTCCAGCTGCAATTCCGGAAGGGCGTCCAGCAGCTGGTCGATGATTTCCTGCGCCAGGAGAAGCGAGAACGGCCGGGCATGCGCGGGGCAGGCGTGCGGTCCGGTGCTCCACGCCAGGTTCCATCCGTTGTCGATGAATTCGCCGGTGTTCTTCTGCGGGTCGGTATTGCAGGCGGCCATGCTGATGATCACCGGCTGGTTGGCCGGCAGGAACTGGCCTTCGACGTAGATGGGTTGGCGGGGGTAGGTGATGCAGTAGTTCGCCATCGGGGGGTCGGTGGCCAGCCGCTCCTCCAGTGCGGTCTTCGTCGTCAAATGACTGTCGCCGCCGTAGCTGGTATACCGCTCGTCGGTGAGCATCAGCACCAGGGTGTTGGCGATCAGGTTGACGGGCGGTTCGACTCCGGCGGCGAACAGCAGGACCAGCTGGTTCACCACTTCCTCATCGGACAGCCCGGCCGGGTCCTGGATCATCTTGGTGGTGACGTCGTCGCCCGGGTGCGCGCGCTTGAGGAGTGTCAGTTCGAGGAGGGCTTGCCCGAAGGCCATATTGACCTGCTCGGTGTCGACGCTGTCGAACATTTGGGCGCTGGCCGCGGCGACTCGCTGGCCGATGTCTTCGGGACAGCCGAGGACCTGGCACAGGACCGAGAAGACCAGCGGAAGGGCGTACTGGTTCAGCACGTCGGCGCGGCCGGTCTCGCAGAAGGTGTTGATGAGCGGGAAGGCGGATCGTTCCACCATGGGGCGCACCGTGTTCAGGTCGATTCCCTGCTCCAGTGCTTCGACCACGTTTCTGCGGAGCCGGCGGTGCTGTTCACCGCTGGTGCGGATTGCGTTGGGCCGGTATTCGACCATCGGCTTGATCGGGCAGTTGTCGGGAATCTCGCGCTGCCAGATGCTCGGATCGGCGGGAAAGCGGTCGCCGTCGCTGAGTATGCCCTTGGCGGTGTCGTAGTTGATGACCAGGGTGGCGGGTACTCCGGGCCACATCTCGACCGGAACCAGCGCGCCATAGGCTTCGCGCATCTGACGGTAGGCCCGGTGGGGATCGGCGGCGAACTCTTCGCTGTAGATCGGGACCCGGGGGCCGTTCTCGATGCTGTAGATCGGGGTTCGAGTACCGTCCGCGAGCGGTGAGCCGGTGACAGCACCCTGGCGGGTGTACTGCGGATACACGTAATCTCCTTGATATCGGTTTGCGGTGGAATACTAACCGAGGCGAGAGCCGGGTGAGGGCTGTCAGGTGGTTATGTTGTTCTCCGCCAACGGATTTGTGGCTTATTGCGCGTAATCCGACCATATTCCGCGGTCGGTGTATCGGTCGATATCGCCCATATTCGCCCGGATGAGCGCGCCGGCCGCGCTTCGGGCACCGTCGCATTCACCACATCGGTGGAGTCGTGCAGGGTGTGACGAACGCCGCGGGCAGGGCACCCCTCCGAGGTGCCCTGCCCGTGTGGGTCCGGAGGATCAGCGACGGGTTCGATCGTGGCAGCGCGAGTCCCAGGCGGCGGCCAGGTCGTCGGCCAGCACCGGAGCGCCGAGCATCTCGTCGTCGAATTCGAAAGCGGCCAGCAGGGCGGGGAGGTTGTCGGCGAGGGTGTCGATGGCCTCGTAGAGTAGTCCGCCGCGCAGTTGCTGTTTAACCGCCTTCACGGCGGCTACGTCGAGTAGCCCGTGGGTGAGGTACCACGATGCGTGCTTGTCGATCTGGTCGAGGGCGAAGACGTCACGAACGGCGGCGATCTCGGGGTGGTCGGCGTGTTCGTCGAGCACTCGCAGGGCCTGTTCGACGCAGTAGGCTTCCGCGAGTTCCAAGGCGTCCGGGATGATCTCCAGCCGAGCTTCGAGTGCCGGGTTGTTCAGGTGCGGTTGCGCTTCCTGGGCGATGGTGAGTGTCCGGGCGTGGAACAGGCGTGCACGGTCTGCCGGGTCGGCGGGGTCGTGGAGGACGGGTTCGGGCGGCTGGGTGCCGGTGAATTGTTTGGCCAGTACACGACCGGCGACCGAGCCCATGACGGAGACGTCGCCTTCGCCGGTCATGGCGGCGTGACAGACGCCGAGGTAGCTGGCGACCCGGTTGGCGCTGAACATGCCCTGGGCGGCCATTTTCACGCGGCAGTCGGTGACCGTCTGCAGTGCGTGCCGTTGGATGAAGTCCTTGGCCAGCATGACCGAAACGACGGTGTCACGGGCGGTGAGGTCGCTGCCCGCGAGCATGGTTTTCACGGAGTTGCCGTAGAGGGTGCGGGCGACGGTGCCGGCGAGGTCGGTGAGCAGTGTGTCACGGACGTGGGGGATGTCGAGCATGTACGGCTTGTCGGTCGGTGTCATCGGAACCACTCGCCTGCTCGCGTAGTTCAGGGCGATGTAGAGCGATGCGCGGGCTTCGGCGTTCAGGCAGGAGGACAGTGCCAGGCGTCCGACGGTGAGCTGGCTGATCGCCGAGGCGAATGCGCGTTTGCGGCTGGCCTCGTCGCGCCAGGTGAGTACGCCGTTGTCGTCGATGGTGGCGAGGTCGTTGCTGAGCCAGGCGTCGCGTTCGACCCGGAGGTTGTCGAAGCTGATGACGGAGTTGTCCATGATCACCAGTGGCTGGTGGTCGAGCTGGGTGATGGCCACTCCGGGGGCGGGTGTGCCGTCGGCGCCGCGCAGGCGTGCGGTGAACAGGTGGACGCCCTGGTCGACGCCGGCGGCGTCGATGAACCGTGCGCCGATGACGCAGACCCGGGCCACTTCGATCCCGACGCTGGGCATGAATTTGCGTGCTCTGGGGTCGGGGGTGTTGAGCACGAACCCGTCGCCGTCCCAGGTGGCGGTGGTCCGCATGAACTGGATGTTGGAGCCGCACTCGTATTCGGTGAGCAGCATGACTCCGACGCTGGACGCGTCGTCGAGGTCGAGGAGGTAGGGCGTGGCGGAGTCGGAGTCGGTGAGGGTGGCCAGGCTGCCCGAGGCCAGGTTGTAGTGGCCGGAGATGAGTGGGATCAGGTCCGTCGCCAATACCGCGCACTGGTCGAACACGGCGAACAGTTTGGGTAGGTCGGTGGCGACGGCGCGGGTGCCGATCTGCCTGACGAGGTCGCCCAACTGGTCGTAGGCGTTGAGACGCCGCTGCTCCTGGCTCTGCTGCTCCGTGACGTCGTAGTCCGGGTTGCTCAGGATCTTCTGCAGCTGCTGATGGAACTCCGGACTGCCGTGCCGAATGATCTCGGCCAGCGAAGTCTGTTCCACGTACGCGTCGGTAGCCATAACCGCCTCCTACTAATTTCCGGTCCCAGCGGTCGCTCGTGCACCGTTGGGCATACTGGGCCATCGCTACCGGGCACCGGCGCAGGGCACCGGACGGTCGCCGCGCTGTAGCGCGGGCACCGCCGGGGGCCGGAGCGCTGATGCCGGACGATCACCTGTCAAGAATTCGTCGCGCCACACACCTTCACGTGGGGCTTCTTACCGCGGCCCGGCCGATCGGAGTCGCGTACCGCGCGCCGGTGAGGGCGCGGTTGGGATGCGGTCGTCGGGTGCGTTGCGGGGGTGGGAGAGATGATTCCGGCAGCCGATGCCGTCCCGTCGGGGGTGGCCGGTGGGATGGGTGGTCCGCCGGGATGGGCCGGGCGGTAGCGTGGGTGCTCCGCCGGGCCGATTTTGCGGTCGCTTCAGCGTGCGACATCATCGTTGCCGCAGAGTTGCCGTTGACCGACCGAGACACGGAAAGTATTGTGCCACAATCGTTCTTCGGTCTCATGGGGAAGAATCACAATCATTGGTCTAGGCCGATGACCTGGCATTCTGGGGATTACCGGCTGACCTGGACATATCGGGAGACGGCAGCGCCTTTCCCCTGGCTGTAAATTCGCCGGGAAAATTACCCTACGTAACGGTCGGTATTGTCTATGGATTCACCAATCGAGCCGTTCGTCGAGGATTCGGGCGATCTCCTCGACCGCCGCCGGATCGGTCATGGCCAGGTGGGCCGCATCGATATCGATATTCGAGATCTGCCCGCCGACGACCGGCGCCCATCCCGCCCAGCCGGTGGCGCCGTCACGGCGGTCCACCGTGGCCGTGAAGTACAGCAGGTCGGCGTCCAGAACCTGTGGCCGCCAGATACTCGCTGCCCGCATGGACTGGTTGTAGGCGTCGGTCATCCGCTGGATCATGTCGGCATCGACCGGGAAGCCCTCGCCGAGGTGCCGCCTGAGGAGGTCGGCCGCCTCCTGCGGCGTCGCGTCCTGGTCCACGAAATCGATGCCCAGGACCGGGCCGAGGTTGCTGATCAGTTCGCCGGCGGTGACCGTGACGACCTCTGCGGGATCGATGGCGGCGGCTTCGGCGTCCAGCAGGGCCAGCAGGGCGACCTGCTCCCCCGCCGCCCGCATCTCGACGGCGATCGCGTGCGCGATCTGACCGCCCAGCGACCAGCCGAGCAGATGGTAGGGCCCATGCGGCTGGACGGTACGGATCTCGGCGAAGTACCGGTGGGCGGTTTCCTCGATGGTGGCCGGCCCGGGGAGTTCGCCGCCTATCTGGGGCGCCTGGATGCCGTAGATCGCCCGGCCGGGCGCCAGGTACTCGGCGAACGGGCGGTAGCTCCAGGCCAGGCCCGAGGCGGGATGGACACAGAACAGTGGTGGCCGGTCACCGTCGGCCCGGATCGGCAACAGGACGTCGAAACCGAAGGTGGCGGCCGTGTCGGTATGTGTGTGGCCGGAGCGCATCCCCGATTCGATACGTTTGGCCAGATCGGCCGGGCTCGGATCGGACAGGATCCAGCTGACCGGAATGTCGTAGTCGAGTTCCTTCTTCAGCTCGCTGACCACTTGCACCGACCGTAGCGAGTTACCGCCGAGGGCGTAGAAATCGTCGTCCGCCCCGACGCGGTCCACACCGAGTACGTGCCCGTAGGCGCGGACCACTTCGCTTTCCAGCCAGGACGCCGGTTCCCGGTACTCACCGACCGCGAACTCCGGTTCGGGCAGGCGTGCGCGATCGAGTTTGCCCGAGGCCGTGTACGGCACGGTGTCGAGCACCATGACGGTGCCGGGCACCATGTAGCCGGGCAGTTCGGTGGCGGCGTGGGCGAGGACCGCGGCGGTGTCGAGGGCGGCGCCGTTCGTGGGGACGAGGTAGGCGACGAGCCGGTCCCCGGCCGCGGCGGTGTGCACCGCCACGATCGCGCGGGCGACGCTGTCGTGTTCGGCGAGAACTGCCTCGATCTCACCGAGTTCGATACGTAGGCCGCGCAGTTTCACCTGGGAGTCGGTGCGGCCGAGGTATTCCAGTTCTCCGTTGGGGAGGCGACGCGCCAGGTCGCCGGTGCGGTAGAGCCGTTTGCCCGCGGTGAAGGGGTCGGCGACGAACCGTTCGGCAGTGAGTCCGGGACGATCCTGGTAGCCGCGGGCGGCCTGGTCACCGGCCAGGTACAGGTCCCCCGCGACTCCGGGCGGTTCGGGTTGCAGCCGGCTGTCCAGGACGTAGGCGCGGACGTTCCAGACCGGTGTGCCCATGGGTACGTTGCCGTGGTCGGCGTCGGTAACCGGGTGTTCGGTGGCGTGCAGGGTGAATTCGGTCGGCCCGTACACGTTGTGTAGTTCGGTGTCGGGCATCACCCGGCGGGCCGCGGACACGACGTCCTGGCCGAAGGCCTCACCGCCCACGAGCAGTGCCCGCAGCGAGGTCAGTGATCGGGCGGGGGCTGTTTCGGCGAACGCCGCCAGCATGGAGGGCACGAAGGAGGTGAGGGTGACCCGGTGGGCGGCGATGGTGTCGGCGAGGTAGGCGGGTTCGGTGTGCCCGTACGGTTGCGCGATGATCATTCGCGCCCCGGCCATCAGGGTGGCGAACAGTTCCCATACCGAGACGTCGAAGGTGGCGGGGGTCTTCTGCAGCACCACATCCTCCGGTTTCAGGGAGTGGGCGCCGATGATCCAGTGCAGTTGGTTGAGCACCGCGCGGTGCGATACGGCTACGCCTTTGGGTCGTCCGGTGGAGCCGGAGGTGAACAGAACGTAGGCGATGTTCTCCGGTCGCAGCGGCGTGCGGCGTTCGCGGTCGGTGACGGGCCCGTCGTCGAAGCCGGCGAGGTCGAGCCCGTCGAGGGTGGTCAGTACGACGACGGGGTTCGCGGTGGCCAGCATGTAGTCGATACGTTCGGCCGGGTGGTCCGGGTCGATCGGGACATATCCGCCGCCGGCCGCGTGCACCGCGTGCATCGCGGTGACCTGGTCCAGCGAACGCGGCATCCGCAGCGCCACCAGCGTTTCGGGGCCGACGCCACGCGTGATCAGCAGCCGGGCGAGGCGGTTGACGCGGGACGCGAACTGCGCATAGGTGAGTGTCTCGTCCGCCGTGGTGACTGCGGGCAGGTGGGCGTGTCTGTGCACCGAGTCGGTGAACGCGGAGGCGAGTGTTTCGTCCCCTTTGAGGGGGTAGGCGGTGGTGTTGCACCAGATCAGTTCAGCGTCGCGTTCGGTGGGGTCGAGCAGGTCTACGTCGTGGACGGGCTGGGCGGGATCGGTGGCCATCGCGTCGAGTAGCCGCAGCAGGCGGTCGACGATGCCGGTGGCGGTCGCTTTGTCGAACAGGTCGGTGGCGTAGGTGAGTCCGCCGCTGATACCGGTCGGTGCGCCGGCGGCGTCGTAGGTGTCGGAGACGGTGACCTGCAGATCGAACAGGGAGGTTCCGGTGTCGGCTTCGACGGCCGAGACCGACAGTCCCGGTAGTTCGAAGTCGGTGGTGGTGAGGTTCTGGAAGGCCAGCATCACTTGGAACAGCGGGTGGTGTGCGGGGGTGCGGACCGGGTTGAGTTCCTGGACGAGCCGTTCGAAGGGGACGTCGGCGTGCCCGAATGCGGCCAGGTCGGTGCCGCGTACGTGTTCGAGCAGTTGGGTGAACGTCATTCCCGCGGTGAGCCGGGTGCGGAGTACGAGGGTGTTGACGAACATGCCGACCAGGTCGTCGAGTTCGGGTTCGCCGCGGCCCGCGTACGGGGTGCCGATCGCGATGTCGTCGGTGTGTGCGAGCCGGGCCAGGGTGGCGGACAGGGCCGCGTGGAAGACCATGAACAGGGTGGTGTTGTGGGCCCGGGCGACTCGTTCCAGTTTCGCGTGCAGTTCGGCGTCGAGTTCGATCGGCATGCTGGCGCCCGCGTAGGTCGGGGCGGGCGGGCGCGGCCGGTCGGTGGGTAATTCCAGTAGGGCGGGCAGGTCGGCGAGCTGCCCGGTCCAGTAGTCGATCTGGGCGCGCAGCAGCGAGTCGGTGTCGTGCTCGGCGCCCAGGACGGTGTGCTGCCAGATCGCGTAGTCGGCGTATTGCACAACCAGCGGCGGCCAGGCGGGGGGTTCGTGCTGCAGGCGGGCCGAGTAGGCGGCCATCATGTCGCGGGCGAGCGGGCCCAGTGACGATCCGTCGCCGGAGATGTGGTGCAGTACCACGGCCAGGATCCACTCGTCGTGGTCGAGCTCGTACAGCCGTACCCGGAACGGGATCTCGGTGGTGAGGTCGAACACCGTGGAGACGAAGGCGGCGAGCCGGTCCACCAGTTCGGATCGGTCGACGGGGGCGACGGCCATGGGTGGCACGGCGTCGGCGGCCGGCAGTACGACCTGCGCGGGTTCGCCGTCGTGGTGCGGGTAGACGGTCCGCAGTACTTCGTGGCGGGTCATGACGTCGTCGATGGCGGCGTGCAGGGCGTCGATGTCGAGTTGCCCGGTGAGGCGGATGACGATCGGGATGCTGTAGGCGGCGGAGTCGGGTTCGAACCGGTTGAGGAACCACATCCGCTGCTGCGCGTAGGACAGCGGGACGTGGTCGGGGCGGGGTTGGGCGGTGAGCGCGATACGGCCGGTGTCGGCGTGCGATTCGGCGCGGGCGGCCAGTTTCGCGACGGTGGGTGCTTCGAAGATCATCGCGACGGGCACGGACGCGTCGAGCGCGGCGCCGATGCGGGCGGCGACGCGGGTGGCGATCAGGCTGTTGCCGCCCAGTTCGAAGAAGTCGTCGTCGGCGCCGATCGGGCCGTCGGTGCCGAGTACTTCGGCGTACACCCCGGCCACGATCTCTTCGACCGGTGAGGACGGTGCCCGGAACTGCCTGGTCTGCAGGACCGGCGCCGGGAGGGCCTTGCGGTCGAGTTTCCCGTTCGGTGACAGCGGTATCGCGTCGAGCACCATCACCGCGGCGGGCACCATGTAGGACGGCAGTGCCGCGGCGGCCGCGGTGACCAGTTCTTCGCTGAAGATATTCGCGCCCGGTGCGGGCACCACATACGACACCAGCAGTACGGGTCCCCCGCCGTCGCGGCGTGGCACGGTGACCGCGAACGAGACGTCCGCGCGGGCGCCGAGGACGGCGTCGATTTCGCCGAGCTCCACCCGGAAGCCGCGCACCTTGATCTGGAAGTCGTTGCGGCCGACGAATTCGAGGTCGTGGTCGGCGTTCCAGCGTACGACGTCGCCGGTGCGGTACATGCGTTGCCCGGGTTCGCCGTAGGGGCAGGCGACGAACCGGGCGGCGCTGGTCGCGGTCCTGTTCAGGTAGCCGCGGGCCAGTCCGGGGCCCGCCAGGTACAGCTCCGCGGGTACGCCGACCGGTACCGGTTGCAGCCGGGAGTCCAGGACGAGGGCTCGCATACCCGCGCGGGGGGCGCCGATCCGGACCCGGTCGCCGGGCAGCATGTGGGGGGCGGCGGTGGCCACGACCGAGGTTTCGGTCGGCCCGTACAGCACCCGGAATTCGCGGGTGCCGGCGCGGTCGGTGCCGGCCCACCGGTTCACCAGATCCGAGGGCACTTCCTCACCTCCGGACATGACGACCTGCAGGTCGTCGAGTCCGGAGGGGTCGACGGAGGCCAGCGCGACGGGTGTCACGAAGGCGTGGGTGACGTGCCGGGTGCGCAGCAGGTCGGCGAGTTCGCTGCCGCCGTACAGTCCGGCCGGGGCCAGGACGAGGGTGGAGGCGCCGCCGGTCGCGAGCATGATCTCCAGTAGAGAGGCGTCGAAGGATGGGGAGGCGAAATGCAGGATGCGGGAGGTGTGGCCGGTGCGGTGGGCGGCGTGCTGGGCGGCGAGGAAGTCGGCGATGGCGCGGTGCTCGACGGCGACGCCCTTGGGAACACCGGTGGAGCCGGAGGTGAAGATGATGTAGGCGGTGTCGGTGGCGCGCAGCGGTGCGCGCCGGTCGTCGTCGGTGACGGGGTCGCCGGACAGGGTGTCGATCCGCGCGGCGACGGTGTCGTCGTCGAGGACGAGCCAGTTCACGGTGTCGGGAAGTTCGGGGCGTGCCGCCGCGACCGTGACGCCGAGTGCGGCGCCGGAGTCGGACACCATCTGTTCGATGCGGCTCGCCGGGTAGCGGGGGTCGACGGGCACATAGGTGGCGCCGGATTTCACGACTGCCCACCACGTGATCACCGATTCGACGGACCGGTTGGCGGCGACGAGTACCGGGTTCTCCGGTCCGGCGCCGTGCCGGACCAGCAGGCGGGCCAGCCGGTTCGAGTGGAGGTCGAGTTCGGTATAGGTGAGTGCGGTGTCGCCGGCGACGAGTGCGAGACCGTCGCCGTTGTCGCGCACGGCGGTGGCGAACGCATCCGGTAGCAGGGCGGGCGCCCCTTCGAGGCGCGGTCCGACCCGGGAGACGAGCGCGGTGTGTTCGTCGGTGTCCAGCCAGTCGAGATCGCCGACCGGCGTCGCCGGATCGTCGGCGACGGCTTCCAGGACCCGGATCAGTCGCTGGGCGAACCCGGCGACCGTCGATTCGTCGAACAGGTCGCGGGCGAACACCAGCATGCCGGAGATGCCCTGCGCCGCGCCGCCTCTGCCGTAGTTGTCGGAGACGACGAGTTGCAGGTCGAACTGGCACATGCCGGTGTCGACGTCGGCTCGGGACACGGTGACGTCGGGCAGCACCACATCGACCGACGACAGGTTCTGGAATGCCAGCGCCACCTGGAACAGTGGATGCCGGTCGGCGGAGCGTTCCGGTTTCAGTTCTTCCACGACCCGTTCGAACGGTACATCGGCATGTTCGAAGGCCTGCAGGTCGGTTTCTTTCGTGCGCGTCAGCAGGTCGGCGAAGGGCTCGCCGGGGTGGATCGGGGTGCGCAGGACCAGGGTGTTGACGAACATGCCGACGAGGTCGTCGAGTCCGGGTTCGCCGCGGCCGGCGACGGGTGTGCCGATGACCACGTCGTCGCTGCTGCTCAATCGGCCCAGTACGGCCGCGAGGGCGGCGTGCAGGACCATGAACAGGGAGGTGCCGCGGGAGCGGGCCAGTTCGGCCAGCTTGCTGTGCAGGTCGGCGCCGATGTCGAGCGGGACGCGGCCACCGGCCAGGGACGCGACGGCGGGGCGGGGCCGGTCGGCCGGGAGGTCGAGCCGGTCGGGTGCGCCGGCCAGTGTGGTGCGCCAGTATTCCAGTTGCGCCGACATGAGCGAGTCGGGGTCTTGCGCGGAGCCCAGGGTCCGGCGCTGCCACAGGGCGAAGTCGGCGTACTGCACCGGCAGGGGTTCCCACAGCGGCGGGTGCCCGGCGGTGCGGGCGGCGTAGGCGCGCATGACGTCGCGGGCCAGCGGGCCCATGGACTGGCCGTCACCGGCGATATGGTGCACCACCAGGACCAGCAGGTATTCGGTGGTGTGACCGTCGGTGTCGAGGGCGAACAGTTCGACGCGCAGCGGCACCTGCACGGTGACGTCGAAGCCGCGGCGCATGAATTCGCTGACCACGTCGGGGATCACGGACGGGGCGACGTGTATGGGGTTCAGGGTGAGCTCGGGTTCGTCGAGGATCACCTGTTCGGGTTCACCGGCGGTCTCGGGGTAGATGGTGCGCAGTACTTCGTGGCGCCCGGCGACGTCGCGCAGTGCGGTGGCGAGGGCTTCGGTGTCCAGGTCGCCGGTCAGCCGCAACATCACCGGGATGTTGTAGGCGGCGGAGTCGGGTTCGAAGCGGTTGAGGAACCACATCCGCTGCTGTGCCAGCGACAGCGGGACGGGGTCGGGGCGAACTCCGGCCGTGAGGGGTACCCGGTCGCCGCCGGTGAGGGTTTCCGCGTGGGCGGCGAGTCCGGCGACGGTGGGTGCTTCGAACATCGACCGCACCGGAACCCGCACGTTCAGGGTGGCTCCGACGCGCGCCACGACCAGTGAGGCGCTGAGCGAGTCGCCGCCGAGTTCGAAGAAGTTGTCGTCGGCGCCCACCCGGGTGATGCCGAGTACATGGCGGAAGGCTTCGGCGACCACGGCTTCCACCGGAGTCGACGGCGCCCGGTACTCGTGGGTGGCGAAAACCGGCTCCGGGAGCCGGGCGCGGTCCAGTTTCCCGCTGGAGTTCAGTGGGAGATCGTCGAGGACGAGGACCGCGGCGGGCACCATATAGGCAGGCAGCGCTTCGGTCAGGGCGGCGGTCAGTTCCGTACCGGAGACGGTGTGGCCGGGGGCGGGCACCACATAGGACACCAGCACTGCCGGCCGGTCTTCGGTGCGGCGCGGCACGGTCACCGCGAACGCCACATCCGGGCGGGCGCCGAGGACGGCGTCGATCTCGCCCAGTTCGATCCGGTTGCCGCGAATCTTGACCTGGAAATCGTTGCGTCCCACGAATTCCAGGTCGTCGGTGTCGGTGCGGCGCACGATATCGCCGGTGCGGTACATGCGGCGGCCGGGTTCGTCGAACGGGCAGGCCACGAAGCGGGAGGCGCTCAGCCCGGCACGGCCGATATAGGCGTCGGCCAAGCCGTCCCCGAACAGGTACAGTTCGCCCGCGACCCCGGCCGGTACCGGGCGCAGCCACGTGTCGAGGACGACGGCCGCGACCGGCCCGACCGGCCCGCCGATGGTGATCGGTTCCCCGGGGGTGAGCGCGGCATTCGCGGTGGCCCAGATCGTGGTCTCGCTGGGACCGTAGAGGTTGACCATGGCGCGGTCGGGTGCCCACCGCTCGACCAGTTCGGGGCCGACCGGTTCCCCGGCGCTGGCGAGCACCCGCAGCTCGCCGAGGCCGTCGTGCGGGAGGGTCGCGAGCGCGGAGGGGGTCAGGAGGGTGTGGGTGATGTGTTCGCGCCGCATCAGGGCGGCCAGTTCCGGTCCGCCGTACACGTCCGGTGGCGCGATGACCAGCCGGCCGCCGGAGCCGTGCGCCATCAACAGTTCGTACACCGAGGCGTCGAAGTTGGGTGAGGCGACCTGTAGGACGGTGGCGGCGGGGCCGACACCGAGTATCCGGCGTTGCGCCGCCACCACATCGGGCAGGGCGCGGTGGGCGACCAGGACACCCTTGGGGGTGCCGGTGGACCCGGAGGTGTAGATCACGTACGCCGGATGAGCCGGGTGGATCGGGCCGCCGCGGTCGGCGTCGGTGACCGGCGCGGACAGTGCCGGACCGGCGGCCGCGGTTTCGGTGTCCACGATCAGCCAGTCGACATTGTCGGGCAGGCGCGGCCGGGAGGCGGCGTCGGTGATTCCCAGGGTGACACCGGAGTCCGACAGCAGGAATTCGATGCGGTCGGCGGGCAGGTTCGGGTCCATCGGCAGGAACGCGGCGCCCGCTTTCGTGGCCGCCCATACGGTGACGATCGCGTCGAGGGACCGGGGCAGCGCGGCGGCGACCAGGGTGCCCGGGCGGCCGCCGCGGCGCAGCAGCAGCCGGGCGAGGTGGTTCGCGCGGGCATCGAGCTGCCGGTAGGTCAGGGCGACCGGCCCGGAGGTGACCGCGAGGGCGTCGGGGTCGGCGGCCACGGTGGCGGCGAGCAGGCCGCCGAGGGTGCTCCCGGGAAGGTGCCGCGTGCGGGGGGCGGGCAGGACCGGGTCCTGCCGGCCGTGCAGGTCGAGCTCACCGAGCCGGGTGGCGGGGTCGTGGGCGATGCGTTGCAGCAGTTCGACGAAACGGTCGAGGATGCTGTGTGCCTGCGCGGTGTCGAAGGCGTCGTCGAGGAACCGCAGGGTGATGTGCAGGCCCTGCCAGGCCCCGTGCTCGGCTTGTTGCGGGGCGACGACCAGGCTCAGCGGGTACGGGGTGGCGTCGACGCCGGTGATCTCGTCCACGCGCAGGCCCGCGGAGTCGACGAGTTGCTGCAGGGCCGGGCGGTCCACGGGGAAGGATTGGAAGGCGATCGCGGTGTCGAACAGTTCGGTCGTGCCGGCGCTGCGGTGGATATCGGGGAGCCCGACGTAGTGGTGGTCGAGCATGCGGGCGTGCTGGGCCTGCAGCTGTGTCAGCAATTCCCGCAGTGAGGCCGCCGGGTCGAGCTGGACCCGGACGGGGATCGTGTTGAGGAACATGCCCAGTGTCTGATCGACCCCGGGCAGTTCGGGTGGGCGTCCGGAGACCGCGGAACCGAAGATCACGTCGGTTTCGCCGATGAGGGTGCGCAGGTTCAGCGCCCACGCGGCAGCGACGGCCGTGTTGACGGTGACGGCGGCGTCGGCGGCCACGGCGCGCAGGCGCGCGAGCTGGTCGGCCGGTAGTTCGGCGGTGACCTCGGCGGCTGTGGCGTCGGTCGGCCCGGTGCCGCGGGCGACGCGGGTGGGCGAAGCCACGTCCGCGTAGGCCTGCGCCCAGGCGGCCTTGGAGGCGGTGAGGTCCTGGCGGGTGAGCCAGGTCAGGTAGTCGCGGTAGGAGGGGGCGGCGCCGGCGGCGCCGATGTGTTCGGGCGCGCCGTAGTAGTCGAGTAGTTCTCTGAGCAGCAGCGGCATCGACCAGCCGTCCAGGATCACGTGGTGGTTGGTGATCAGCAGCCGGGCCGCTCCGGATTCGGCGCGGATGAGGGTGAAGCGGATCAGCGGCGGGGCCGACAGGTCGAACCCGGCGGCCGCGTCGGCGGTGGCGATCCGGTCCCATTCGGCGGTGCGGTCGTCGCCGCGGACCGCGAGATCGACCTCCTGATATCGGACCTCGGCGTGGTCGAGCACGATCTGGCACGGTCCGGCGGCGGTTTCCACGAACGCGGCACGCAGGATGTCGTGCCGGTCGACCACCGCCTGCGCGGCCCGCCGCAGGCATTCACCGTCGACGCTGCCGGTGAAGCCGATCACCGTCTGCACGGTGTAGTTGTCCCCGGCCTCGGGATCGAAGGTGGAGTGGAAGTGGATCCCGGATTGCATGGGCGACAACGGCCACACATCGGCCAGGGTGTCGTAGCGCTGTTCCAGGTGCTCGACATCGGACCGGGTGAGGGTGACGAGCGGGAAATCCGCCGGCCGGTAGGCGCGGTCCTCGATACGGTGCGCACCGCGGGGTAGGTCCTCGACGGTCACGGCGTCGGTGTCGTGGCGGGCCATCGCGGCGAGGGCGGCGACGGTTTTGCCCTCGAACACATCGCGCGGGGTGAGGGTCAGCCCGGCCGCGCGTGCCAGCGCCACCAGCCGCATCGAGACGATGCTGTCGCCGCCGAGGGCGAAGAAGTTGCTGTCGGCGGAGACGGTGTCGAGGTGCAGGACTTCGGTGAACAGTTGCGCCACGACCCGTTCGGCGGGTGTGGACGGCGGCCGGCCGGGTGTTTCCTCGGCGCGGAACGTGTGCTCGCGCAGCGCCCCGCGGTCGATCTTGCCGACCGGGGTCAGGGGCATCGCGTCGAGTTCCACGATCGCGGCGGGGTTCATGTAGGGGGCGAGCGAACCGGCGAGGTCGTCGCGAAGTGCCGCCACATCCAGGGTGGTTCCGGGGGCGGGTACGACATAGGACACCAGGACGGGTTCTCCGGCCGGGCCGTCCTGGGCGACGGTGGCCGCCTGGGCCACGGCGGGGTGCCGGGTCAGGTGGGCGTCGACTTCCCCCGGTTCGATCCGCAGGCCGTGGATCTTGACCTGCTGGTCGCCGCGGCCCAGGTATTCCAGTTCCGGGCCGGAGTGGCCGCGTACCCACCGCACCGAGTCCCCGGTGCGGTACATGCGGTCGCCGTGGGGTGAGTGCGGGTCGGCGACGAACCGGGCGGCGGTGGTGTCCGGACGGTCGTAATAGCCGTGGGCCAGGCCGGATCCGCCGAGATACAGTTCCCCGGCGACTCCGGCCGGTACCGGTCGCAGCCACATATCGAGTACCGCGGCCGTCACGCCGCGGATCGGGCCGCCGATGGTGACCGGTTCGCCGGGGCGCAGTGCCTCGGATCCGGTGGCCCAGATGGTGCATTCGGTCGGTCCGTAGTGGTTCATCAACCGGCGGCCGGGCGCCCACCGGTTCACCAGATCGGACCCGGTGGCCTCGCCGACGACCGCGACCGTCTCCAGTGCGGGCAGAACGGCCGGATCCATGGTGCCCAGCACCGACGGGGTGATGATGGCGTGGGTGACCCGCTGGGCGCGCAGAAGTTCTTCGAGATCGCTGCCGCCGTACACCTCCGGTGGTGCCACCAGCAGGCAGGCGCCGCTGCTGTGGGCCAGCAGCAGTTCCGAGACGCAGGCGTCGAAGCCCGGTGAGGCGACCTGCAGCACCACCGAATCGGTGGTCGCGGCGAATTCCTCGGCTTGGGCGGCGACGACATCGGCCAGGCCCCGGTGGGCGATATGCACCGCTTTCGGTTTACCTGTCGACCCGGAGGTGTAGATGAGGTAGGCCGCGTTGCCGGGATGCAGGTCGGCGGGGGTGACCGGTTCGGTGCCGGAATCGGGTGTGCGGGTGAGCTCGGCGATCAGCCAGTCCACCGTGGCCGGGAGATGCGGGACGATCGTGTCGACGGTGACGCCGAGCGCGCTGCGGGAATCGGCCAGCAGTTCCGCGAGGCGTTCGGGCGGGTTGGCGGGGTCGAGGGGCACGAACGCCGCGCCGGTGCGGGCCACCGCCCATATCGCGACGGCCAGCTCGGCGGAGCGTGGGAGCGCCAGAGCCACGAACGTTTCGGGGGCGGCGCCGCGTTCGATGAGCCGGCGGGCCAGGGCGTCGGCGCGCTGTTCCAGTTCGCGGTAGGTCAGGGTGGTGTCGCCGGAGCGGACGGCCGTCGCGGCCGGGTAGCGGCGCGCGGTGGCCGACAGGATGTCGTGCAGGGTGCGTTCGCCGGCCGGGGGCGCACCGTGTACCGAGAGCAGTTCCGCGCGTTCGGTGTCGCGGGCCGCGGACACGGCGGCGACCCGGCGACCCGGGTCGGTGACGAGCCGGGTCAGCAGCAGTTCGAATCGTTCGAGCAGGGTGCGGGCGGTGTCGGTGTCGAAATGGTCGGTGGCGAAACGCAACGTCACCGTGTAGGTGCTGTTCTCCTCGGTATGGGAGGCGTCCCGCGACGGCGGGGTCACCTGCAGGCTCAGCGGGTACGGGGTGGCGTCCTGGGCGTCGATGTCGACGAGCCGCAGTCCGGCGGCGCCGAGATCACGGGACAGTCCTTCGCGGTCCAGCGGATAGGACTCCAGCACCGTCACCGTGTCGAACATATCGGCGATGCCGGTGGCGCTCTGGAGTTCGGCCAGGCCGATGTGCCGGTGATCCAGCATCGAGGCCTGTTCGGATTGGACACGGGTGAGCAGGTCGGCGACGGTCTCGTGCGGGTCGGTGCGGACCCGCACCGGCAGGGTGTTGATGAACAGTCCGACCATGTACTCGACGCCTTGGATATGTGGCGGACGCTCCGAGACCGTGTTGCCGAACACCACATCCGGGCGGCCGGTGAGGGTCGTGAGCAGCAGCGCCCACGCGACCTGGATGGCGGTGTTGGCGGTGATCCCGTGAGTGCGGCCGAGGTCGAGGACCGCGGCGGTGGTCGCGGCGTCGAGCGGGCGGCCGGTCTCGCCGCTGTCCGCGGCGACCGCGCGGTCGCGGCGGCCGGTGACACGTGTCGGGCTTTCGACGCCGGCGAGCATCCGCTGCCACGCCTCGGTCGCCGCGTCGCTGTCCTGACCGTGCAGCCACTGCAGGTAGTCCCGGTAGGAGCGCGGCGGGGCGAGTTCGGCGGTCTCGTCGCCGGACGCGTACAGCGCGAGCAGTTCGTGGATCAGCAGCGGCATCGACCAGCCGTCGAGCACGAGGTGATGGTTGGTGACCAGCAGCCGGTATTCGCCGGCGCCGGTGCGCACCAGATGGAACCGCAGCAGCGGCGGACGGGCCGGGTCGAACGGCGCCGTGGCCGCGACCGCGAGCTCCTGGAAGGCGCGGTCGCGCGCCTCGGTGCCGGGGAGCTCGCCGAGATCGGAGTACTGCCAGTCGGCCCGGGTGTCGCCGAGTACGAGCTGGCGGGCCCCGCCGGCGCTTTCGACGAACGCGGTGCGCAGGCTGTCGTGGCGGTCGACGAGTGCCTGCGCGGCCCAATGCATCCGGTCCGCGTCGACATCCCCGGCGAAGGTGAGCGCCGCCTGCACCGTGTAACCGTCGGTGACGTCGCGGTCGTAGATGGCGTGGAACAGCAACCCGGCCTGCAGCGCGGTCAGCGGCCACACATCGGTCAGCGACGGATAGTCGCGCAGCCAGTGGTCGATCTCGTCCTGTGTCACGGTGACCAGCGGGAAATCCGAGGGAGTGAATCCGCCCGCGGATTCGGAGCGGATATGGCCGGCCAAGGCGCGCAGCGCCCGCACCCACAGGCCGGCGAGTTCGTCGACCTCTGTGGCGTCGAGCACCTGTGCGGCGAACTCCCAGGTCGCATCCAGTTCGAGGCCGTCGGGTCCCGGTTCGGCGATCGTGTTGATATCGAGCAGCGCGGGCAGCGCCATCCGAGGATCGCTCGTCGCGGTCAACGAGGTGAACTCACGGGTGGGTGTCCACGCCCCCGAATGTTCGCGGGCACCCACCCGCCCCAGATAGTTGAAACTGATCTGGGGGTCCGGTGAGTTCCCCAGCTCGGTGCTGCCCTGTGGGTCGAGGCAGCGCAGCATGCCGTAGCCGATGCCGTTGTCCGGCACCGCCCGCAGCTGCTCTTTCACTTGCTCGACGGCGCGTCCCGCGGCCGCTCCGCCGGCGAACGCCTCCTCGGGGTCGATATCGCGCAGTTCGAGCCGGATCGGGAACCGGGTGGTGAACCAGCCCACCGTGGCGCTGAGATCGGCGCCCGGCACCGCCCGCTCCTCGCGGCCGTGGCCTTCCAGCGAGATCAGTTCCGCGCCGGCGGCCATACCGCGCCGGCGCCGCCACTCACCCAGCGCCAGCGCCAGCGCCGTCAGCAGCGGGTCGTTGGCGTTGCCGTGGTAACGGGCCGGGACGGTGGTGAGTACCGCCTCGGTGATATCGGCGGGAATGCGGATCCGGACGCGGCCCGCCGTCGCCACGACATCGCGTTGCGGGTCCAGGCGGCGTGGCCCGAGCAGGCGGTCGCCCAGTTCGTGGATACCGCGCCATGAGCCGAGTTCCGTCGCACGCCGGGCGGGCGTCTGTTCGACAAGGCCGTGCGCCCAGCGTCGCACCGAGGTGCTGGGCGCCGGGAACTGTGGTTCGGCGCCTTCGATGATCTGCGCCCAGGCCTGCGCGAGATCGGTGAGCAGGAGACGCCAGGAGACCGCATCGACGGCGAGATGGTGGATCACCAGCCACAGCAGGTCGGGGCCGGTCGAGTCCTGCAGCCGGACGGCTTGCAGCAGTACCCCGTCGGCGGGGTCCAGCCGGTCCGCGGCCGCCTGCAGGTGACTGTCGACCTCGGCGGCGTCCCGCCGGGTCAAGGTCACCGTGGTCAACGCGGTGTCGGCGTCGACCGTCCCGCGGTCGAGGACGTCGACGAACCGGTCCAGCGATTCGGCGCCGCGCAGTACGGCGCGCAGCATGTCGTGCCGGTCCAGCACGGCCTGCAGGGCCCGGACCAGATGCGCGTGTTCGACACGGTCCGGGAGCTGTACGAGCGTGGCCTGCGCGAACCGGTCGTAGTGGCCGCGGCCGAGCATGGCGTGCATGATCGGCGACAGCGGCATCGGCCCGACCCCGCCGCCGGGAAGTTCGGCCAGCCGCGGCTCGTCCCCGGCGTCGGTCGCCACGGCGGCCAGCCCGGCGACGGTTTTGGCATCGAACACATCCTGGGTGGAGAAGCTCAACCCGACCGCTTTGGCCCGTGCCACCAGCTGGATCGACAGGATGCTGTCGCCGCCCAGCGCGAAGAAGCTGTCGTCGGCGCCGGCCTGCGCGACCCCGAGAACCTCGGCGAACAGGCCGGCGATCAGGTTCTCCCGGGGTGTGGCCGGTGCCCGGCCGGCCGGGGCGGTCCCGAAATCGGGTTCGGGCAGCGCTGTGCGATCCAGTTTGCCGAACGCGTTCACCGGCAGGCTGTCCAGCGACAGGATCACCGTGGGGACCATATGCGGGGGCAGGGCTTCGCGGGCGTAGCGCTGCAGTTCGGCGGTGTCGATCCGGCGGCCGTGCACGGGAACGACATAGGTGGCGAGCACGGTCGCGTCGGCCTTGTTCCGCACCGGCACGGTGACCGACAGGTCCACGTCGGTGTGTCCGGTGAGCGCGGCGTCGATCTCGCCCGGTTCGATCCGGTAGCCGCGGATCTTGACCTGGAAATCGCTGCGTCCCATCAATTCCAGCGTCATCGCGTCGCTGTCGCCGGACCAGCGCGCGAGGTCGCCGGTGCGATACATGCGGTCCCCCGGCTCGCCGTAGGGGTCGGCGACGAAACGGGCCGCGGTTTCGCCGAACCGGTGGCTGTAGCCGCGCGCCAGACCCGGGCCGGCCAGATACAGTTCGCCGGCGGTGCCCTTGGGGGCCGGTTGCAAGGCGCGATCCAGCACCATGGCGGAGACGCCGCGGATCGGGCCGCCGACGGTGAGGTCACGATCGGGTTCGATGGGCACTCCGGCGGCGGTGATGGTGGTCTCGGTGGGACCGTATTCGTTGTACATCGACCAGGGCCCGGTCCACCGTTCGATGACGTGCGGCGGGCACACGTCACCCCCGACCACCACGACACGCAGCTCGGTGAGCGGCTCGGGGTCGACGGTCGCCAGCACGGCGGGCGTCAACGTCAGATGTGTGACGCGTTCTTCGGCGAGCAGCCGGGTCAGCGGGTCGCCGCCGATGACTTCCGGCGGCACGATCACCAGGGTGGCGCCGGAGGCGAAGCAGGTGAGGAACTGTTCCTGCGAGGCATCGAAACTGGGTGAGAGAGCGTAAGACACGCGCGCGGCCGCATCGACACCGTAGGTGTCGATGCGGTCGGCGATGAGGTTCGCCAGACCGGTATGAGTGACCTGCACGCCTTTCGGGAGCCCGGTGGAACCGGAGGTGTAGGTCAGATAGGCGAGGTCGGCGGGTCGCAGGGGGCGGATCCGGTCGGCGTCGGTGACCGGATCGGTCGCGTGGGACTCGTATTCCCGCTGGGCGCCGGGATCGTCGAGCACGACCCGGCGTACCTGCTGCGGCAACCGTTCCGTGTGGTCGTCGACCGTGATCGCCACGGAGGCGCCGCTGTCGGTGACCATGTGCTCGATCCGGGCGGGCGGATACTCCGGGTCGATCTGTACGATGGCGGCGCCCGTTTTGGCGACCGCCCAGGCCGCGACCACCGATTCCACCGAGCGCCGCAACAGGATCGCCACCGCGGTCTCCGGTCCGGCCCCCAGCGCGATGAGATGGCGGGCCAGCCGAGAGGACCTGGCGTCCAGTTCGTCGTAGGTCACCGTGCGCCCGGGCGTGGCGATCGCGCTGCCGGAACCGTGGCGGCGGGCGGTGTCGGCCAGGATGTCGGGCAGCAGCCGGGTGCCGGTGCCGTGGGGGCCCCGCACGGGCAGCAGCGCGGCCCGTTCCCGCGCTTCGAGCAGCGGTAGCGCGCTGACCCTGTTCTCGGTTCCGCCGGCGAGGAACTCGTGCAGGAACCTGAGGAAACGCCGGTGGTGCCCGGCGAGTTCGGTGGCGCTGTAAACGTTCGGGTTGCCCTGGAAATCGATATGGGTGCTGTCGCGGCCCGCGCCCGGGTAGATGTTGACGAACAGGTCGGCGGTCGGGCCGGAGGTGAGCACGTGGAGACGGCCGGTCGTCTCTCCCAGCACGATCTCGTTGTCCACCATCATGAGGTTCACGGCCGGGCCGAACGAGGCCGCCTCATCCCTGGCGATTCCCATATCGTGGAAGATGTCTTCCTGGCGGTAGCGTTGCCGGCGCAGCGCGCTGGTCAATTCGCCCTGGGTGGCGTCGATCAGTTCCCCGACAGTGCGGGCGGCGACCTGTACACGCAACGGCACCACATTGGCGACCATGCCGCCCGAACGGCGCAGCACCGCCGAATGCCTGCCCGATACCGGCAGACTCAGCAGCACCTCATCGCTTCCGGTCATCCGGGCCAGGTAGGCGGCGAACGCCGCGACGACGATCGGGGTGACGCTGGTGCCGCGCTCGGTGACCACACTGTCCAGCAGGCGCGCGGTGTCCTCCGGCAGGGAGACACTCACGAGTTCGGGGTGGATGGTGGGTTTGCTGACACGTCCACCCAGGCTGACCACGGGCGGTGCGCCCGCGAGGTGTTCGGTCCAGTACTTGCGGTCGTTGTCGAAGCGCTCCGATCCGCGGTAGGCGAGGTCCTGCTCGATGATGTCGCCCAAGTATTTCGCGGTGGCCGGAGGTGCGTCCGCGCCGTGCACCCACGCGTTGTACAGCTCGGTGATGCGGTGCAGCATCGTCACCGCGGCGAACCCGTCCAGGGCGATATGGTGTGCGCGCTGATACCACAGGTAATGGTTGTCGCCCACCTGGTACACGATGCACTTCATGAGGTAGTCGCCGAGCAGGTCCAGCGGCGCCGAATAGTCCTCGACCATGAGACGGTGCGCGGTCGCGACCGGGTCGGTACGGCGACGCAGGTCCACCACCGAGGCCGGTGATCCGACCGTCTCGTCGACGTACTGGCACGGTTCGCCGTCGACTTCGATCAGGCGGAGGTGCCCGGGGCCGAATTCGCGGTCGGCGGCCTGGCATGCCTCCAGGAGCAGGTCCGGTTGCAGTTCGCCGACGATCTCGACGTATTGGGCCACCGAGATCGGCGACGATCCCGCGAGATGCTGGGCGAACCAGATCCCTCGCTGGGCGGCCGACAGCGGGAGGACATCGCGGCGGGGCGGGCCGGTGAATGTGACGGCACCCGGCCGCGCACCCGAACCGTTACCCGACGCCGAGTGGCCTGTTGTCGTGGACGAGCCGATCTCCGAGGAATCCGATCGGCCCCGGCCGTCTGTGTTGCGCTTGGACTGGGTCACCTGTCCTCCATTTTCCCGGCATCGGGGGAAACCGGCCGAAAAAGCCGGCTCACTGCTCCTGAAATGCGCAGGGGATATCATTGGAACAACAATTTATGTCGTCGAATCGAGACTTTTGCTCATCGGCGATGACGGACGGTGGGCTCGCCGGGCAGCGAATTCGATCCCGAAAGGAGATAAAGCGGGTTGATCTATACCCGGCGGTTATAAAAATCCGGGCTCATCCACCGGTCGGCCGTATCTGCCGCAAATACGCTGGAAGGCACCAGGTACTGCGCCGTTCTTCGGCGGGCCGGACGGCTGTGCCACCGCCACCCGGCGGGGCCGCCGTCCTCGGATTCCGCATTACGTGTGCACGCATCGTTACCGTCCCGTAGTTGGGATACATGCAGGTCACAGATGTGGCTCGGAGTCATGTCGGGGTCGCTGATCAGGAAGCGGACATCGTCGGTAGTCATTGGCTGCACCAAATCGCCTTCGGCCGTGGCTAAGCTTTACGCCTGTTGTCCCGGTCAATTCTCCGCGACCCCGACAATCGGGAGAATCTTTGTTGTGCCGATCGGCCCGCAATTCGGGCAATCGGACCGGCAGTCGTCGGAGTGCATTCTCGATAATCTCGACGACCAGCTTCGGAACGCCATAATAAGCGAGGTCGAGCAACGCCGCAAACGCCGGTCCCAGGAACCTCCGGAAGGCCGCCTTGAAAGGGCATGGAAAGCCGAAACGATACTTGGGCGTGCTAAGCGATTCGGTAGGCCGTTCAGAATCCGGCGGACCGTGCGGACTGCGGCATAGTTCGGCCGGAGATGTCCCCGGTCCGCCGGGTGGGTGTGGCGGGATCGACGGGTGCGTGACCGTGGGGCCGGGCGGGAGAGCGCGAGCGGCAGTCCGGCGGGCCGGGAGGACGGCATGCGCGATCGCCGCACGCCGGGTGGATGGCGGCGGCAGGGCTCAAGCGGTGGGCCGGAGGCTGGACAGCACCCGGATGGCGTCCGACAACGGGATCATGCGCTCCGGCTGTTCACTGGACAGGCCCAGTTCGATGTATTGGCGGATCAGCATCGACGGGGTGAGACAGTGCGCCGCGGCGACCTCGCGTATGCGCTCGCGCATATCCTGCGGGAGTTTGAGCGAGGTGGTGACCATCCCGCGTTCGACCTCGTCGGTGGTCGGCGGAAGCGGCGGCACCTGCGCGGTGTCGTCGAAGGCCAGCCCGTCGAGGAACTGTTCGGCTTCGGCGGCGCTGCGCGGGAAACCGGGGTCGTGTTCGTTATTCATCTCGGGTCGCCTCCCATGCGGTGAATTCGGCGAGCTGACGGTCCCCCATGGGCGCGGCCATGAGGATCTGCCACCGGTCGGGGTGCGAACGCGGTCGCAGGACCACCACCAGTGGCCGCCCGTCCTCGGTACGGCCCCATACGGTGAGCACCGCCAGTCCCTGAGCGGTTGTCGCCGGACGCGACCACCGCCGCGGCGAGTACAGCACCTCCACCACTTCCCAGGCCGCGACCTCGAAGTGCCGAAGGAACGGTTCGCTGGACGCGTGCCATTCGTACTCCACGACTGCCACCATAATACCTCGGTATTACCGCGGTGACGGCGCGATCTCTCCGGGCGGGGCGGCGCACTCCACCTCCGGTGGGCGCTGACCCCGCCCGGGCGGGGTCAGCGCCAGTGGGCGGCGTCGGGTATCCCGGTGACGAAGAGGCTGTAGAAGAACTGGCCGGGGGCGAGTTCGTTCATATCGTGCCAGGCGCCGGCGGGGTCGCGCTGGTAGTAGTCCGCGACCCCGGTTCCGTTGTCAAAGCACACGATTCCGGTGCTGCCGAACGGGCTCCAGTAGACCGCGACCCCGGGCCTCGGCGCCTCCAGCGGGGTGCGGAACAGGTGGTCGCAGTGGCTTATCTCGGGGTTGTAGTAAGTGGGTTGCGCGGCCGCTGCCGCCGCCGGGCCGGCGCAGCCGAAGGCGGCCGTACCGATTGCGGCGATAACCCTGCGGCGGACCGTGGAGCGCATATATCCTCCGGGCGGATCGGCGTCGTTCGTGAAGTCAGGGCATCGTATCCCGGATACCTGGACCGACCCGGGCTTACTGTGTGCGCTCGAATCTTGATTCGAACTAATACTTGATTCATTCAAGAAAAACGGTAAGCTCCGAATCGTGACCACGACCGCGGAGTTCGAAAACATGTTGCGCGAGGCCGCGCTCCGTGTGACCGCGCCGCGTCTGGCAGTGCTGCGGGCGGTGCACGAGAGCCCGCACTCCGATACCGACTCGATCATCGGCCGGGTACGTGGATCCCTGGGGGCGGTGTCGCACCAAGCCGTGTACGACGTACTGCGGGCGCTCACATCCGCCGGTCTGCTGCGCCGTATCCAGCCCACCGGTTCGGTGGCCCGGTACGAGACCCGGGTCGCCGACAACCACCACCATCTCGTGTGCCGGAACTGCGGCGCGATCGCCGACGTCGATTGCGCCACCGGCCCCGCCCCATGCCTGACCGCCGCCGACGACCACGGTTTCACCATCGAGGAAGCCGAGGTCATCTACTGGGGCCTGTGCCCCGACTGTTCCGTATCGCCCAGCCCGAAATGACCCCGTTTCACCGGAAGGAACGCAGTGTCCGACAGCACCACAGGCCAGTGCCCGTTCGCGGCCAAACACCCGACCACGGGTGCCGGCAACCGTGACTGGTGGCCGAACCAGCTCAACCTGAAGATCCTGCGCAAGAACGCGCCCGCCTCGGATCCGATGGAGCCCGACTTCGACTACGCGACGGAGTTCGAAACCCTCGACCTGAACGAGGTCCGCCGCGATATCACCGCGATCCTGACCAACTCGCAGGACTGGTGGCCCGCCGACTTCGGTCACTACGGCCCGCTGATGGTCCGGATGGCCTGGCACAGCGCCGGCACCTACCGCACCAGCGACGGCCGCGGCGGCGGTGGCGGCGGCATGCAGCGTTTCGCACCGCTGAACAGCTGGCCCGACAACGGCAACCTGGACAAGGCCCGCCGGCTGCTGTGGCCGGTCAAGAAGAAGTACGGCAAGAAGCTGTCCTGGGCCGACCTGATGATCTTCGCCGGCAACGTCGCGCTGGAATCCATGGGATTCGAAACCTTCGGCTTCGCCGGCGGCCGCGCCGATCTCTGGGAACCGGACGAAGACGTCTACTGGGGCCCCGAGTCGGTGTGGCTCGAAGACGAGCGCTACACCGGTGACCGCGATCTGGAGAGCCCGCTGGGTGCGGTCCAGATGGGTTTGATCTATGTGAACCCCGAAGGACCGAACGGCAATCCGGACCCGCTGGCCTCGGCCGTGGACATCAAGGAAACGTTCGGCCGGATGGCGATGGACCACGAGGAAACCGTCGCGTTGATCGCCGGCGGCCACACCTTCGGCAAGACCCACGGCGCGGGTGACGCCGCACTGGTCGGCGCCGAACCGGAGGGCGGGCTCATCGAGCAGCAGGGGCTCGGCTGGAAGAGCGCGCACGGCACCGGTAAGGCCGGCGACGCGATCACCAGTGGCCTGGAGGTCACCTGGACCACCAGGCCGACCCAGTGGACCAACGATTTCTTCGAGATCCTGTTCGGTTACGAATGGGAACTCACCCAGAGCCCGGCCGGCGCCAACCAGTGGGTCGCCAAGGATGCCGACGCGATCATCCCGGACGCGCATTCGGATGCCCGCAAGAAGCCGACGATGCTGACCACCGACCTCGCCTTGCGCTTCGACCCCGAGTTCGAGGTCATCTCGCGTCGCTTCCTGGAGAACCCGGACCAGTTCGCGGACGCTTTCGCCCGCGCCTGGTACAAGCTGACCCACCGCGATATGGGCCCGATCAAGCGGTACCTCGGCGCGGAGGTGCCCGCCGAGGTGCTGCTCTGGCAGGACCCGATCCCGGCCGTGGATTTCGAGGTGATCGACGAGGCCGATATCGCCGCGCTCAAGGAGCAGGTGCTGGCCACGGGTCTGACCGTGCCGCAGCTGGTGTCCACGGCGTGGGCGTCGGCGTCGACGTTCCGGTCCAGTGACAAGCGCGGCGGCGCCAACGGCGCCCGCATCCGGCTGGAACCGCAGAAGAGCTGGGATATCAACGAACCCGATCAGCTGGCGACCGTACTGAGCGCACTGGAGAAGATCCAGGAATCGTTCAACGGCGCCCGGACCGGCGGCAAGAAGGTATCGCTGGCCGACCTGATCGTGATCGCCGGCGCCGCCGGTGTGGAGGAAGCCGCGAAGGCGGCGGGCGTGCAGGTCACCGTGCCGGTGGCGCCGGGTCGTAACGACGCGCTGCAGGAGCAGACCGATGTCGATTCCTTCGGTGTGCTCGAACCGCGCGCCGACGGGTTCCGCAACTACATCGGCAAGGGCCACCGGCTGCCGTCGGAGCACCTGCTGATCGACCGCGCGAACCTGCTGAACCTGACCGCGCCGGAGATGACCGTGCTGGTCGGTGGTCTGCGAGTGCTGGGCGCGAACTACAAGCAGTCGCAGCAGGGTGTGTTCACCGGCAACGTCGGGACGCTGACCAACGATTTCTTCGTGAACCTGCTCGATATGGGTATCGAGTGGAAGTCCCTCGACGAATCCCAGGAGACCTTCGAGGCCCGCGATACCGCGAACGGCGAGGTCAAGTGGACCGGCACCCGCTACGACCTGCTGTTCGGCTCGAATTCCGAACTGCGCGCGGTGGCCGAGGTCTACGCGGCCGACGACGCGAAGGAGAAGTTCGTGCGTGACTTCGTCTCCGCCTGGAACAAGGTCATGAACGCGGATCGGTTCGATCTGGCCTGATCCGGCCGGTGTGACCGCACCGCGGTAGCGGATCGCCCGGGAATCTTCGGATCCCGGGCGATCCGTCGTTTTCGGGGTCAGCGCCGCCAGAAGAAATGGTGGACGACCCCGCTGGGGCTGGGGATCTGCTCCAGGTGAAATCGGTCGGTGAGTTCTTCGGGCCGCTCCCAGAGGCGTTCACCGTCGCCGAGTTCGTTCGGCGCCACCGCGATGTGCAGGGTGTCGATGAGGTCGGCGGCGAGGAATTCGCGCACCGTGGCCACCCCGCCGCCGATGCGCACATCGTGGCCGTCGGCGGCGGCCAGTGCTTCCTTCAGAACTTCTTCGCAGCTGGCGTCGCGGAAGTGGAAGGTGGTGTCGGCGAGGGTGAAGGAGGGGCGGGGGTGGTGGGTGAGGACGAAGACGGGGGTGTGGAACGGGGGTTCGTCGCCCCACCAGCCCTGCCAGTCGTGGTTCTCCCAGGGGCCGCGCTGCGGCCCGAACTTGTTGCGGCCCATGATTTCGGCGCCGATGTTGTGGGCGAAATCGCGGGTCAGGTAGTCGTCGAGGCCGCGGGTGCCGCCGGGATCGGTGCGGTTGACCCAGCTGGCGGTGGCGCCGGCCCAGGTGAACATGATGCCCGGGTCGGCATGACCGAACGGGCGGTCCAGGCTCTGGCCGAGGCCGGATCCGTAACCGTCGGCGGAAACGCCGAAGCACTGCACACGGACGAGTTGGGCCATCGTGAGTCCTAACTGGTTGTAGTCTGCAATCGGTTGAGAACTTACCTAGACTGATCTCATGACGCAACCAGTTTCGCCGGAAGTGCTGCCCGTGCCGCCCGGAAAATCCGGCTGCCCGATCAATATGACGATGGAACTGCTCGGCGACCGGTGGAGTCTGATAGTGCTGCGCGACATCATGTTCAGCGGCAACACCCACTTCCGCGAACTGCTCGGCGCGTCCATGGAGGGCATCGCGTCGAATATGCTCGCCGCGCGGCTGGCCAAACTCGTCGACGCCGGCCTGCTCACCCGCGACGACGACCCGACCCATCGCCAGAAGATCGAATACCACCTCACCGAGGCCGCGATCGGACTGGTGCCGGTGATCACCGAACTGGGAGCCTGGGGTGCACGCTGGTTACCGACCACACCGGAACTGGCCGTGCGAGCACAGTTGCTCGCCGAGGGGGGGCAGGCACTGCGGGAGGGGTTCATGGACGAACTTCGCGATATCCACCTGCGGCGGCGACCGGCGCCGGATGGTGGCGTGCTCGCCGACTTGACTGCGGCCTATCTGCGGGTCGCCGAGAATTCAGGGGCGCAGGCAGGTGAAGGCGGCGACGAGGGGGAAGTCGGCGTACGCGGGGGCCGGTCCGCCCGGTCCGACTGACCGCCGGATTCGGTCTCGTCGGCGCGGGCGAGGAATTCGGCGAAGCCGAGATCCGCGACCAGCTGGACACCAATTTCTACGGTGCCGTCTGGGTCTGCCAGGCCGCGCTCCCCCACCTGCGGGCCCGGGGCAGCGGTCATATCGTGCAGATATCCACCGTCGAGGCGGTCGGCAGCCTGCCGCTGTTCGGCATGTACACGCCGGGAAATGGGCGCCGGAAGGATTCAGCGCGGCACCGGCCGACGAGCTCCGCCCCTTCGGTGTCGCCGTCACCATCGCGCAACTGGGCGGGTTCGCCACCGACCGGGCCGGCTCCAGTACACGTTTCGCCACCGCGCACCCCGCCTACGCCGAACTGCGCACCACGATCCTGGGCACCCCCGACTATCCCGATCCGCACGCCGCGCCCACCGGCAGCGGCGCCTGGGCTACAGCCGGGATCCCGAATTCCAGTGGCCCGCATGAACACTCGCTTCGGCAGGAGCCGGGCGCAGTAGCGTGGCAGCATGATCACCGAACTCCCCGCCTTCGCGCGGCAGGCCTGGCGCCTGCTCGAACCGCTGCACGCCGTCACCTACTTCTCACCCGAACCGCTGCAGGCACTGAAAGCCGCAGGATATCGCGGGTTCTGGATGGGTTACTTCGCCGGCCGCGCCGCCCCGCTCGGCGCGGCCGGTCCCGAAGTAGTACACGCGCTGTTCTACAACTTCACCTTCGAGCGCGTGCGCGCCGCCCTGCCCGCCGCATGGGAATTCGCCACCCCGCGCGCGGCACTGACCGCCCGGGAGGACGGCGCGACCGCGGCGCTGCGCCGACAGCTCGGAGACCTCGCCGACAGCCCCGAGGTCGCGACGGCAGCCGAACTGGCAGCGCGGGCGGTGGCCGCGGCGCCGGCGGAAGGGCGGACGCTGTTCGCCGCCAACCGGGCGCTACCCGAACCGCGGGACCCGGTGGCGCGGTTGTGGCACGCGGCGACACTGCTGCGGGAGCATCGCGGCGATGGGCATATCGCCGCACTGGTCGCCGCCGGAATCGACGGACGTGAATCGCATGTGCTGCAGACCCTGGCGAACCGGGTGCCACGCGAGGTCTACACGGTGTCCAGGGATTTCGACGACGCGGAATGGGCCGACCGGCTGGACACCCTGCGCGGCAAAGGACTGGCCGACGACGACGGTCCTACCGAGCGCGGAAGGACGGTGAAGGCCGAGATCGAGGCACGGACCGACGCGGCGGCCGCACCGGCGTACGCGGTCCAGACTTCCGATGACCGCGCGGAACTGCTCCGGGCGCTGCGCCCCCTCACCCGCGCGGTCATGGCGTCCGGGGAGATCCCGGCGGTCACTCCGATCGGATTGGATCTGCGGGACGAATCGCACAACTGAACTATCGGTCGCCGTTCGACAAACGACCCCGGCACGCGCGACGATCACGGGCATGGCAGGGAAGACACACCGTTACGAATGCCGCACCGAGTGGACCGGGGCGGGTGACCGAGGGACGGTCGACTACCGGTCCTACGACCGCGACCACCTATCCCAGGCACCAGGGCGCCCGGACCTGCTCGGATCCGCCGACCCGGCCTTCCGTGGCGACGCGAGCCGCTGGAATCCGGAGCTGCTGTTGCTCGCCTCGCTGAGCCAATGCCATCTGCTGTGGTATCTGCACCTCTGCGCGACCGGCGGGGTCACGGTGCTCGATTACCGGGACGACGCGGTGGGAACCATGGCCGAGGACAGTCACGGCGGCGGCCGTTTCACCGGGGTGGAGTTGCGTCCGGTGGTCACCGTGGCGGCCGCGGAGATGGCCGACCGGGCACGGGAACTGCACCGCGCCGCCCATGCGAAATGCTTCATCGCGGCGTCGGCGAACTTCCCGGTCACTCATTCACCGCGTATCGAGGTCGCCGCCGGCTGATCCGGGGCGGAACGCGTCCAAGGCGTGGGCCAGCTCGTCCATGACCTGCTGCCAGTGTGCCCGCTGCTGTTCACGCTGGGGGCGCTCGACATCCGTTCCTGATGGAAACGTACGCGGGTCCGGTACCCGGCCGCGGGTGTGAGCGTGACCTGCACGGTGGTCGAACAGCAGGTGAGGCGGCTGCGGTCACCGGGACGGTAGCCGCGGATTTCGCCGGTCACCCCGGCGTCGGCGCGGTATTGCGCGCCGGGCGCGGAGGTGGGGTCGGCGCCGGGGCCCAGCCAGCAGGCCGGACCCGCCGCGCCGGTGAGGTGATCCCAGACGATATCCGGCGGCTGGGGCAGTGTCCGGGAGACACCGATCTGCCAGCCCGCGTCCGCGGTGAGTCCGGAGCACCCCGGGCGGCCTCGACGAACTGGTGGCCCGTCTCGAACAGCTCGGCGCGACCCGCGCCCGGGAAGTGGATCAGGGCCCCGCCGGACATTGGTGGGTCATGCTGGATCCCGAAGGCAACGAATTCTGTGTTTCCTGACGCCGCCGGCCGCTACCAGACCAGGGTGAAATCCGGGATACGCACCCGGCCGAAGAAGCGCTTGGCGATATCACTGCCGTCGAAGTTGTAACCGTTCATGATGTCGGCCAGTTCGGTCGCCAGCTCCTGCAACTGCGGGCTCACGCATTCGATACTGTCCTCGATCACCCATCCCCAATCCCGGGGCACATTGTCGATGGTGATGTCGATACACCCGTGGTGCGGCAGATCCACGGTGATCACGATCTGCACCGGCGCGTCACCGAGCGGATCCCGGACCGCCGGTTCACCGAACCGGGTCTGCGGCGCGAACATGATGCGACCCAACGCGATATCGGCACGGATCATCTCGGCCACCGACCGCAGATCGGCATGTTTACCAACCCGATGATGGCGATCACCGTAAGTGCGATCACCGGTCGCCGAATAGCCGGAGCGGTCCAGTATCCGGTCCAGCATGCGTTGCGCGGTCGCGCGCTCATCGGCGCCGGTGTTGGGGTGCTCGATGAGAGCCCGCAGGCGCATGATCCGATGGCTCGCAATGATCGCCATACCGGGAAGAGTATCGAAACCGAGGCCCTTCCGGCGTCTCAGTCGCGGGTGCGTCCCCCGGAACCTCCGGCGCTCGCGATCACCGTCGTCAAATGCTCGTCCGGGGTCGGCGAATCCGCTTCCGGACCGCGCACCGCCACCGGCGAACGGACCGCCGTCCACACCTCCAGCACCCCGAAGACGGTGATACAGCACCCCGCGACCAGCGCCAGCGTCGCGATATCGTCGAACGGCGCGATCGCGACCACCAGACCCGCGGTGAGCGTCACCAGGCCGAACACTTCCTGTTTTCCGGCGCCGGTGATCTCCTCGTCATCCCATACCCCCGCCACCGCGTGTGCGATTCCCCGCACCGCCCACGCCAGCCCCAGCCACATGGCCAGCAGCAGCGTCCAATCGCCCGCCCGGAAGCACAGGGTCGCGGTCACCAGCGATGCCAGCGCCGCCACCAGCAGCAGTACCCGCGGAAACCGGCCCAACCGGCTCCCGAATGCCACCGCGGCCAGGGTCACCGCGCTGCACAGCAGCGAGAACATGAACAGGTTGCCGACCGTGCCCAAGGATTTGTCCGGCCAGATCACCGTGGCCACCCCGATCACCACCGAACAGACCCCCATCGCCAGCACCGTCTGGCGGACACCGCGACCGAACACCAGAGCGGCGTCCGCTTCCTCGTAGGGTGGCATAGCAAAATGATATGGGTCCGGACACTGGATCGCCGCACGGTTGCCGGGAGTGTCCGTTCAGCCCCCTGACGTCGCCGC
Organism: Nocardia sp. NPDC050799; assembly: GCF_040654015.1. Classification (NCBI taxonomy): domain Bacteria; kingdom Bacillati; phylum Actinomycetota; class Actinomycetes; order Mycobacteriales; family Nocardiaceae; genus Nocardia; species Nocardia sp. NPDC050799. The sequence continues at coordinate 127,493 of NZ_JBFAHF010000017.1, forward strand.
GGCACAGCGCCGTCGGTAACCCACATCCGACCTCCCCGACATCACCTGCACCGGCCCGCCGACACGTCGATCCGAGGCTAGAGTCGCCCCCAGCCCCACCACGCGACGACCCGTCAGGAGGCCGAGGTGACCGTTCCCGCGCTGGCATGGGCGTGCGCACTCGCACTGATCGCGGGCCTGCTGCTGTTCGACTTCTTCTTCCACGTCCGCACCGCACACACACCGTCGCTGACCGAGGCCGCGGTCTGGTCGGCCGCGTACGTGGGTATCGCCGTCCTGTTCGGGTTCGCGGTGTGGGTGTTCGGCGGTCCGACCATGGGCGTCGAATACTTCGCCGGATACATCACCGAAAAAGCCCTGTCGGTGGACAACCTGTTCGTGTTCCTCATCATCTTGACCACCTTCCGGGTGCCCGGCGCGGCGCAGCAGAAAGTGCTGCTGGTCGGCATCGTGTTCTCGCTGGTGGTCCGCACCGGATTCATCTTCGTCGGCGCCACCCTCATCAACCGTTTCGCCTGGGTTTTCTACGTATTCGGCGCCGCGCTGCTGATCACCGCCGGCAACATGCTGAAACCGGAGAGCGAGGACAGCCATTCCGGGGACACTGTCGTGCTGCGCCTGGCCCGCCGGCTCCTGCACACCACCGATAGCTACGACAGCGACAAACTGGTCACCGTCGTCGACGGCCGGCGCCGGCTCACCCCGATGCTGCTGGCCATGATCGCCATCGGCGGCACCGACGTCTTGTTCGCGCTGGACTCGATCCCCGCCATCTTCGGCCTCACCCAAAACGTTTTCCTCGTCTTCACCGCCACCGCGTTCTCCCTGCTCGGGCTGCGCCAACTGTTCTTCCTGCTCGAAGGGCTGCTGGACCGCCTGATCTACCTCGGCTTCGGCCTGGCCGCCATCCTCGCCTTCATCGGAGTCAAACTCGTCCTGCACGCGCTGCACCAGAACTCTGTGCCGTTCCTCAACCACGGTGAACCGGTACCGGTCACCGAGGTATCCACCGCCGCCTCACTGGGGGTGATCGTCGTCGTACTACTGGTGACCGTGGCGGCCTCCCTGCTCAGCCCGGCCGGACGCGCCCAGACCGCAGTCGCCAACGCCCGCCGGCACGCCACCCGCTACCTCGATCTCGGCTATGAAGCCGATCAGACGCTGCGCGAACGCACCTACGCGAAGATGATCGCCGAAGAGAATACGATCGCCTCGCTGCCGCGTAAATACACTCGGCGGATCCGGGAGGGCGAGGCCGAACTCATCGCGCTGCTCGAACGCGCGCATATCGTCCACGCCGATCGGGTGGCGCGCACGGAAGCCGGTTTGCCGCTGCGCATATGAGGGGGCAGGAAATGGAGGCCGACGTGGGCAGAGCGTTCAACGGGCCATCGCCGTCCTGGTGACGCGGTAACGACCTCGCACTCCCGAAGCTGTCATGAAGAGTCGGTAGGCGCTGGCTGCACTACCGTTCCGGCTCGTGCGTCAGGAGTGGTCGCCCGAGGATGTGATCGGGTCGTGGACGCTGGTCGGCGAGGGCTGGCGCCCGGCTGGGTCAACCTCCGGTGGTTGGGGTGCTGGTTCGGGTAGCGCCTGCGATGGCACGCAGATAGCGGTCGGCCAGTGAGCGAAGCAGCTCGACCAACTCCGGCGGGTCACCGACGGTGAAATCGATACCGTGCATGCCCAGCCGGCCGATGTTGATCGCCAGCGCCTGTGGGGTGTCCGCGCCGGTGTGGAGCACACAGGTCGTGTCGTCGACCGCTTCGATGGTGCCGGCGGCCGGGGGGATACGGGCACTGAGGAATGCGGCGGGTGCGTGCACGGTCACCGATGCGCGGAAGCGCCAGGCCGCGGCGGATACGCCGCGGGTCACCCGATCGGTCACGTCTTCCGGTAGTTCACGGGGAGTGAATCGAGACCCGGTCGGGGTTTTGGGCGTGATGCGATCGACGCGGAAGGTGCGCCAGGCGTGCCGGTCGATGTCGAAGGCGACCAGATACCAGCGTCGTCCCCAGTTGACCAGCCGATAAGGCTCGACCACTCGCCTGCTGTCGCCGCCATCGTGATCGCGGTATTCGAATCGGAGTTGCTGGTGATCTCGGCAGGCGGCCGCAATCATGGTCAGTGTCTCGGCGTCGACGCGCGGGCCGGTGTCGTCTCCTCGAACAGAGACGGTATAGGCCTGCAACGCCTCGACCCTGCGCCGCAACCGATTCGGCAGCACCTGCTCGAGCTTGGCGAGGGCCCGCAGGGAGGTCTCCTCGACGCCGGCGATGCCGCCCCCAGCGGCGGTACGCAGGCCGACGGTGACCGCGACGGCCTCCTCGTCGTCGAGTAGCAGCGGCGGGAGGCTGGTGCCCGCGCCGAGTCGGTAGCCGCCCGCCGACCCTCTTGTCCCGTGCACCGGATAGCCGAGGTGGCGCAGCCGTTCGATGTCGTTGCGCACCGTCCGTGTGCTGACTTCCAGTCGTTCGGCCAGATCTGCGCCGCTCCAGTCGCGTGGGATCTGCAAGAGCGAGAGCAGCCGGAGCAGTCGTGCCGAGGTCTCCAACATTTCTTCAGTCTGCCATTTCTTTAGGAACAAAGTCTTCCTAAAGATCTTCTACCGTTCAGGACATGACATTCGAAACCACCGCGATCACGCCCTTCCACATCGATATCCCCCAGGCGGACCTCGACGATCTCCAGGATCGGCTGGCGCGTGCTCGCTGGGCCGGCGAACTGCCTCTGGAGGCCGAGGGGCAGGTCCAGATCGGGCCGGTGCCGCCGGGTTGGGAGTACGGAGTCCCGCTCGACTATGTGCAGCGGCTGACCGCCTACTGGCGCGATGGATACAATTGGCGCGCTTGGGAATCCAAGCTCAATGCTTATCCGCAGTTCACCACCGAGATCGACGGACAGCTCATCCATTTCCTGCATGTCCGCTCGCCGGAGGCTGATGCCACCCCGCTGATCCTGACCCATGGGTGGCCGAATTCGGTGTTCGAGTTCCTCGACCTGATCGAGCCTCTCACCGATCCGCGCACCCACGGCGCAGACCCGGCCAAGGCATTCCACCTGGTGATTCCCTCTCTGCCCGGCTTCGGCTTCTCCGGGCCCACCCGGGAGAAGGGCTGGAACCGCTACCGCACCGCCGCGGCATGGGCAGAGCTGATGAAACGACTGGGCTACCACCGCTACGGCGCCCATGGCAACGACATCGGTTCGCACGTGTCGCCCGAATTGGGTCGAATCGACCCGGGCCACGTGATCGGAGTGCACGTGACCCAGCTGTTCTCCTTCCCGTCCGGCGACCCGGCCGAGCTGGCCGACCTGACCGAGGAGGAGCGAGGGTACGTGCAGCATCTGAAGTATTTCAACGACAACATGTCCGGCTATGCCCGGCTTCAGGAGAGCGCGCCACAGAACCTCGCGCACGCGCTCGCGGACTCACCCACCGGGCAGCTCGCCTGGACGGCGCAACTGCTGGCCTCGCTCGACGACGATCATGTTCTGACCAACGCAACGCTGTACTGGCTGACCAACACCGCTGCTTCGGCCGCCCGCTTCTACTATGAGGACCACCACGCCCAGCACCCGACCCAACCGACCACCGCTCCCACGGGCCTGGCCGGCTTCGCCTACGATTTCACTCCACTGCGCCGTTTCGCCGAGCGCGATCACAGCAACATCGTGTCCTGGAACGAGTTCGACCGGGGCAGTCACTGGGCGACCCAGGACGCACCCGACCTGTTGATCGCCGACATCCGGCGATTCTTCGGCGAACTGAAGTGATCAGCACCCAATGATCGTCCGTGTTGGTGGCGTCGCCCCGGCGCCACCAACCCCACTGTTCTGTCGAAAGGTTCTGCTGATGACACAAGTACTCAACCGTCGGGCGCTCAATCGCGCCACTCTCGATCGGCAGTTGCTGTTGCGCCGCTCCGAGTTGTCCGTCATCGACGCGGTGGAGCAGTTGGTCGGACTGCAGGCCCAGACCCCGCATACCTGGTACGTCGGGTTGTGGTCACGACTGGCGGGTTTCGTCCCGGAACAGGCCGCCCACCTGCTCACAGACCGCAAGTTGATTCGAATTGCTCTGATGCGCTCGACGATTCACCTGGTCACCCCTGACGACGCACGTGCGCTGCGTCCGCTCATCCAACCTGTATTGGATCGCGACCTCTACCGCAATCACACACACGGCAAGCCCATCGATGGTATCGATATGGCGAAACTGATCGCCGACGGCATCGAGTTACTCACCCCGAAACCGTTGACCAACAAGCAGCTCGGCACGCTACTCGGCCAACGCTGGCCCGACCGCGCGCCCGCCTCGCTGGTCTACGCCATCCGCAACCAGGTGCCCCTGGTGCAGGTGCCACCACGCGGCGTCTGGGGCCGCAGCGGGCCGATTGCTCACACCACCGCCGACGCGTGGCTCGGCACAGACCGAACGATCACCGCTTCGCTCGAGCAAATGATCCTGCGCTACTTGGCCGCCTTCGGCCCCGCCGCCGTCAAAGATATGCAGATGTGGTCGGGCCTCACCAGGCTGCGCGAGATTGTCGACCGAATGCGACCAGGCTTGATGACCTTTCACGATCATCACGGCCAGGAGCTTTTCGACCTACCCGACGCTGGACGCCCGGACCCCGACACCCCCGCGCCGCCGAGGTTTCTGTACGACTTCGACAACGTTTTGCTCTCACACGCGGACCGCACCCGCGTGATCACCGACGAGCACGGCACACAGGGCTACCGCACCCAACGCCCCGCTCCGCAGATCCTGCTGGTCGACGGATTCACCGCGGGCGACTGGACGATCAACCGAAACACCGGATCCGCGACAATCACCATCCGCCCCTATGACCGGCCATTCACCATACACGATGCGGCCGCTGTCACCGAAGAAGCTCACACGCTGCTGGCATTCACCGACCCCGAATCCCAGACCCGTAACGTCATCCTCGACAGACCCCGTCAACGAGTGTGATCGGCGATCGCTATGCCGCACCGATGGGCAGTACCGTCGCCCAGGACGCCGCCAAGGCCCGCGGCCGCAGACGCGGCCGCCGCGCCGAACTCCCCACCCACCAGATCGAGCAGGCCCAACGCCTCTACGACGAGAGCAACCATACCGCCCAGCAGATCGCCGGAACTTTCGACGTCAAGCGCGGCACCCTATACGGCCATCTGAACAAGGAGTCCGTCGGTGCGCGCCCCCCGAGCTTCCAAGCCCAGCATCTCACCGGCCTGAAGCTACTTCACGGCGTGGGCCGGCTTCAGGAACGCGGACCTACTTTGCACTTCATGACAGCTTCGGGAGTCGTGGGCCGTAACGGCACTGTCAGCGCAGTTCCGACAGGACCACACTGCACACGGTGCTGCCGTCGGGCGCGGTCCACGGCACCACCACCTGTCCGGAACGTAAGACCGGCTCCGAGCGGCCCAGCACGCGGTGCACCCGCAGCTGCCCGTCGGCGACGCTGATATCGGTGCCCACTGGATTCTCCGCGGCTGATATCAACGCCGAGCCGGCCGCCGGGAGGTCGGCGGCGGCGACCAGAACGCTCAGCTCCGGGGTATCGCTCTCGGTGCCGTGCTGGGCCCGCGCACCGCCGGCCAGTAACGCCACCATCCGATCGACGGACACCGGGTCCCGGGTGCCGTCGTAGATCCAGCGGGTACCCAGCACGCCGTGCTCGGCGGTACCGAGCAGCGCGTCGGGGTCGGCGTCGAACGCCGCATCCCGATAACTCAGGGGCACGAAGTAGGTGATCGGCGCGGCGCCCCCGGTATCGGTCACCACCAGGAACTCGATACCCACCGCCCCGGCCGGGTCGTCGAGCCGGAACCCGCCGACCCGCTGCAGGTCCTCCGCTCTCCCCGGGCTCGAATACCACGGGCGGCTCGGGAGCCAGCGGCCGAGCAACTCCGATTTCGACGGTGCCATGGTCGTGCGGTGGATGAGAGCCATACCGGAGATTGTGCTACGTCAGACGGCGTCGCCGGTGGATACCGGCACGGCCGGCGGCCGGGTGGCGCGGTCGGCGAGGAGATCGTCGAGCTGACGTTCGGCGCGTTCGGCACGAGCCAGGGTCTGGGTGCGGGCGTGCTCCAGCGCCTCCAGCCGCTGTGCGGCCTCCGCACGTGCCTTCTCCAGCCGATCACCTGCTTCGGCGCGGGCGGCCGCGAGATCCGCCGCGGCGCTCCGGCGCACCTCGGCGAGTTCGGCGCGTAGAGCGTCGGTGTCCGCGCGCAGGCGTTGCAGTTCGGACCGCATCTCCTGGGCGGTCTGGGCCCGTTCGGCGGCGGACTGCTCCGCACGTTCGAGGGCGCGCTCGATATCGGCGGCGCGCTGGACGGCCAGATCGCGTTCGGCCGCCGCGGCGGATTCACGCTGGGCGCATTCCCGTCGCATCCGCTCGATTTCGGTGTCGGCGGCGCGCCTGGCCCGTGCCATCTCCTGGTCGCAGTGGTCGCGGAGCTGTTGCTGCTGTTGTTCCGATTCCGCGCGGGCGGTGCGGATCTCGTCTTCGGCCGCGCTGCGCGCCGCGAAGACATCGTCGGCGGCGCGGGCGGTGACCTTCTCGACTTCACGCAGGGCTTCGTCGCGGTCCCTTACGGCCGCGGTGGTGCGGGAATCCGATTCGGCGATGCGCGCTTCCGCGTCCTCGGCCGCCCGCGCGGCGTCTTCGGCGGCTTCTTCGGCCCGCGTTCGGGCGTCGTAGGCGTCGCGTCGCGCCTGTTCGGCTGCGGCAGCAGCCATGTCGGCTTCGGCGATACGGCGGGCCGCATCGGCGTGCACCGCCTGGACCTGCGCCTCGGCGGCGGCCGGGTCGGCGAGGGTGTTCATTTCGGTGACAGCGGCGGAAAGCGTCACACCGAGTTGGTCGGCGAGGGTGCGGAATTGGGTGAGCAGTTCATCAGCGCGGAGTCGCGCGGTGGTCACCGGACCCTTATTTGCTGTCACAGTGACGTTTTCGGTTGATGACTCCCCTTCCTGCTGGAGGCGCTGGCGTTCGCGCCATGCGCGCCAGCGAGTGTGGTCCGGGAGGTCGCAGTATTCCGAGGGTCGACCGGGGCCGGTGGGCTTGGCGAGGGGGCGGGCGCAGCCGGGGTAGTTGCAGACGGTAGGCACCGGAGAATCGTAGCGTTGTTTCGTTGGTTGGCTACGTATATACACGAAACATAATCGGATGAGTCGCCGACGCGGCTTCGGGTGGCTCGAAAGTCCTAACCTCCGATAAGTGAACATTATCGGAGGTTAGGACAGTAGACTGCGGCGAGACCATCCGGCGCGTAATACGTTTCGTTGCGTGACCGCAAACCAAACGGAATACGTCACGAAATTACCCAAGGAATTACAGTGATTGAATACGACACCGATCTCGCGCTACCCGACACTGTCCGCACCGAACTCCGGCGCGGCGTCACCAGCGTCCTCGTCGACACCGCCGCCCTGCGACAGGTCCGGGAACGCTTCGACAGCGAACAAGCCACCGCGCTCGGCCGCTATCTCACAGCCTCCCAATCCCCGAACACGTTGCGCGCCTATCGCACCGACTGGATCGCATGGGCCGCCTGGTGCACCACCGAGAACCGGTGCGCACTCCCCGCCGACCCCCTCGATATCGCCGTATACCTCGCCGCCGCCGCGGACGCTCGAACACCCGACGGACGCCACGCCTACAGTCCGGCAACGCTGGAACGTAAGTCCGCCGCCATCGCCGCCGTACACGCCGCCAACGGACTCGCCGCGCCCACCCGCAGCGACGTCGTCCGCCTCACCCTGCGCGGTATCCGCCGCACCCGCCGCAGCCGGCCCAACCGCAAACGACCGATCCTGCTGCACACCCTCGGCGAACTCCTCGACGGACTCCCCGAACCCGGCTGGCCCGGCGAACCCGCCCGCCGCCGGGACACACTGCTACTGCTCCTCGGCTTCGCCGGGGCCCTGCGCCGCAGCGAACTCGCCGGTCTACGGCTCGCCGATATCCACTTCGGGACCGACCACGGCACCGGGGAACCGCTGCTGCTGATCCACCTGCCCACCACCAAAACCGACCCCACCGGCATCACCGAACAACATGTCGCGCTCCCGCGCGGCCGCCAGGCCCACACCTGTCCCGTCTGCGCGTGCGCCGACTGGATGCGAATGCTGGCCGTACACACCGAAAACCCGGCGAACCTGCGCCCCTGGGTCGAGCAGCTACCCGTCGCGGACCCGCGGATCCACCGCTGCCACGGCTACCACCCTGATCCGCGGCTGCGGCCCGATCAACCCCTGTTCCCCGCCATCAACCGGCACGGCGGGCTCGGCGCCACCGCACTGTCCGGGCGAGCGGTCGCCGAGCTCGTCAAACGCTACGCGGCACGTGCGGGCCTGGATCCCGCCCTGTTCTCCGGGCATTCGCTGCGCGCCGGATTCGCCACCCAGGCCGCGCTCGGTGGCGCCGCCGACCGCGAAATCATGCGGCAGGGCCGATGGAGCAACCCGCGCACCGTGCACCGCTACATCCGCACGGCCGATCCGCTCGCCGACAACGCGGTCACCAAACTCGGGCTCTGACCACCAGCCCGGTGGCGGTTCCGGTGACGGAGAGGTCTCGGTATGGCATCCACCGATGTCGCGGGTGCGCATATCGGTCGGCGTCACGCGGGGGTCGCGTCCGATAACCGCGATATACCGCCCGAACTGGTCTTTCCTGCCAATTTTTCTCCGAACCTGACCTCTGGTCCCGTGCCCGATTGTGCGAGGATATGAGCGCTCCACGAGTCAGTCCGTTTCAAACCCCCCCTTTGGAAGGATGCTCAGATGGCGCAAGAAACCAGCACTGCCACCCGTTCCAGCAACGGAAGCAGTCAGCAGGAAATCCAGAGCCTGGACATGCTGCGCATGGGCCTGGATGAGATCCGGCAGGAATGCCAGAACGCGCGGCAGTACGCGCAGCAGGCACAGAACATCGCCCGGCAGGTGCAGCAGCAGGCCCGCCAGGTCCAGCACCAGTCGCAGATCGCGCAGAGCCAGGCCAATCAGGCCAACAATCAGGCGCAGCAGGCTCGCCAGCAGGCGATGCAGGCGCAGAACCAGGCCCAGCAAGCGCTGAGCGAGGCCGACCGGGCCCAGGCTCAGGCTCAGCAGGCCCAGAACGAGGCCAACCAGGCCGCTCAGCGCTGTCAGTCGGCCCAGGACCAGTCGGACCAGGCCGCCCAGCTCGCGCAGCAGGCCGAGGATCAGTCCAGCCGCTCCCAGGATCGCGCCATGCAGTGGGAGCTGCAGTTCCACCAGGTTCGCCAGCAGATGCGCCAGTTCTAACAGAGCCGGGCCTCCGGCCGGGCGATCACCCGGTAACCGGAGCCGGCCTGGACGGGGTCCGGTGAACTGGCCAGTTCACCGGACCCCGTACTCGTATGTAGATCCCGGCCCGAAGCAGCCAAAAGCGGAGCAGCAGTTATCCCGTCGGCGACGCCGTCCACAAAAAGCAGTGGGCGAGCGGGAAGTACTTCTAGGCCCAGGAATCCTGAAGCTATCATGAGCCGCAAAGCAGGACGCGCGAGTAACCGTTGATCCGCTTTACGGTTTCGTTTCGTGCAGTTGGAGTGGTCGCCCGAGGATCTGATCGGGTCGTGGACGCTGATCGGCAAGAACGACTGGCGGTTGGTGGGCAACAAGTCGGGAGCTACCAGGCTCGGGTTCGTGCTATTGCTGAAGTTCTTCGAGATCGAGGCGAGGTTCCCTCGTGCGGCGGCGGAGGTGCCGCCTGCGGTGGTGAGTTACGTCGCCGAGCAGGTGAAGGTCGATCCGGCGCTGTTCGCCTCGTATCGGTGGTCGGGCCGGACGATCGAGTATCACCGTGCCCAGGTTCGTGCTGCTTTCGGGTTCCGGGAATTCGCTGTCAGCGACGAGGACCAGCTGATCGGCTGGTTGGCTGAGGGGATGTGCCCGGTCGAGTTGCGTGAGGACCGGCTGCGCGAGGCTGTGCTGGTGCGGTGTCGGGCCGAGAAGTTGGAGCCGCCGACACCCTGCCGGATCGATCGACTGGTGGGTTCGGCGCGATCGACGTTCGATCAGCGATTCTGCGCCCGCACGATGTCGCGTCTGAGTGCGGCGTCGGTCCAGGCTCTCAACGAGCTGGTCACCGAGACCGCGGCTGGATGCGCGCCGTGTCGATCACGATCTGATCGGTGGGGCGTGGTCTCGGCTGGTGTACCCGGACAGGCGGCCGGCCGAGACGGTTGATCGTGCCGCGTACACGTTCTGTGTGCTGGAGCAGTTCCACCGTCATCTGAAGCACCGCAACATCTTCCTGGAGTCTTCCTCGAAGTGGCGTGATCCTCGGGCGCACCTGCTGACCCGAGTGAGCTGGGAGACGCGCCGCCGGGCTCAACGCGCTGGGCCTGCCGGGCGAACCCGCGGCGATGCTCGCCGGGCACGCCGAGGCGTTGGATGCCGCGTACCGGGAGGTCGCGGTCCAGCTCGATGGCGATACCCCGGCCACGGTCGACGACGACGGCAGGCTGCACGCGGCCGCGCTGGTCGCGGTTCCGGATCCGCCGAGTTTGACCGATCTGCGGCGGCGGGTGGAGGCGATGTTGCCGCGGATCGATCTGCCGGAGCTGGTGTTGGAGGTGATGTCGTGGCATCCGGGATTCACCGAAGCGTTCACTCACGCTTCCGGCAATCCGGCGCGGGTCGCCGATCTGGGGTTGTCGGTGGCGGCGGTGTTGTGTGCGCACGCGATGAATGTCGGGTTCGGCCTGGTGACGAGCCCTGGTGTGGAGGGGTTGACCCGGGACCGGTTGCACCATGTCGACCAGTCCTATATCCGGTTCGACACTCTCGCCGCCGCGAACGTCGCCCTGGTCGAAGCGCAGGCCCCCGGACCCACATCGGCATCGACGGGCATTACAGCTTCCATCTGCCCGATCTCGGCGGGACACACCGGCCGCTGCGCGATCCCGACGCCCCGGACGAGCCGTGAGTGGTGTTCTCCGGGAGGGTGTTCAGCCTTGGGCGACCACTCGGGTCGGGGTGAGCCGCAGGACGACGCGGTCCTCGCGCGGGGCGGGGAAGGTGTCGGGATCCTGGCCGTAATGACGCACGACCCGGTCGAACCCTGGCGCGGGTTCGCCGGCTACGTCCACGCGGTCTGCGCGATGCAGGCCGCCGACCGTGGTTTCGCTGACGTGCTCACGATGATCTTTCCCGCCGCCAAACCTCTGGAAGCCCGCCGCGCCCAGGCCTACAACGGCCTACTCGAACTCATCAGCCGCGCCCAGGCCAGCGGACATCTGCGCCCCGAGTTCTCCGATCGGGACATGGTGATCCTGCTGATGGCCAACGCCGGCGTCATCGCCGCCCCCGACACCTGGCAACGCCTCGTCGGCTACATGCTGCAATCCTTCGCCACACCGGGCACCGAACTGTCCCCGCTGCCCCGCCACCGGAACCACGGGCTCTCTACCGGGCGATGGTCCGTCTTACCCGTCCCTACCTGGGGTTCCGGTAGTAACCGCGCGAAAAACAACGAATATGGCGAAGGTGCAGGAGGCGGGTCCGGTAGCAATTGCTGAACATGGCCCGCGTCGCGACTTCCCACCGAAGGGCCGGCCCGATGCCAGCCGGGCAGGGGAAGTGGATGCAGTCGGACGTATGACCAGGTCGACCCGTCCCGCCGGCCGTCAGCGTCCCAGTGGCGCCTTCGGGCCTGTGCGTGACCAGGCGCGGAATGCTCGCATCATCGGGGCGGTCTTGGATTCGATCGTCGAGGGCGGGTACGCCGATCTCACGATGGCCGCGGTGGCCGCGCGTGCGGGGGTGGCCAAGGCGACGGTCTACCGTCGCTGGGCTTCGCGCGAGTATTTGGTCGCCGATGCTTTGGAGAGCATCATGCTCCCCGCGGTCCCGGCCGGGGTGACGGACGTCGGGACGCTGCGTGAGGATCTCATCGCCACGCTGATCCTCAGTTCGGCGTGCCTGCAACCCCGGGAGCGGCGCTTTTCGGCGGTGCTGGACGCGGCCACCGCCTCGGACCCGCAGATCGCCGACACCCTGCGGGAGCGCTACATCGCCGTGCAGCGCGAGGCAATCGTGTCCTGCCTGCACCGCGCTCGCCAGCGCGGCGAGATCACCGCGGAGCGGGTCGAGGGGCTGCTGGCGCCGGGCCGGCTGGAGATCGCCGCGGCCGTCGGGGTGCTGGTGCTGCAGGAGGACCTGACCGGTGCCGTGCTCGACATCGAGGGCATAGCCCGCTTGGTGGATCAGGTGCTGCTGCCCCTCGTCGGGGGCACCCCCACCGTCTGAGGCCCTTCGGGTCTGTTTCTCGATTCCGCACCCCGTCTGCTCGCCCGGCTGCCGGTGGGCCTGCGTCGACGCATGCCCAGCAACTAGATACCACCGAGACTCGATACTGTACCGTCTTTAGTCGAGGGCGTTCATGCCTGCAGGCCGATCACTCGTAACCAACGGAAAGCAGGACGTGCTGTGACATCGAACGACAAAGCGAAAGTGCTGGTTACTGGGGCAACGGGGATGCAGGGCGGCGCCGCCGTCCGAGCGCTTCTCCGTGCGGGGCACCCCGTGACCGCGTTCGTCCGCAACCCCTCCTCCGCGCCCGCCCAGGCGCTCGCCGGGCAGGGTGTTGCCCTGGCGACCGGAGACATGGACGACCTCGCATCCCTGGAGGCTGCCGGCGCCGGACACGACGCGGTCTTCTCCATGCAGATGCCGGGCGTCGACCCGGTCGATACCGGCGCCGAGCAGCGCCAGGCCCGCAACATCGCCACCGCAGCCCAGCGCGTCGGCCTCACGCAGATCATCCACACGTCGGTGTCCGCGACCGGATGGCGCAGTCAGCACCCGGACATCAAGGACTTCTCCCCTGCGACGATGGCGTACTGGGACGAGAAGGAGGCCGCGGAGGAAGCGATCCGGCAGGCGGGCCTGGAGCACTGGACCATTTTCAAGCCCGCCTTCTACATGGAGAACTTCCTGTCGCCCAGGCGGGACTTCATGTTCCCCGAGCTGTCTCAGGGCAAGCTGATCACCGCGACGAGCCCGCAGACCGTGCTGGCGCTCATCAACGCGGACGACTTCGGAGCCGCGGTCGCCGCCGCCGTGGCCGAGCCCGAAAAGTTCCACGAGGCCGAGATCGAGTTCGCGAGCGACGCGCTGACGCACCCCGAGATCGCTGCCGTCCTCTCCAAGGCCGCCGGCCGTGAGATCACCGCCGTCTCCATCTCCGGGAGAAGCAGGAGCAGCGCAACGGTGTCATGGTGGACAGTCAGGTCTGGAACGACCTCGTCGGCTACCCGGCACGCCCCCACCACGCCGCCGCCTACGGCCTGACCACGACAACCCTCGAGCAGTGGGCCGCGCGGCAGGACTGGTGATCTCGTCCTCGGTGAGCATCGAAATCGGCCTGCGCAGGACCGCCGGCTTGTCGACCTCGGCGCGCACCGCCGCCGCTGACGCCTCCACCGGCCCGGTCGACAGCCACCTCAACCGAGAGACCCCCAGCGAGGCATCGGTGACCGAGCTCCTCGTCTGCGAACCCCGCGTCGCACGAACTCTCACCCCCCAGCGCACCGATCAACATCATCGGCAAGCCAAACGTTGACCAGTCCGACCCGCACGCCGAACGTGGAACGGCCTACCGGCTGGGCATTACGCCATATCCGTTGTTTTTCGCGCGGTTACTACCGGGACCCCTACCCGCCCGGCGCCGAAAACCGGCCGCGGTACCCGGCGTGACCGGCACCCGGGATCAGCGGCTTGATAGCGGCGCAACCCCTCGTCGGACACCCGCGCGTACTTGGCGAGGCCCGGATCTGCGGCAACAGCCGTGCAGTACCGGTCTGCCATGCGATGACCTCGCATGCCCCGCCTTTCCTGGTCACCACTGCACACCGGTTACCTGTGTCGAGATCAGGAACATCCAGCATAAGCACTTCCTCGGCGCGGGCGGAGGATTCGTAGAGCAGATGCCACAGGAAGGGGCGCATCCGATCCCAGGATCTGCGCGACCCGATCCCGGCTCAACGCCTTGCTGTTGTCCGGCGGCGCGGGCCCGTCCCGCAACCGCACCAACGGATCCCCGACCAGCCAGCCCTGCTCACGCCAGTACCCGAACGCCGAACCCAGCGCGGTCAACCGGATGTTGATCGTCTTGGCCGACTTCGCGCCCCACACGTAGGTGAACCAGCCACTGACCCGATCCGGTTCCGAACCCAGCACCGCACCATCGGTATCGGCGCCGAAATCGGCCACCAGGCGATCCAGCGCCGCCGCGTACGTGGCGCGGGTATTGGACACCGTGATGGTCGCCAGATAGGACTGCACCGCATCGGCCAGACGCACACCCGTCACCGGCCGCGGCAGCATCCGAACCCGACCCATCACGCCTCCCAGCCCACTACGGCACGTAGTTTCGAGAGTCACCCGGCGCGAGAGGTGCTTTGGCCCAGTTCAGCCTGAAGTTATCGCGCATAGAACGCAGCTATCTGCGGTAACTCCTTAGCGTCGCTTTTCTCGTGAACATCACCAGCGCCACGAATCCGGCTGCGAGATCGACCGCAGCGTCGGCGCGGTCAACTGGTGGCCACAGCCAGCAGGATGTCGGCGACCGCTTCGGGTTCGGTGATCATGAGGTCGTGGCCGGTGTCGATATCCCACAACCGTCCCGCCTGCCGGGCGGCGGCGACCAGCTCGGGGTCGCGGGTGGCCAGGGTGGAGGTGCACACGATGTGGTATTGCGGCAGCGCGTACACCGCATCGGGGTCGCGCAGGTCGAGTGGATCCTCGAAGGACCGCCACGGATGCCCGGTCAGCCGGGTGGCCATCCATGCCAGATCCGCCGGATCGGTGACCCCGAAGAACATGCCCGCCTCCGGGCCGGGCAGCAGAACGAGTTCGGTGCCGGCGACGGTTTCGCCGAAGGTGCGGGCCGCCTCGATGATGGGTCCGGCGATATCGCGCAGGGATTGACCATGCAGGGGGTTGGCCGCGTCCAGGTACACTAGGCGCGCGATCCGGTCGATGGCCCGGTCGGCGGCCCCGGTGATGACCATGCCGCCGTAGCTGTGACCGACCAGGACCACGTCGTGCAGGTCCTCGTAGTGCAGCAGCGAAGCGACGTCCTGAACGTGGGTGTCGAGCCCGATCTCCGCCAACGGCAGGTGGGATCGCTCGGCCAGCCCGGACAAGGTCGGGGCGTAGACCTCATGGCCCGCCTCGCGGAGCAGTCGCGTCACCTTCCGGTAACACCAGCCACCGTGCCCACCGCCGTGGACCAGTACATATGTAGCCATCTCACTCCTGAAACATCGTTCTCTCAAGGAGAGAACACACGATAAGTAATCCGATTACTCGGATAATCCGATTACCGTAAAGGCGTGAACGTGGGCGCGGGGCACGAATCAGAAACATCGCGGCGGATCCTGACCGTCGTCGCCGACTCGCTCGAACGCGCCGGCTACGACGGCGTCTACCTCCAGGACGTGGCCCGCGCCGCGCGGGTGTCGCTGTCCACGATCTACAAGATGTTCGGCACCCGAGACCAATTGATCATCGCCGCACTCGAGCAGTGGATGGCCCGCACCAGCTACACCGACCTCGCCGCGAGTGATCCGGACGAAACCCTGGGCGACGGGCTGATGCGACTGTTCCGCCGGGTCTTCGAGCCGTGGGAACGCAGCCCGAAAATGCTGGAGGCCTACCACAAGGCACGCACCGGCCCCGGCGGTGACCGCCTCGAAACACAGGGTATCGCCGCGCTGCTGCCCGCGGCCGGCGCGGTCCTGGCCGGTGCCGACCCCGGCTACCTCGACGACATCGGCCGCGTCCTGACCGGGCTCAGCTACGGGCTCATCAGCCGCTACGCCGCCGGCGCCATCCAGATCACCGACATCCTCCCCACCCTGGAACGAGCCGTGCACCGAATCACCACCGACAACCGGACCGCCGCCGAGCACGCCCACCTCCGTCGCGCACACACACCGAACCCCGCTGGCACCCTGCCCGACCCCGCCAACTGGTAAGAACCCCGGACACGGCGAAAGCGCGTTACGCGGTCACTGCTGTCGTCGACACAGGTGGCAACCAGATCGTTCACCAGCCACAAGACCGGGACACCAGCAATTCCAGCAGTATTCAGTCCGTCCGCTTAGCCTGACTTTTCTCCTGGATGCTCCTCAACCCCCGTTCATCACCGATCTGCGCGCACGGATGACGGCCGGGCTGGAAGGGTTGGACAGGGGCCTGATCGAGGGGAGTACCGGCGGAGTGCGGATCACCAAGCGCCGTGGCGAGCCGTGGATCTCGGTGCCGAAGCTGGACAAACTGGTCGACCCGGAGAACCTGACCGCGATCAAGGACAGGTAGCCCGTCGCCGGGGCACGATCGACCTGCTCGACGTGTTGAAGGAAGCCGACTTCCTGACCGACTTCTCCATGGAGTTCGTGTCGGTGGCCTCGCGTGAGTGGATGGACCGCGACACGCTGCGGCGGCGGTTGCTGCTGTTCGCGTTGGGCACCAACATGGGCATCAAGGCGATCGCGAATACCGGCGAGCACGCAGAGACCGAAGCCACGTTGCGGCATGCGCGGCGGCACTTCGTAACCCGCGACAACATGCGCCGGGCGATCGTCAAGCTGGTCAACGCGACGTTCGCCGACCGGGATCCGCAGTGGTGGGGCCAGGAGACGGCGTGCGCGAGTGATTCGAAGAAGTTCGGGTCGTGGGAGTCGAACTTCATGACCGAGTATCACCAGCGCTACGGCGGGGCCGGGATGGTGATCTACTGGCACGTCGAGCGCAACCGGGTCTGCATCTATTCGCAGCTGAAGTCGTGTTCGTCGGCGGAGGTGGCGTCGATGATCGAGGGCCTGCTGCGGCACTGCACCGATGCCGAGATCGAATCCAACTATGTCGATACCCATGGCGCGAACATCGTCGGGTTCGCGTTCACCGAGCTGCTGGGGTTTCGGCTGTTGCCCAGGTTGAAGAACATCGGCAGCATCCGGCTGTACCGGCCCGACGACAACGCCGCCTACGGGAATCTCGGGCCGGTGCTGAGCCGCCCGATCCGCTGGGAACTGATCGCCCAGCAGTACGACCAGATGGTCAAGTACGCGACCGCGCTGCGGCTGGGCACCGCCGAGTCGGAGTCGATCCTGCGCCGGTTCGCCCGCGGCGGCCTGAAACACCCACCTACCAGGCCCTCGAAGAACTCGGCCGCGCGGTGCGCAACCCCTACGGGCGGTTCCTGCTGGACATGAACCGTCGCCTCGACCTAGCCAGGCAGGCCGCATAGCAGCGGGTTTCAGCGTTTGCGGGTAGTCCCAGACGCGGCCGGTCTGCCTGTACTGCTCGACGGGGATCGGTTCGATGCCGGATCTCATCCGGGCCCGGCAAGACTCGCGCGGTGTACGAGCTGCAACTTAAGTAGGCGCGCTGCGGCATCCGGTGCGCCGCCTG
Source organism: Nocardia sp. NPDC050799 (assembly GCF_040654015.1). Lineage (NCBI taxonomy): Bacteria > Bacillati > Actinomycetota > Actinomycetes > Mycobacteriales > Nocardiaceae > Nocardia > Nocardia sp. NPDC050799. Next base: position 144,957 of record NZ_JBFAHF010000017.1, read on the forward strand.
CACGGTGTGACCCGGGCAGATGAGCCCGGCAGGGGTCTACTGCCAGCCCTGCGCGTCGAGCCAGTCCCGCACCGGGCCCGGCGCTTGGCCTGCGTTCGTGTATTCGCGGGTAGAGGCTCTTCCGCCGTGTTGGTGGCCTGGCAGTAGAAGTCGAGGTTGCTTTCTCGTCAGCTGGCTGCAACGGCCTGTTTGCGTGACAGGGTGATTCGGCGGCGTTTCGGGTCGATGTCGATGACCTTCACGTAGAGATCGTCGCCGACCTGGACGACGTCTTCGGGCTTGTCCACGTGTCCTGCGGCCAGTTCGGAGTTGTGCACCAGCCCTTCGAAGCCATCTCGGCGGTCCTCGATACGGACGAACGCGCCGAACGACACGAGCTTGATGACGCGGCCGCGGACGATCTGGCCGACCTGCTGCACGATCTGCGGCATCGGATCCTCTTGCAGTGCCTTGAGCGACAGGGCCACACGTTCGCGCACCATATCGACGTCGAGGACCTGTGCGGTGATCTCCTGGCCGACGGTGAGGATCGCGGAGGGGTGGTCGACAGGCCGCCAGGGCAGTTCCGGAATGTTGATCATCGCGGTGAAGCCGCCGATGTCGACGAACACCCCGAAGTTGGCGATCTTGCTGACGGTGCCGTTGCAGATCTGACCTCGGTGCAGGGTCTTCAAGAACGCCCAGTCGTGGTCGCTTGGGGTCGGTTCGGTCCTCCATCGGGCCCGCAGGACACCGTCGATGTCGGGTAGAACGGCGGTGAACAGGGGGTGGCGTTCGTCGACGTATAGGGCAAGCACAGTTGCGGTCCGTGCGCCGGTGATCTGCGCTGCGAGTTCGGTGAACTGGGTCTCGTCGGCAATGGTGCTGGTGATCTGTCCGTGTTCGTCCTCCCGGACGAGTTCGATCAGGCCTTCATCGGGGAGAGTTGCAAGGATCTCGTCGACGTCGGTGGACAGATCCGGCCAGACGGTGAGTTGAGCACGAGGGGTGAGTTCGGCGCGGACTGCGTCGACCGTGTCGCTGGTGAGGCCGTGGTCGAGGTAGATCCGGTCTTCGGCGACTCCGAGGCCACACAGCGTATGTCGCTGGGCAGTCAGGTCCTGCTCGTCGGTGGAGCAGCGAGCGTAGCCGATGAGGGTTGCGGTAACACGGGAAGCGTACGGTAGACCTTCCCTCAGCGGACAGATCAGCGGACACCCTAAATGAGACGGCATCTCGCCTGGTCGGCACATCAAGGCAAAGGTTCTCCCGTGTGTCCGTTGAAGGTTCGGCTAACGGACAGACATCCAGCCGCTGAAATCGATCCGCCAGGACATGCCCCCCTGGGGGGGCAGCCTCGGGAGTCCTGGGCCGTTACCCGCGCGTCCTACTTTGCGGCTTGTGACAGCTTCAGGAGTTCTGGGCCTTCTACGACGGCACGGCGGCCCGGTGGGCCGTCCTCGCCTACCTCATGGATATCGTCTCGGACATCACCGGCCCGGTGTACATATCTAGTTTGCGGTTCCCCGCGGCAATCAGCCTTGGGCCGAGTAGGCGGTCGGCCACCTGCAACCGGTCCGCCCCGATCGACGCCGCTTCGGACAGCCGTTCCAGGGCGCGACCGGGGTAGCCATGCCGATCGCGGCGATCACGCCACGTAGTGGCAGTTGCCGATCCATTCGTCAACTGCTTACGAATGGCGGATTCCAGAATTGGCAAACGAAAAAACTCACAGTTTCTAATTTGATAATCGTGGCGTGTCGCGACGCGGGTTGTGGGTCAGTCGATGTGAGTCGACCGACGTAAGGGCGCGGCCGGTCCCGGTGCGAGAAGGCCGAAGCGGAGCGGCGGAGAGGATTCAGACCATGACCGCGGGCACTGCGGTGATCAGACCGCCGTCCACCAGCAGATCCTGGCCGTTGATATAGGACGCCTCGTCCGACGCCAGAAAGGCGACCGCGGCGGCGATATCCGCCGGGGAACCCAACCGTGCCGCGGCCACCGACGAGATCGCGGCGGCCTGCGCCTCCGCCGAGACCTCGGCCCGATACGAAGGCGTGTCGATATAGCCCGGGCTGATCGAATTGACCCGGATCCGGCGCGGGGCCAGTTCGGCGGCCAACGTCTGCGCCAGATTCCGGACAGCCGCCTTGGTCGCCGAATACAGTGCCGCCGCCGGGACACCGCGGTGCACCGCCCACGACGAGTTCACCACGATCGCACCATGATCGGGGACCAACGGCAGCGCCTTCTGAACAGTGAAGAAAACACCCTTGAAGTTCGTGGCGACCACACGGTCGAAGTAGTCCTCGGTGATATCGGGCGCCGGACGGAACGCGGCGGTCCCCGCGTTCGCGAACACGACATCGAGCCGGCCGAAGCGGGAACCCGCCGTATCCACGAGCGCGTCGAGGTCGGCCGGATCCGCGACATCGCCCTGCACGGTGACCAGTCGGTCACCGGCGTCCAGTTCCGCCGCGGCGGCGTCGAGGCCCGCCCGGGCCCGGCCGGTGATGATCACCCGCGCGCCCTCGTCGAGCAGTCGGCGCGCGGTCGCCAGACCCATACCGCTGCTACCGCCGGTGACGAGCGCGGTCCTACCATCGAAACGAAAACGAGCACTGGACATCAAAGGACCCTTCCCACGGAGCGAATGGTTCAATGAACATCGAACCAGGTGGGAATGTTCCGGCGCACGCCGCGCCGCTCACGACCCCGCTACGCGAGCCAGCACATGCCGGGTCAGCGCATCCGGCGCCTCCTCGGGAACCCAGTGCCCGACCCCCTCCAGCACCACCAGCCGATACGGACCGGTCACGTACTCGGCGGTCCGGTCCACGCCGGCCCGCGCCACCGCCAGATCCGCATCACTCCACACGAACGTCGTCGGCACCCGGACCGGCGGAACCGACTCCCACGAATCCCCGGCCGCCCGATACCAGTTCAATGCCGCGGTCATCGCACCCGGCTCCCGCAACCGGGCGATATGCCGGTCCGCCAGATCCGCGGGCACCGCGTCACCGAACCCGATCCGCAACCCGGCGCAGTCATCGGCCAGCAACAGTTCCTCGGGCGTGTCCGGCTGCCGGAGGAAATCCAGGTACCCCGACTTCTCCGCCTGCACCGGATCGTGCTCCCGCGCCCACGCGAACGCCGCCGGATGCGGAACCGACACCGCCGTCAACGAAGCGACCCGATCGGGGTGACGAGCAGCCACATCCCACGCCACGATCGCACCCCAGTCGTGACCCACCAGATGGGGGCGTGCCAACCCCAGCGCGTCGCAGATGCCCAGCACATCCGCACGCAGTTCCGGGAGGCCATAGGCATGCACCTCCGCGGGTCGTGCGCCCGGTGAATAACCGCGCTGCTCCACGGCGTACGAACCCACGCCCCGGCGCGCCAGCCGCTCCGACACCGGCCCCCACGATGCCGCGCTCTGCGGGAAACCGTGCAGCAGGAGAACATCCGTGGCCGCGCCCGGCCGCACCCACACCTCGAAATCCAGCTCGCCGACGGGCACCGTGCGTAGTTCAGCCGTGCTCATCGCTGCATGCTAGCCAAAACCCACCCCGGCTGCTAGACACCTGTATGGATGATTGTCCGCGGAGCGGTGTCGGATACCGGCCCCGCGGGACCCGGCACCCGACAGCGACGGAGGAAACACCCATGAGCACAGAGCACGCCGTCGCGGTCGTCATCGGCGGCGCCTCCGGAATCGGCTGGGCCACCGCACAACTGCTGACCGAACGCGGCGACACCGTCGTCATCGCCGACCTCGACGGCGACGCGGCCACCACCCGCGCCACCGAACTCGGCGGCCGGGCCGGCGCCCAGCAGGTACAGGTCACCGACGAGAACAGCATGCGCACCCTCTTCGACACCGTCACCGCACAACACGGCCCCCTCGACACCATCGTCGACTGCGCCGGGATATCCCGGCCCGGCACCCTCGCCGACCTCTCCCTCGACGACTGGAAAGCCACCGTCGACGTCTGCCTCACCGGAGCTTTCCTGACCGTCCGCGAAGCCGCCCACACTCTGCGCGACAACGGATCAGTGGTACTCGTGGCCTCCCTCAACGGCCGCCGACCCGGAGTCGGGATGGGCGCCTACTGCTCCGCCAAAGCCGGCGTACTCATGCTCACCGAAGTCGCCGCCATGGAACTCGCGCCGCGCGGCATCCGCGTCAACGCCGTCAACCCCGGATTCGTGCACACCCCGCTCACTCAGGGCGCCACCCTCGTCCCCGGACTCGTCGAAGAGTACATCGACAACACCCCACTCGGACGCGCCGGAACACCCGGCGATATCGCCCAGACGATCGGGTTCCTCACCTCCGCCGCCGCAGGCTGGATGACCGGCGCGGCCATCGACCTCAACGGCGGCGCCCACACCAAAAGCTATCCGGACATCGTCGCGCGCATCGCGGATATGGCAGGCGGCAACAACGCACCGTGACAGGCGGTGGCTCGGCCCACCGCCTGCATCAGCGACTCCGGAGCACCGTGCAGCCGAGTTCCGCGAGCTCTACCGCACCCGCCGCGGCGGAACTCCCGCCCGCCCGCACCCGCGTCCGGGCCCGCTGATACCCGCACTACGCCGCCTTGACAGCGCCTCGACGGCCCGCCCCGCGTGCAGCAACACCACCGCATCGAACACCCCCAGCTCCAGCTCGCTCGCCGGCACCCCCGCCAGCGACTCCACCCGCTGCCTGCTCGTCGAGGCGGAAGCGAGCGTGTCACCGGCCCACAGCTGCGCCGCCGCGAGCGCGTCCAGCGCCGCGCTCCGCACCAGTCGGTCCCCGGTCCGCGACGCCAGCTCGACCGCACGCTCGGCCGGGCCCAGTGCCGGGGCCCACCCGCGCCCGTATCGGCCGGCACTCCGCACTCGGCCAACCGCCGTGACGTCTCCACCGGCCAGCTCACGTGCCTCTGCGACAACAAGAGCGCGGCGGCGTCTGTCGGCGGCAACTCGGCGAACGTATCCGACATCCGGTAGTGGCCGACCGACTTGCGCTGACGGGACTCACTCCGGCCGACGAGAGCCGGATCCGGCGAACTGCTCGCCAAATCGGTCGGCTGAACTATCCGCGGCCTGCTGTCCCATCATGGCGGCGGGCCATGGACGAGGTGACGGCCCCACCCGAGCGTTGCGCTCGGGTGGGCCCCCTCTTCCCCTTGTTAGTTCTGGGTCGTTTTACGTGGTTCGTGATGAATAGAACTTATATGTTTAGATGCGCATATCTACGTATCCTTCTTTAATTGCTACGAGATGTGCTGCGGGGGTTGGGCTGTGCCGATAGCTCCGCACTCCGGTGGTCAGACCTGCATGGTCGGGAGACACGTCAGGGCACCGACGCGGTTACGCGGCGCTGCTCCCCTACCCCGCCACCTCCCGTGCCCGCTCCGAGCGAGATCCCCGCGGTCGAGAAAGTAGCAGTGCCCCAGTCCCGATACGAAGTGGACCTTTCAGGTAGTCATCCGGCCGGGCCCGGACCTAGACGCTCTTCCGGGCGTCGTACACCCGTCGCGCTTCCTCGACCTTGTCCAGGTTGACCGACCACTCGGCCAGGGTCGCGAACAGTGGCGCCAAGCTCCGGCCCAGTTCGCTGATCTCGTATTCGACCCGCGGTGGGACCCCTGGATAGTAGGTGCGCACGACGAGGCCGTCCCGTTCGAGCTGACGCAGCCGCTGGGTCATCACTTTCGGTGTGATGGTGATGATCCGCCGCTCAAGTTCCACGAATCGTTGCCGGCCGAATTCGTTGAGCGTCCAGAGAATCGGCGTGGTCCACCGGCTGAACACGATATCCACAACGGGGGCTATCGGGCAGGCGAGTTCAGGATCCACCTCGCGTGTGGTCTCGATCACAATCCCCTCACTTTCCCCTAGGTACCTACTAGCAACAGGAAAGTACCGTCGGATCGTCCGAAAGGCCAGTCGAGAACGGGAGTTACGAGATGATCGTGGTTACAGGAGCAACAGGAAATGTCGGCCGGCCCCTGGTGGAGGCCTTGGCCGGAACCGGGGAACAGGTCACCGCCGTCTCACGGAAGAAAGCGGAGGTACCGGCCGGAGTCCACTTCCGGCAGGCCGATCTGATCACCCCCGAGAGTATCGAGGACACGTTGCGTGGCGCGGACTCGCTGTTCCTGCTCACCGCAGCGGATTTCCTGGCCGCCGGCGATATCGACGCCGTCGTCGAGGTGGTACGCCGGGCCGGGGTCCGGCGGCTGGTGCTACTGTCGTCGCAAGGGGTCGGTACCCAGCGTCACTCCCCGCATCTGGAGCATGCCATCCGGCAGTCGGGCCTGGAGTGGACCGTGTTGCGACCGGGGAACTTCGACTCCAATGCGCTGCAGTGGGCACACAGCGTCCATGCCCGCCGGGAAGTGGCCGCCCCCTTCGGCGATATCGGCCTTCCGGCCGTCGATCCGGCCGATATCGCCGCGGTCGCCGCCCTCGCCCTGCGTGAACCGGGACACGGGGGAAACACCTATACGCTCACGGGGCCCGTGGGGATCACACCCCGACAGCAGGCCGGAGTGATCGCGAACCTACTGGGCGAACCGGTGCGGTTCACCGAACTGAGCCGGGCCGAGGCGCGCGACCGGATGGCGGAGTACATGCCCGAGCCGGTGGTCGAAGCGACGCTCGGCGTACTCGGCACGCCCACGGAAGCCGAACAGCGGGTCAGCCCTGATATCGAGCAACTGCTGGGACGGCCACCGCGCGCCTTCGCCGACTGGGCGGAGCGCAATATCGAGGCGTTCAGGTAATACCGTACGAAGCGATGCGACGGGGAAGACGAGCGCACGGTCGCGGAGCCGCCGCGACCGTGCACTTCTCGGAGTCGAGCCCAGGTGTCAGCGCTCACCCCCCAGCTGGGTCAGCCGGGTGAGGGCGGGCAAGGCGGCGGCAAGTGCCCGGCGCCCAGCTCGGAGATCATCGGCGCCAGGTACCGGACCCGGTCGTCATGGCGGGTCCGCCGCACCTGTCGGCCGGCATCGGTGAGATGCACGATCACGGCCCGTCCATCGCCGGGGTCACGGCGGCGCAGCGCCAGCCCGTCGCGCTCCAGGCGCGCGATGAGTTGAGTGATGCCCGGTTGGGTCAGCTGCTCGGTCCGGGTCAGATCGGTCAGCCGCGCCGGGCCGCTGCGCGCCAGGGTGTCGAGCACCGACAGCGTGGTGAAGGGCAGCTTCTCCCGCACCGGGATACGGATGTAGACGCGGTTGAAGTCCTCGATCGCCGCCGCGAAGGCGTCCACGTCGAGAGCGTCGATATCGTCCCGGACAGGCGGGGCGCGCTGATCGAGCTCCGAAACGAGTCGATGACCGCGGTCAACGCTGCGCGGCACCGCGCCCATATCGACGCGACCCGCACCGAGCTACGCCCGCAGTCGACGCAGCGGTCACGCCCGATGGCGTGGATGATCGCATTGCGCTGCTCAGCGGCAGACTTGACCTGCAGGAGCCACGGCCGGAAGCCGCTCGGATGAACCGCCCCGGGTTCGATGCGCACCAGGTTATCTGTCTCCAGCCGTTTGCTGGGGCAGGTTGGCATAGTAGTCGGCTTCGTACTCGGCCGGCGGTATGCGGCCGAGGCGGTGCATGAGCCGGGAGGTGTTGTACCAGTCGACCCAGTTCGCGGTGAGCAGTTCGACATCGGCAAGCCGGGTCAGCGCACCGCACCGGAACGGGGAGTCGTCGCGGATCGCTTCGGTCTTGTAGAGACCGATCGTGGTCTCGGCCAGGGCATTATCGTAGGCGTCGCCGACCGACCCGATCGATGGGCGTAAACCCGAAAGAATCAGTGCCTCACCAAGTTTCACTGAAGTGTATTACTCAGGTTCAACCGGTGGACGCAACACCCGAGGTTATGGAGGGTGTTGTGGGAAGGCCGTCGGATTGGATGCGGGAGGTCACCGGCCGAGCGCCGATGCGGTCACCGGGGGCTCCCGGGCTTCCGCGGTCGGTGGAGCGACTGTTCTGGGGCAAGATCGCCGAAGGCCTGCTGCCAGCGGAAGCTGGTGTCGCAGTGAGGGTATCGCCTGTCAAGGGCAGTCGGTGGTTCCGCGATGCTGGCGGGGTGTCACCGTATTCGTGGAGCCGGCCCGGCGGCCGCTATCTGTCGTTCGCCGAGCGTGAGGAGATCGCGCTGCTGCGGGTGCAGGGCAAGGGCGTGCGGCAGATCGCGCAAGTCCTGGGCCGCAGCCCGTCGACCATTTCCCGTGAGCTGCGGCGTAACGCCGCGACCCGCGGCGGCAAACTCGACTACCGCGCCTCGGTTGCCCAGTGGAAAGCCGAACTGTTCGCCAGACGCCCGAAAACGGCGAAGCTCGCCGAGAACAGGCAACTCCGGGACTACGTCCAGCAGCGCCTGGCGGGGCGGATCACCGATGTGAAGGGCAGGGTCGCCACCGGACCGCCGACGGGAACCTGGACCGGGCGCAACAAACCGCACCGCTCCGACAGGCAATGGGTCCAGGCATGGAGCCCGGAGCAAATCGCGCAGCGACTGAAGATCGACTTCCCCGACGACACGTCGATGCGGATCAGCCACGAGGCCATCTACCAGGCACTGTATATCGAAGGGCGCGGGGCTCTCGATCGGGAACTGATCCTGACTCTGCGCACCGGCCGGTCACTGCGCATGCCCCGGGCCCGCCCCAAGCGCGTCGCCTGGGCCCACATCACTGCCGACGTTCTGATCAGTAACCGGCCCGCCGAAGCCGAGGATCGCGCGAATCCGGGCCACTGGGAAGGCGACCTCATCATCGGCACCGACCGCTCGGCGATCGGCACCCTTGTCGACCGGTCCACCCGGTTCACAGTCCTTGTCCACTTGCCTCGCGAGGAAGGATGAGGAAAGACAGTGCCGGTAAAGAACGGTACCGCGCGCAGCGGTTACGGGGCGTCATCGATGAACAAAGCGCTATCGGCGGCGCTGCGGAAGATCCCCGAGCCGATGCTGAAGTCCCTGACCTGGGACCGGGGAAAGGAGTTGTCGGCCCATGCGGAGCTGGCATCGAAGACCGGTGTCCCGGTCTTCTTCGCCGACCCGCGCAGTCCTTGGCAGCGCGGAACCAACGAGAACACGAACGGCCTTCTGCGCCAATTCTTTCCCAAGGGCACCGACCTGTCACGGTGGACCGCGAAGGATCTTGCCGCCGTCGCCCATACCCTCAACACACGACCGCGGAAGGTTCTCGAATGGCGCACCCCCGCCGAAGCGATGGAACATCACCTACAATCGCTGCAACAGCAAAGTGTTGCGTCGACCAGTTGAATCCGCCTTGCGATCCGGCATCCGAATGATGAATCGTTTCCCCGTCCCACGGGCACCCTTGCCGGGACCGCAACCCCGCGGCTTGCCGTATCGCGGACTCGACGAAGGCGGTTTCCTTGCTCGTCGAGCACTCCCATCTCAGAATCCGCCCGGCGTAGGCGTCGATGACGAAAGCGGTATAGAGGAATGCCCCCGACACCAGCCGCACGTACGTGAAATCAGCCACGACCAGCACGTTCGGTGCCGGAACCCGGAACTGGCGATCCACCAGATCCGGTGCCCGCGACGCCGTCGGATCCGACACCGTGGTGCGGACCTTCTTACGTCGCACGACCCCACCCCAGCCGTTGTTCCGCATCAGCCGCTCCACAGTGCAGCGGGCCACTTCGATGGGGCGATCTTGACACCGTGTGCTCTCAGCACACGGCAGATCGGAACGACCCCGAACCGAGCGCGATGCTCGGCGATGAACTCGCAGATCGACGGTGTCGCGGGTCGCTCTCCCGCGCGAAGAAACTCGCTGCCGCCTTCAGGATCTCGATGGTCTGCTCGAGCTCGGCGTTCTTGCGTTTCAACTCGCGGATCTGCCGCGCCGACTCCGTGGTGACCCCGTCGGCCTCACCGGCGTCGACCGCGGCCTTACGCACCCATTTGCGCAGGGTCTCCGTAGTCATTCCCAACCGCGCGGAGACCGCTTTCATCGCGGCCCACTCACTGTCGTAGTCGTCACGGTGATCGACGACCAGCCGGACAGCCTTGGCCCTGGTCGCTTCGTCGTACTTCGCAGGCATGATTCGCCCATCCTTCCCAAGAAAGAAGGTGAGCACCAGACCCGGGGTGGTTCAACCTCCATGGCGAGGTTATGGAGTCCCGCGTGAAGGGTGGACACCTGTGCTTGGGCCTGAACCGGTCGGCGTCAGGTTCAGAGTTTGCTCTTGCGATGCTATACGCACGCAAATTCAGCAGTGATCGACATATGTCCAGGTGGGGTGTACCCCAGATAGACATCGCCGGTGGGTTGCCAACGGGGTGAGGGACGGTTCGAATGACGTTGCAGGATCGGGTTTTCCGCTACCTTGTGCCTTACACCGCCGGCGTCGAGCGAGGCGGGGTCGATGGAGAGGGGTGGCCGGGTGGGCCCGGAGGTTATGGCGGCGGCGATGGCTGCTGCGTCGGCGGTGTCGGCCGGTTTGGCGGCAGGGGTGAGTGAGACCGCGAAACTGGCGGTGGGCGATGCCTACCAGAAGGTGAAAGACATACTGGGGCGGCGGTATTCATCGGTGGATGTGGAGGTCGTCGAGGCCCGCCCCCAGGCTCCGGCACGTCAAGTGGTGCTGGCCGAGGAGTTGGAGGCGGCGGGCGCGGGCGCGGATGCGGAGTTGGCGGCCGCGGTGCAGGTGCTGCTGGATGTGATCGAGCGGCATTCGTCCGAAGCCGCAGAGCTGGTGGGCGTGCGGCTGGAGCGGGTGGAGGCCGGCCGGGTCGAGGTCCGCGGGATCCGCGCGGCCGGTGCCAGCGGTGTGATCGCGAAGGACGTGAAGGCTGCCGGGGACTTTTCGGTGACCGATGTGCAGGTGGTTTCGGAGCCGCCGGACCCTCGGTAGGCGCGGCGGCAACACCCGGGCCCGCCGCGCATGCCACGTTCTCAGCTCTCGGGGTCGAGGTCGGCGGCGATTTCACCACCCAGTTCACCACCCGGGTGGTGCAGCCTCCGCCGGAGGCGTTCCGGCCCCCGGCCGAGGTTGAGGCGCCGCCGGGAATCGACAATCTGGAAGCGTGGCCGGGTTGGTTCGTGGGCCGCGAGCCTGAGCTGGCCCGATTGGACGCCGCCCTGGCCGGAGAAGGGGTGCCGGTGGTGGTAGCGGCGGTGCACGGACTGGGCGGGGTCGGTAAATCCAGCCTCGCCGCCTACTGGGCTGGCACCCGCGACCATGGGTGCGCGCCGATGGTGTGGATCCACGCGGACTCCAAGCAGGGAGTGGATCGGGGGCTGGCGGGACTGGCGGCCCGGTTGCAGCCCGCACTGGCTGAGGTGCTGACCGTGCAGGATCTGGCCGAGCGGGGATTGCAGTGGCTGTCGACCCACACCGGGTGGCTGCTGATCTTGGACAACGTGGAAGATCCCGCCGATATCGCGCCGGTGCTGGCGCGGGCCCGGACCGGGAAAGTTTTGATCACCGGCCGGTTGTCGGTGCCGTGGCAGGCCGGCGCGGTGATCGTTTCACTGGATGTTCTGGCCGCCGACGAGGCGCAGCGGCTGCTGACCGGGTTGATCACCGCGGGCGGACCGCGGGATCTGGACGGGGTCGCGGAGTTGTGCGAGGCGCTGGGGTATCTGCCGCTGGCGGTCGAGCAGGCCGGGGCGTACCTGGCGCATCAGCGGTTCACTACCCCACGCGCCTACCTACGCCTGCTCACCGACCACCCCGCCCCCACCTTCGACCGGGCCGCAGCAGGTACCGACCCGCAGCGCACAATCGCCCGGGTCTGGCGGGTCACCCTGGACCGCATCGCGGAGCTTGAGCCCGCGGCGGGGGAACTGCTGCGCACCCTGGCCTGGTACGCACCCGACAACATCCCTCTCACCCTCTGCTGGGACCCGGCCGACCAGATCACCGTGGACGCCGCGCTCGGGGTACTGGCGGCCTACAACATGATCACCCCCGACCCCGGTGGTGCCGGGCTTTCGATCCACCGGCTCGTCCAAGCCGTAGCCCGCACACCCGACGCCGACGATCCGCACCGCGACCCAGAAGCGATCCAACAGGCCCGCGCCCGCGCCGCCGCAACCCTGCACGCCGGTCTGCCCGACATACAGAACCCGGCCACCTGGCCCGCCTGGCGAAACTTGCTGCCCCACATCGACGCTCTCACCAGCTACACCCCCACCAGCGGCAGCGAGTCCACCACAGCCACGATCGCGACAATCTGCAACAACACCGGGATATTCCTGAACGATCAGGGCCTGCACGCCAGCGCCCTGGACTACCTCCACCACGCCCGCACCGACTGCGAGCGAGTCCTCGGCGACGAGCACCCCGACACCCTGGCCTCCCGCAACAACCTCGCCCTCGCCCACCAGTCGGCGGGCCGGGTCGGGGAGGCGATCCCGCTGCTGGAGCGTACCCTCGCCGATCGTGAGCGGATCCTGGGTGAGGAGCACCCCAACACCCTGACCTCCCGCAACAACCTCGCCCTCGCCCACCGGACGGCGAACCGGGTCGGGGAGGCGATCCCGCTCTACGAGCGCACTCTCACCGACTGCGAGCGGATCCTGGGTGAGGAGCACCCCAACACCCTGACCTCCCGCAACAACCTCGCCGGCGCCTACCGGGCGGCGGGTCGGGTCGGGGAGGCGATCCCGCTCTACGAGCGCAACCTCACCGACGCCGAGCGGATCCTGGGCCCCGGCCACCCGACCACTGGTGTGGCCCGCTCCAATCTTGCCGTGGTGCGGGAGCGGGCGCGGTGAGTGTGTCTATTAGGGGTAGGCCCCAGCTAGACAGGTCTCGCGTCCGGCGTGGCCTCGCTGCTGGCCGCCGATAAGTGACCCTCACTGGCGGTTTCGCCACCTCGGTACCTGGGCAGACGCCACCTTGCCGCCGTGGTGATGTATGGCCTCTCCCTGGAGGGGCAGATGCGGCGGTTTGTCGGTTCGACGAGCCGCCGCTTATCCAAAGCTCGCATGAGGGCATGCGTTTCTGGCGGGTCCGTACGAAAAACCGACTCTGACCAGGTAAAGCACCTCGTTAGTCAACGATAATACGGGCGGAATGTTACGAAATTCGGTGCGGCGGGGAGCAAGGTAGCACCGTCTGAGCAGTGCTGCGACCAGCGAAGATGTGGTGTTTGACGGAAAGTTGTTTTCTTCGTAGGCTTTCCGTGGTGGCGCAATAGGTGTGTCCACATGTAGCTCCAGTCGTTCGGCTGGAGCTTTTTTCGTCTCTGCAGGCCCTCAGCGACTCGCTGGGGGCCTTTCGTCGTTTGGGAGGATTCTGTGATGGTCGATGTCGTGGCTGCTGTGGCCACGGACTGGGTGCTTTTCTGGCTCAAGCTGCCGGTGCTGCTGATGGTGGGTGGGTTTGTTGTCGTGGTGGTGATCGCGGCCCGCCGTGTCGCTCCGGATGACCTACCGGATCTCGTCCATGCGGTCACCGCCGCAGTTGTCGCTGTGATGAGCTTCCGCGGGCGTTGGACGCCGCCAGCCCCTCGCACACGTCGGCGTCGTAGTCGGAAGGGGGCCGGCGATGAGTAGCCGTAAGGGCAAGCGCCGGCCACGGCGACGAGACGGCCTCGGCGCTCACGTGACGAATCGGATCACGCGGAGCGGGAGAGAGCAACACATAGTCGACCTATCTGGGGATGTGCGCAGTTACGCCGAGGCGGTCCTTGACCTTCTGGCATCGGAGGCTGGTGTGCCTGTCGCGGGGCAGCAAAGGGGCGAAGATGTTATACGGCAGGTGCTGCAGACGCCGGAGTTCTACGAGTTGCTGACCGGCCTGCCGGTGCATGAACGCGGAGGTGCCTGTCTGGAATGCGGAGCCGCGTTCACGGTGGCACGACGGGGGCGGCCACGGAGGTACTGCAGCCGAGCTCACCGGCAGCGCGCGTACCGGCGCCGAGCGGGCCTGCAGGCGCCGGCGCGAGAGAACCTGAGCCGCCCCAAAAAAGCAGCAGTAAACCAGTGGGTGCAGGAGGTGATAGAACACCGTTACCCAGGACGTTTGGATGAAATAGAGCAAAAACGAGGAATTCGCCTGGCGGAGTTGGTACGCCGGGCGTTCGACCTTTGACACAGGAGAGGCGGCACTGATGCCTCGATCTATTGGATCCGGGCGTTCCCGTCCGTCGCAGCAGCGGCGGTGCTCAACTTGCCGTTAGTTCAGGAACGTACTTGTACAGCGTGGTCCGCGATACCCCCAGCAGCCGCGCGATCGAGGATACCGACTCATCCGGCCGGGTCAGCAGCGCGCGGGCCTGCCGGACCTGTTCCTCGCTCATCGCCGGTGGCCGGCCGAGGCGCTGCCCGCGGGCCCGGGCAGCGGCGAGGCCTTCGTGGGTGCCGTCGACGATGAGCTCGCGGATGAATTCGGCCAGCGCGGCGAAGACATGGAACACCAGGCGCCCGCCGGGGGTGGTGGTGTCGAGTGCTTCGTGCAGGGACCGGAAGCCGATCCCGCGGCGGCGTAGGTCGGCCACGATCGAGATCAGGTCCTGCAGGCTGCGGCCGAGCCGGTCCAGGGAGGCGACCACGAGGGTGTCGCCGGCGCGCATGTAGTCCAGGCACGCCGACAGCTGTTCGCGCTCGACGTCTTTGCCGGACTTCTTGTCGGCGAACACCTTCTTGCACCCGGCCGCCTTCAAGGCGCGGGTCTGCCGGTCCAGGTTCTGGTCTCGGGTGGAGACGCGGGCGTACCCGATCAGTGCTCCTCCCCCACCGACCGGGTCCAGGGCATCGCCGTCGAGGGAGAGTGGTTCGAGCGCACCGGTCTTCGTCACCCGGAAACAGTACAACAAAGGGTTACCCGATGTTATTGAACAATCTGACTTTGCGACATGTTTTTTGAACAGTCGCCGATTTCGATCGACCTCAGCGTTCCCGCGCCGGAGACCGTTTCGGCCGAGTTGTTCAAGAAACGATCATTTAATGAACATCTCTCTGAGGTGTGCGGGTTCCGTACTTCAGTCCCCGACAGTGCGAAGCGATAGTTATCAACCCACCACGCCCGGCCATTACTCGGCCGCAGCTTGATTCTGGACGTCGAAGGTTCGGAACAGCGGGAGCATTTCACCGTCCTGGTCATAGTTCGCCACAACTGCGGGACGCGGCACCGTTTCGCCCGGGAGCCCTACCGTGGCACTTTTGTCTGTCGGAGCAATCACCGTCCCCGAGAAAGACCCTGACTTGCCCAAGGTGGACGCGAACGACTCGGCAGCACCGCCGACGACGCCCGTGTCGCACGAGTCGAGGTACAACTCCGACCCGCCTGCTCCTGCGCCGAGCAGACCGCGTGACTCAGCGACCTTCGCGGCTGTCGAACCATCGACGATGAGCACCGATCGCTCGGCCCCAGCGCCGAGGTCGGCGTTCAGCAATATGCCTCGGCCATCGAAGACGCCGTGTGAACGAAGAATCTTCGGTTCCCCGGACCACGGCGGGGTGAACGGGCCGCGCATCCACGACTCCGCCATATCGGCCGGGTGCTCGAGCATCTCCACAACGCCGGACATGTCCAGGTTGGGGCTGGTAAACCTGGAGGTATCGACATCTCCCTGCGCGGCGGGCATCTCATATCCGAGGCGACTTCCGTCTGCCCGCTCCAACGGCTCCACCCACACGTCGTCAGGGGAAAATGAGGCCCATCGGTCATAGTCCTGCCCGAGCCTGCCGTACAACACGGTATCGGTCGTCTGGCTGACCGTCTTCTCCCCCTGCGCGCCGGCCTGTGCCAGGGAACCCGCCGCTCCCTTCGCTTCCCCGGCAACACTGACGACGTGTCCGCTGACGCCGGTGACCTCATCCCTCGTGACCTGCGTCAATCTCTCCACCGTCGTGCAGAACATCCCAGAAAGCGAAGACGGCACTCACCCAGTATATCTGGACGGCTCCTTCCTCTTGTGCGGCGTGGTCCGCGAAACCCTCGGCGGGCCGCCGAAGCCCCTGTCGCGAGGCGCATGAGCTCGGCTCGGGCGTTTCACCCCCGCAAACGCTCGGGCCCGAGCGACTGACTCCTGTTCATCAAAAAGCTTTTCTGGACACCCACAGGGCTCTGAATATCGTTGAACAGCGATTATTCGGCGCGAAGTGTCCAACAATACATCCTTTTACGACATTTGAACGTGAGCGCTGCCGGGCGCAGCGGTTCGGTCTGACCCATACGCGCCAGTCAGAACGGACGCTGCTCGGTACGCCGCTATTTCGGCAGCAGCGGGAACGGGAAGTCGGTCGCTCGGACTTCGACGACGGCAAGTGGCTGAAGTGGCGCGAATGCCCTTAGTTCAGGCGGGCGCGTTGTCAGAGGACCCGGGTACCCCTGGGGCAGCGGGAGCTCGACCTCGGAAAAATCGGATCGTCGCAGGATGTGGACATAGCCCACAGTGGCATCCAGGTCCACTTCGCCGGTATCGAGTCCTTTGACCCGGTAGACCATGCCGCCCTCGGTTCGAGGCTCGTATGCGATCTCGTGGTGCTTGAACATGCTCATGAACAGCGGGATGTCGAAGGTTTTGTCGGCACAGACCGCTGGGTCGCCGTCTGGGTACAGGCCACGTTTCCAGCTGGGCTGGCGCGGTTCGATCCTTGTCAAAAGTAACGGTGAACCGTGGAAAACGATCGAATCGCCGTAGCGTGCTGCGATCTGTTGCAGAACGTCGACGCCTTTGAGCATCAGCGGCCGATCGACTGTCGGTGCTGTTGCTGCGGCTCCGCTGTCGCCGAAGTCTCGCCGGATCCGTTCGGCCAACGCGAAATCGCCATCCTCGGCTGTCCGCGTGCGCAGCCCTACTTTTGCGGCCGTGTCTCGGTACTCCCTGTGCGTTGCGCGCGAGAACTGGCTGAGGGCGCCGCGCAGACGCGCGAGGGCGCGGTGGGCGACGAGCTTGGCGGAGGACATCTCGAAAGAGCACCTAGTGGGAGCGAGCCGGGAGATGAGTTTTCATCTGGCGTTGAACCTCTTGACATTCGCTCCTGAGCAGACCTTGCGCCTGCGATCATAGCCGCTGACACCCTGGGTGCCGTGCTTCGACTGGCGCGAAGCAGCCCTCTCCCCTGTGTTCGACACCTTCGTCGTGCTGACCGGCCCGGCAACACGGCCGGCAGAAAGAGGCGGCAAGGACCGGCCGCGCACGCGTTCACAAAACGGGTCATTATGGACGCGATGGCCTATGAAGCATCGTTGAGCAGCGATAATGTCGACTTCACTGTCCAACAAAACATCGAATTATGGACAACTCGTCTGAGGTGGGGTTCCGGTAGTAACCGCCCTACGGAACAGTCGATATCAGGAGGAGAGTGTCAGAATTTTTGTGGGCGGAACAGTGACCGTTCCGTTTAATTCCCAGTTATCCGCTCACCATAAAACAGCGCGAGCGTGTTGAGTAT
>NZ_JBFAHF010000018.1:0-33638 GCF_040654015.1 Nocardia sp. NPDC050799
TCGGCGGAAAGGGCGGTGGCGGGGCTGGTAGTGGTCATTTCCGGTCCTTCGGGTCGGTCGCGCCGGGTCGGTAGCGCGTTCAACCGATACGACGGCGCACCGCCCCGGAAGTCATCGCTAGGCGCGAGGATTTCTCGGAACCGCCGCTGGACATCTAGGCATCGAAGAGAAGAAAGAGTCCGGTGAAGGTGAACCCGACCATGAGCAGCATGAGCGCGAGCTGCCCGGTGAGGCGATGCGCCCGCGGCAGCAACTGCAGGCAGCGATCGTGCGCGGCGGCGACACCGAGAATATGCCCCGTCACCACCGCGAGCACCTTGAGTGTGCCCAGTACCGCCGGTTGCGCGGACAGCACGTACGCGACCTCGCGATCGGCCAATCCGAACAGGTTCCAGCCGGCTCCGAAAGGGTCCGCGAACAGAATCACCGTCGCCTGGCCCTTTTCGACCAGGAAGCTCAGGTAGTGGGCGATCACGTACCCGGCGATGATCGGTGTCAGCGTATAGGCGAGTTTTCGCGGCAGCATCCGGCGGTCGGCGCGGGAGAGTCCTCCGGTGGCCGCCGCGGCGAACCGGAAACTCACCCCGACCACGCCGATGAACACCAGCAACCCCAGGGTGGACACCAGCGTGGGTGCGAGCCCGGCGTCGGATACCAGGGCTCGCCACCACGGGAACAACGAGAAACTGTCGAATGCCGTGGAACCCAGCAGGGTCGCCGCCACCGCCAGCGAACCCGCCCCCACCGGCGTCCCCGCAAGATTCGCCAACGGCGTACGAAGGACGAGGGCGCGCGCCGCGCCCCGGCCGATCGGACTCAACCGCCCGAGCAGACTGCTGTAGACCTCGAACGGGTCCGCCCGCTCGGCCCATGCGGTGCCGAACACGACCAGCCCGGCCACGGTGACGACCAGATACCCGGTGAGCCACAGGGTCACGGCGGTCACCGAGCCCGGATTCGGTGCGGCGAGTTCCAGCCAGACGAAGGTGAACAACCCCAGCGCCGCCGGCCACCTCCCCCACGCTTCGGGGTATCGCAGCAGGCCGGTCTCGGGCCGACGGCGCGTGAGGGCGCAGTACCCGCGATACACCGCCCGCGCCGGGGACAGCACCTTCCACACCGGCCCGGCCACGAGCGAGGCGACGGCCACCCCGACCCACAGGAAGATGTAGAGGACACCCGGGACCGGATTACGGGCCGGATCGGCGGGGCCGAACACCCCGATCGTCAGCACCGTGCCGAACGCCCCCACGCTCACCGCCGCGATCCCCGCGCGCACCACCGGCGCGTCCACCATCGACCGCACGACCTCCGGCACACCGATACCGGGCGAATCCGGGTCCAGCCGCGGTTCCCGCCAGGCGAAGGCGATCACCGCGAACGAGAAGGTGAGGGCCCAGGCCGCGCCGATCAGCGCATAGGTCAGCGGAATCGGCAGATCCGCGGCACCGCCCAGGCCGTGGGCGAACAGCGTCATTCGCGCACGAGCAGGGTGGCCACCGTACGACCGGCGTGGTGCAGTTCGATCTCCACCCGCCCCGGGATCTCGACGGTGAACCGGAAACGCTCGCCCGTTCCGGGTGTGATGGCGAAGGTGTGATCGGGCTCGGCGTGGACATGAAGTTCGTCGGCGGCGTCACTGTCGACGACGATCTCGATCTGCTGGCCCACCCGGGCCTCGAGCCTGGCGTCGGCCGGGGACACCGTGCCGCCGGCGATACGCACCGGGACGACCACGGCCGCGGCGCTCGGCGCCGCGCTCGTACTGCTCGCGGTGGGTTGTTCCGGTTCGCTGCTCGCGCAGCCGGCGGTGAGCAGCCCGGCGGCCAGCACCGCGACGCACAGGCGGGAGACGGACGGCATCAGTCCTCCTTGTCGGGATCGGGATCGGAGGGCGGGTCTTCCTCGTCGTCCCCGCGCCTGCGGTCGCGCACGGCAACGACGATGACGACCGCGGCGATGAGGAACGCGGGAAGAAAGGCGGGTACCGCGAGCAGGATCGAATGGTCGGCGAGGACATCCACGCCGTCGTATCGATCGGTCATTGCGCGGGCACCCGTTCCTTCTGTCCGGTGGGTGACTCACGCAGGTAGCGGTCGTTGATCCGGGCCGCGCCCCAGGACAGCGCGGCGACCAGGGCCAGGCTGCACCCCAGCACGACCAGCGAGGCCACCGCGAACAACCACGCCGGATGGTCGAACGAACGCTCCCGCTGCAGCACCGTGATCTCGGAGACGAAGGGCCGGCTGAACGAGTCGAGCGCCGGGATCTCCGCGGCGCCGATACCGGGGTCCGCGGCCATGAAGATCGGCAGCGCGGTCAGCGTCCGGCCGTCCTGGATCCGCAGCAGCGTTTTCCACGAACCGTGCACCGGTACCGGTTTCGTCGAGACGTAGTGTCCTGGACTCTCGCGCCGGAGCTGGTCGACCACCAGACCCCGGCCGGGGCTGTCGCTGCCCACACCGCCCTGCCAGGACAGGATCTCGACCCATTCGGGATCGGTGCCGACCAGATCCGCCGGCGTGATCCGGAGATCGGCGTACACCATCCGTCCGCCCTGTTCGGGGGCATCCCGCAGTTCCACCGCCGCCCGGGCCCCCGCCGGCACCTCGATCATCAGGCCGTTGGTGGTGGCCGCGGCCACCACCGCCACCGCCGCCACCACGAGTGTCCGGCGCACCGCGGGCCGCGGCAGCGGCTCCCCCAGCAGCACGATGGCAAGCATGGCCCCGACGACACCGCCCGCGATCCCGGTGGGCACCGCCATGGCCAGCAGTTCGGGCCACATCGCCGCCGGCCACGGATTCACGAACATCGCCCCGACCCACAGCGACTCGAGCCAGAGTCCGAGGGTGGCCGCCACCAGCCCGCAGACCGCGCCCCAGACGATCCGGCGCCGGACCAACGGCAGCAGGGCCAGCAGTTCCACCACGACCGCCACGCCGAGATACAGCGGGAACACGTTACGCGGCGCATCGATGATCGGGCCGCCCACCAGGACGGCGACAACGGCCCGCACCACCGCGGCGAAGCCGACCACGACCAGCGTGCCGCCCGGACCGAGGACCGGCCGCGCGGCGACCAGGGCGATCGTCGCCGCCGCGACGATCAGCATCGGCTGCAGCACCAGCCGGAACTGTTCCACACCGAAGTCGTATTCGACCTGGAACACCGACAGTCCGATGAGCAGGCCCCCGAACGCGAAGGCACGCAGCAGCCACATCCGGCGCGTCTCCCGCTCGCGCGGTTCGGGCCGGTTGTGCCTGCCCTCGTACTCGAGTAGCAGCACACCGATCAGCGAGAACCCGGCGCCACCGATAAGCATCAGATGCGTCGGCCCCCACAGGGTGACGTCCTGTCCGAAGATGCGGTGCCATACATCGTCGAGCGGGAATCCGATCAGGGCGTAGAGGCCGGCCCCGGCCAGCAGGATTCCTCCGACGGGCGCGTACCAGGTCCGGGTGATCCGCACCGCCGCCGGGCCGGGTTTCTGGTCCAGAGGCAGCACGATGGCCGCCATCCCGGCCGTGAAGAGGAAGAACAGCCCCGCGAGGATGAAATAGTGCGCCGGATTGGCCAGCGGACCCTCGTCGCGGCCGTTGCCGATGTGCAGGCTCACATCCCAGATGAAACCCAGCAGCGCGGTCAGGATGGTCGCGAGGAACATAGCCAGCGGCAGCGCCACCCAGCCGGGCCGGTTGAACAGCCGACCCAGGCGATCGGCGAGCCGCTGGAGCCAGGTGATGCGGCGGTTCCGGTGGAGGTATCCGACCCAGAGCAGCCCCAGTGCGATCACCCCGGCCGCCCCGGTCATGATCGCGACCTGGTCCAGCGCCGCGCCACCGCCTTCGCCGGCGGGCGCCGCCGACCACCCGAACAACTCGTACGTACCGTCCGGCACCGAACCTCCACACCCTGACTGGAATATGTGTGACGAAAAGTAGCATGAATTTCTACCGGAGCGGGAGGGTTACCGGACGTGTCCCGATCTCACTGTGGCACGCCGATTCCGTACGTGACCGATCACAGCGGGCCCACGCCCCACCGGGACGCGGACCCGGGCGGCGGTCGACGGAAACCCGATGGTCGAGAGCAGCCCCGGCTGCTGCGAGCGTACGCCGGGTGCGCCGGTGACAACCGTGTCCGGAAGTACCGATCGGATCGCGGTGGGCGCGCGGTCAGCAGAACCTGATGACCGAAGCGATACCGGCGATCAGCGAGTACACCGCGAAGGGCAGCAGGGTGCGGGTCTGGAAGTATCGCTCCAGGAACCGGACGGCGAACCAGGACGAAGCGCCCGACACCAGCGCGCCCACCAGGATCGGCCTGTGGATACCCTCGGCTTCCGGTCCCAGCAGTTCGGGAAGCTCCACCAGGCCCGCGCCCAGGATCGCCGGGGTAGCGAGCAGGAATGCGAATTTGGCGGCGTGCGCGTGTTCGAGACCGCGCCACAACCCGCCCACCATGGTCAGGCCCGCCCGGCTGAAACCGGTCAGCAGGGCACCGAGTTGCGCGACACCGATACCGAGGGCATCACGCATATCGAGTGCGGCGAGCCGCCGGTCGGCATGACGGCGCGCGTTCTCCTGACCGGCCGGTGGCCGCCGTCCCGACCCCTGTAGCGCGAAACGCCGGCCGTACTCCGCCAGCGTGGGCTCGTTACGCCGCCGCAGCCCCTCGCCGAGCAACAGCACGATGCCGTTGAGGGTCAGGAAGAAACCGGCGCAGACCGGCGCGGCGAACAAGGCGTGCAACGGGTGCACCAGCAGCGGGCCCAGGATCGCCACCGGAACGGAAGCGATCACGATCAGCCACGCCAGCCGCTGCGCCACCGTGGCGGCTCGCCGCGTCCGCAGCGTGGTGAGGAAACCGGCGACGATCGCGTACCAGTCCCGCCGGTAGTGGCAGAGCAACGCGACCGCGGTCGCCACGTGCAACGCGACCACGAAGGCCAGGTACGGCGTTTCCGCTTCGGATTCGTCCGCGCCGATCAGGGTCCGCCAATCGCCCCCGAGCCAGGCGGCGAACAGCACCGAATGGCCCAGGCTCGACACCGGGAACAGTTCGGTGACACCCTGCACCACACCGATCACCGTGGCTTGAACATAGGTGAGCATCGCGACGATTCTTACACGGTCCCGACGGGGTCCTGCGGGCGACCGAAACGTCCGGATTCGCACGTTCACAACATATTTCGCGCCCGGCGACCGATCGCCCGAGGCGGAGCAGGAGAGCCGCCGGGCGCCGGGACACGGTCGTGCACAGCGCCACCGCCACCGCTCCCGCGGGTAGGCTGCGGTGCATGGCCAGTCACGAATCGGAGAGTGCGCCCACCACACCGGCTCGTACGACCGCCCGCTATCTCTTGTCGGCGGCGCTGGTGTTCGCGGGTCTGAGTCATCTGTTCTGGGCCCGGCGGGAGTTCCAGGCCCAGGTGCCCGATTGGGTGCCGCTGGACAAGGACGGTGTCGTGATGGCCTCCGGCGGTGTGGAGATCATGCTCGGCGCGGGATTGGCGGCGATGACCCGGGATCGGGTCCGGATGGGGCGGATCGCCGCGCTGTTCTTCGTCGCGGTGTTCCCCGGCAATATCGCCCAGTGGCGGGAGCACCGATCGGCCTTCCGGCTCGACACCGACGGGAAACGCTTCGTACGACTGCTGTTCCAGCCGGTCCTGGTCCTGTGGGCGCTGTGGTCCACCGGTGTCCCTCGCGACGCCAGGAGCTGAGCGCCCGTGCCCGAAACAGATTCCGCCGGCGCGGTGCTTTTCGATATCGACGGAACCCTGGTCGATTCGAACTATCTGCACGTCTACGCCTGGACCCGGGCGTTCCGGGAAGTCGGCGCCGAGGTGGACGCCTGGCGGGTGCACCGGAGTATCGGAATGGACGGCTCGCTGCTGGTGAGCACCCTGCTCCCGCGCGCCGACGACGACACCCGCGACCGGGCGAAGGACCTACATCTGCGCTACTACCTGGATTCCGGGGCGCTCATGCGCCCGGTCGGCGGGGCGCGCGAACTCCTCGAGCGGGTCGCGGCGGCCGGGCTCACCGTGGTGCTGGCGACCTCCGCGCCGGAGGACGAACTCTCGCTACTGCGCGAAGTGCTCGGCGCGGCGGAGGTGGTGTCGGCGCAGACCTCCAGCGAGGACGTCGGCACCGCGAAACCGCGCCCCGATATCGTGCGCATCGCACTCGACCGGGCCGGTACCGGGGCCGGGTCGGCGATCTTGGTCGGTGACACGGTATGGGACGCCGAAGCGGCCCGGCGGGCGGGAGTGGACTTCATCGGCTTCCGGTCCGGCGGGATCAGCGGCGCGGAACTGCACGATGCGGGCGCGGTCGCGGTCTACGACGACCCCGCCGAACTGCTCGCCGAGTTCGAGCGCAGCCCGCTCGCCGAACTCGGCGGATCGGTGCGAGACCGGCCCCGCGGCGGGATGTGAGCGGGGCCCGCCACGGCCGGCCGGGCCATCTAGGCTCGTGCCATGCGTGACCGAGCCCCCACCGTCGACCGGCTGCGGCCCTTCGCCGCCACGATCTTCGCCGAGATGACCGAACTCGCGGTCCGGCACGAGGCGATCAACCTGGGGCAGGGCTTCCCGGACAGCGACGGGCCCGCGGGCATGCTCGAGGCCGCCCGCGACGCGATCGCCGACGGCCTCAACCAATATCCGCCCGGCCGCGGTATGCCGGTGCTGCGCCGCGCGATCGCCACGGACCGGGCCCGCCGCTACGGGACGAACTACGACCCGGACACCGAGGTACTGGTGACGGTCGGCGCCACCGAGGCGATCAGCGCCGCAGTCCTCGGCCTGGTCGAACCCGACGCCGAAGTGGTCTTGATCGAGCCCTACTACGACTCCTATCCCGCGGCGGTGGCCCTGGCCGGAGCGCACCGGCGCACCGCCCGGCTGGTCCCCGACGGGGACCGTTTCGTCCTCGACCACGACAGTCTGCGCGCCGCGATCACCCCGGCGACCCGCATGCTGATCCTGAACTCGCCGCACAATCCCACCGGCACGGTCCTCGACCGCGCCGATCTGGCCGCCCTCGCCGAGATCGCCTGCGCACACGACCTGCTGGTGCTGACCGACGAGGTGTACGAGCACCTGGTATACGACGACGCCGAACATCTCAGCATCGCCACCTTCCCCGGGATGGCCGACCGGACACTCGTGGTGTCGAGTGCGGCGAAAACGTTCAGCGTCACCGGCTGGAAGATCGGCTGGATCTGCGGGGCGGCCCCCTTGATCGACGCGGTACTCGCCGCCAAACAATTCCTCACCTTCGTGGGCGGTGGACCGTTCCAGCCCGCCGTCGCACACGCGCTCACCCATGAACTCGAGTGGGTGGCCCGGCTGCGCACCAGACTCTCCGAGCAGCGGCTGCGCCTATCCGCGGCGCTGGCCGAGACGGGTTTCCGGGTGCATCCGAGCGCGGGCAGCTACTTCGTTTGCGCCGATATCCGCCCCACAGGCGAGGACGACGGGATCCGGTTCTGCCGGGAACTGCCCGCACGGCTCGGGGTGGCCGCGGTGCCGGTCAGTGTTTTCACCGATGATCCGGCCGCCTGGCGGCATCTCGTCCGCTTCACCTTCTGTAAGCGTCCCGAGACCTTGGACGAGGGCGTCCGGCGGCTCCGTAAGGCGAGCACCCGCTGATCATCGGATAAGCCGGACGCACCCCGTGATCAGCGCGGTACCCGCAGCATCCGGCCCGCCGCCTCGACAGCGGGACCGGAACTACCCGCGTCGGCGACGAACACCGCGAAGGCCAGATCGTCCTGGATTCCGATGAACCAGCCATGCGCGCTGCTGTTGTCACCGTATTCCGCGGTGCCGGTCTTACCGAGCAGACCCGGGATATCCGCCAGCTGAGTGGCGGTGCCCGCCGTGACGGTCTCCCGCATCATGGTTTTCAGATCGCCGGCGACCGCGGCGGGCAGCGACTGCGGGGTCCGGTCGGGTACGCCCGGCGAACCGGTCACCAGTACCGGAGCGGGCGTGGTCCCGTGTGCGACGGACGCGGCGACCAGCGCCATACCGAACGGTGAGGCCGTCACCTGGCCCTGGCCGATACTGGCCTCCACCCGCTCCGCGGGACTCTGGGCGACCGGAACGCTGCCGGTCACCGTGGTCAGCCCGGGCGTCACGTAGTCCACCCCGAGTCCGAGCCGCTCGGCGGCGGTCCGCAGCGCGTCCGGAGGCAGCGTGACGGCGAGCCCGGCCATGGTGGTGTTGCAGGAGTGGGCGAACGCGGTGTGCAGCGCGACCTGTCCCAGGTCGAAACTGTCGTCGTTGGGTATCCGGCGACCCTCGATATCCGCGACGCCGGGACAGGGCAGCACAGTGTCGGGGGTGGCGCGTCCCGCGTCCAGCACCGCAGCGGCGGTGACCGTCTTGAAGGTCGAGCCCGGCGGATACAGGCCGGTGAGCGCTATCGCTCCCGCGCCGTCGGCGGCGGCGTTCTGCCCGACCGCCAGGATCTCGCCGGTCGAGGGTCGTACCGCGACGATCGCCGCGGGGGTGCCGATCGGGTCCAGCGCGGTTTCCGCGGCCCGTTGCAGCCCGATCTCGATGGTGGACCGGATATCGCTAGTGGGTTGCGGGTCCGCGCCGGCGATACGCACCGTGCCGTCCGCGGTCTGCGCGCGCACCGCCCAACCGGCGGCGTCGTCGGCCTGCTGCTGCCAAAGTTCGTTCAGCCCCGACAGGGTCGGGGCCGATATCGCCTTGTCGGTGGTCAGCAGCCGCGTCTGCGGGGCGAGAGTCACCCCGCGCACGGCGGTCAACGCGTCCCGGACCGGTGCGATATCGGCCTCGCGGAGACTGATCGCCGTCACCGGTTTGCCCTGCGCGGCAGCCAGTTCGGCATCCAGGGAGGCCGACGTGATCCCGGCGGCGAGGGGAGCGAGCAGGCCCGCCGCGGCGGCGGTATCGGCGCCCGGCGCCAACTGGACGAGCGTCACCACCTGCTCGGTCATCAGCTCACCGCCGGCGGCGTCCAGGACCCGGGCGGGCTGCGGGTACACCGGTGCGTAGCTCAGCGGCCCGGTATCGAGCCCCGGCGCGACGGTGGCCGGGTTCCAGTGCACTTTCCAGCCGTCGTCGGTCTCACCGGCGGTCCCGGTGGTCGTGTACTTCCATTCCTTGCCGCCTTCGGTCCCCAGTTTCCAGGTCGCTTCGAGGGTGAAGGTGTCCTCGTGCACCCCGGCGACCGCGAAGGTCGCCTCCTTGCCCAATCCGTCGTAGAGGGAGCCGAGCGTTTCACCGGCCTGCGCCGGATCATCGGTCAGTGCCGCGGCCGCACCGAGATCGTCGCTGTTCAGCGCCTCGGTGAAGCGTTCGGCGACGGTGTCCGGCTCGGGCGGCGCGGAGGAGCAACCGGCCAGCGCCAGACCCAGGGCGGCCACGAGGACGACGAGTTTCCGATCGGTGCGCACCGTTTCGACTGTATCGACCGGACACGCGGCGGACGCGGATGGTCCACTTTCCGGTGTTGCGGATCGCGTCGCCGGACACGGCCACGACCGCACCCGCGCCCGCGCAAACCGGTTGCCCGCTACACACCGGTGTCGAGATGATTGCCGGGTGAGTACCGCCCACCTGCCCGCACTGGCTCCCGGAATCGTTCCACCGCAGCGGATCGACCTCGGTGACCTCGTGGTACGGCGCTGGGAAACCGGAGATCTGACAGCCCAGTGCGAGGCGATCAACGCCTCGTTCGACCATCTCCATCCCTGGATGCCGTGGCTGCCCACGCCGCGCACCCAGGAGGAACAGCGAGTCTTCAACGACATCGCCGCCACCGGATGGCCGCCGGCCGACGGGAATTTCAGCTACGGCATCTTCGATTCCGACGGCACTCTGCTCGGCGCGGTAGGCCTACACGATCGAGTGGGACCCGCCGCCCTGGAGATCGGCTACTGGTGTCATATCGCGTATACCGGCCGGGGAATCATCACCCGCGCGGTCGCCGCGCTCACCGATGCCGCACTGCGGCTGCCCGGTATCGAGCAAGTACAGATCCGCTGCGACGCCGCCAACGAGCGCAGCGCCGCAGTACCCCGCCGCCTGGGCTACCGGCTGGACCGGACCGAGGTGCGCCAAGTGAGCGCACCGGCCGAAACCGGGCACGGGCTGGTGTTCGTGATGGGCGGTTGACCCGCGGCCGTCCCGGTCTCGACTGTCGGCACGATCGTGACCCTACCCAACATTTTCCGGTGAGCAGCCCCGCGCTCTCGCGCAGCGACGAATCAGGTCCGCAGTTCCTTCGCCGCGTCGAGCAGCAGCTCGACCGCGTGAGCGACCACCTGGTCCAAAATTTCGGCGGGTTCGCCCTCGAACA
The DNA here is from genome assembly GCF_040654015.1 of Nocardia sp. NPDC050799. Taxonomy (NCBI): domain Bacteria; kingdom Bacillati; phylum Actinomycetota; class Actinomycetes; order Mycobacteriales; family Nocardiaceae; genus Nocardia; species Nocardia sp. NPDC050799. The sequence goes on from NZ_JBFAHF010000018.1 coordinate 10,350, forward strand.
AGCGGAACATCGAGGTAACCCGGCCCTCGACCGCGACGGCGAACCACACCGAACCCGGCTCCTGCCCATCCTGCGGGTCGGGGCCGCCCGCACCGGTCACTCCCACGGAGAGTGTCGCGTCGAACAGCGTCCGCACCCCTTCGGCCATCGCCCGGGCCGACGGCTCGGAGACCACCGGCCCCTCCGGCACGCCGAGCACCCGGTGCTTCACCTCCCGGCTGTAGGCCACCACCGCGCCGCGGAACCACTCCCCCGAATTGCTCGCCGCGCCCAGCGCCGCCGCGAGCTGGCCGGAGGTCAGCGATTCCGCCACCGCCACCTGGAGACCCGCACGCTCGGCAATCGCGGCCAACTCCTCGGCGCGGTCATGGGCTCGCCCCAGTACAGCAGGCACAAGTACTCCTTCGGATTCGGATTCCGTCGACATCAGTACCCCACTTCCGCATGCCGGGCGCCATAGGTGACACCGCCGAACCACCCCCGCGACATTGCCACCATGATGCGCTGCCGCGCGGCCCGGGTCGTGGCCCGATCATTCCGTCCTGCAATTCGCAGGTCAGTCTAGACATGCGGTGTCCGGGGGGCGGGCGCATGCCCGCGGAAGATCGTCCGGCCGGGATGCGGTGACGACGGAGGCGTGCGGGGAACTATGAAAGCAGCGCAAGGAACCCATGCAGCTTGTCGGTCAGGTACCGCTGCAGCGACGGCTCGGCTCGGAAGGCCCACCAGGTCACCGAGCCCTACCAATACGCAGCCAAAGCGAAGCCGACACCACTGGCACCCTTCGACACCGAGATCAAACGCGCGTCCAACTCGGCAACGTGGAATCCGCCGAATCCCTGACAGCCCGGCATCTCCGCGCCTATCTGGCAGCCGGGGACCCCGCCACCCGGCCCGCGGCGTTGTCCTCGTGAAGTCGGCGCGGACAGCGGACGTCATCCGCTCGGCGTGACATCGGGGACCGACAGGAACCGGCGCATACCCCGTCAGGGCCGGCGATCCGGATACACCGGCACATCGTCGTCCCACGGCTGACGTACGACCATATCGGCGACCCGCACCGAACCGCTTTCGAATTGTCCGGTCGCGGCGTCCACGAGCCGGTAGCGCTGGGTCTGCCGATGGATCGGTTGCGCCTCCAGCAGCACCACCCGGACCTCCCCCGGCTCGAATCCGCAGCGCTGCTGCAGGGCGGCGATCAGTTGTTCGCTGTGCAGGTGACCGTCACCGAAGTTCCAGCCGAGCGCGGTGGAGCAGATGCGCTCCCCGTCGGTCAGGACATAGTCGGCCTCGTCGTGATCGGCCATCGCGCGATGCGCGAGGGTGAACAGCGCCTTGCCGTGGGTGTTGAAGGCCCGGAAGGCGTAGCCGAGGTACAGCGGGATCTGCGCGGCCTCCGGGCTTCCGTAGAACCGCTGCAACTGCGCGGCGGGCATGGTCGCGACGGCGACGATACCCGCTCGGATCTTCGCGTCGGCCGAGGGCCGGATACACCAGAGCGTGGTATCCCAGTTGCCCGCGTAGTAGCGCATCCCGGGGAGGAACGACACCTTGCGCGGGAACAGGTTGCCCAGGGCGACCACTCCGGCGAGAACGATCAGCAGCAGTACCAACGGCACCGGATTGCCGACCGCGGCGAGGCCGACATCGGCGTGTGCGACGAACAGTGTCAGCACACCGAAGATCATGAAGACGTTCCACTCCAGGGGTACGCCCATCGGTATCGCGGTGAGGATCACCAGATGGAAGCCGATCAGCGCGGTGGCGGCGACGGCCGTGGGCCAGCCGCCGTGCGCGAAGAACAGCACCAGCGGCGCGCCCATCTCGACCGCGGTACCGCCGTGGGCGAACCATCGCGACAACCGTCCCGGCCGCAGGTCGTCGGGAAAACGTTCGAAGAACAGCCGTTTGAGCGCCCGCGGCCGCACCACCGGACTGTTCGACATCATCGTCGACACCACGAACGGGAAATGCTTGTTCAGCTTCGAGACCGCCGCACCGATCCAGATGATGACGAAAACGATCTTGGCGCCGACGATCAGGTCCGCACCGCCGAAGAGGAACGTGACCGCGAGCGCCGCGTACACCTCACCGCGCGCCGCCAGGAAGATGGTCTTGTCGCGTAGTCCCAGCACGGCGAGCACACCGAGTACCGCCGCGATCTGCCAGACCGGCAGGACACCCACGCTCGTTTCGAGCGCCGCGTCCGGCCCGGTTCCGTTCGACACCAGCGCCACCAGCAGCATGATCAGCAGCGCCGCGTACAACACCACGTCGAACAGCGTGCGGCGGGTGCCCCGGGTGCCCGGCACCCGATCCGGCCAGGGTGGCAGGCGGATGGTGCCCGGATGCAACCAGTACAGGATCGAACCCATGGGCGGGAAGAACCGGTTGTTCAGCGGCCCGAACCCGCAGCCCAGCCCGATCACTTCGAACAGCATCGTGAACAGCACGACCTTCTGGAAGACGATCGGCTCCGACCACCAGGTACCAACCGCGGTGAACCCGTCGATACCTTCGGTCGTCAGCGCGAACAACCACCCGCCGAGCAGGTAGAGGCCGATTTTGACAACGTAGAGCAGGTGCAGCGGCAACGGCGTACCGAAACCGACCTCGGCCCAGTGCCGCGCCATCGGCCGGAGCTTCTCCGCCCGGGTACCCCTGCTCCATTCGTCGAAGTCGACCACCGGCAGGCTCGGCCGGAGAATGCCGAACAACCGATCTGTTCCGCCCACTACGCTCTCATTCCCTACGCCGGTCGATCAGTTACGAGAACCCTTTCGGTAGCGGATGCGCGTTGCCTCGGGTGCCCTTTCGCCGCTCGGAGATCCCCGTCCCCGGACGCCGTGACGGACGGAGTCACCCTTGTGACGAACCGGCCGACGACCGAGATCATCGCATCCCCGCTGCCGCCACCGAGTGAAATTCGGCGGGCTCACGACAGGCGATTCCCGGGCGGGACCGGCCGGTTGCCGACTATCGGATCGTGCGCTGGCCGGCCATTCCAGATGAATCGATTTCGCATCATTAGGCGAGTAGCGTGAAGAATCACAGGCACCCGAGAGGAGGCACAGCCAGCTGTCCGCCGCGGGGGCGTCACCCCCGTCGCCGCCGCGAAGGCCGCGCACTCAGCGGCCGAGCCGGCACCCACGTTCGGTGACGTGGGACCCGCCTGGCGGCCGCCGACCGGCTCGATGCCGCGGAACTCCGGCGATCTGCCCGCCCATGTCGCGCATTTCGGCGTGGTGGGCACCTGGAACCGGTTGCGCCGGACGGCAGCACCGGCCCCGATCCCGCCGGGATGCCGGACACCGGCCTGCTTTCGGCCGGGCCCGGCCGGCCGGGGACCGACGCATTTCCCGGTGTCCGCCGGGTCGACTCGATCGAGGACGCGCTCGGCGACATCGTCCGGTCTGTGCACATTCCCTGACCACGCATCGTTTGTGAATCGAAAATGGTTTAGAATGGGATGTGACCCACACCATGCAATAGAGTCGAGGAGCTGTGATGAGCACACAGATCGTGGGGTCCCGGCGCGCAGAGCCCACCGGGACCCACGGTACGGCCGGGCTGCCCGAGCAGATGACAGCCGAGTGGCAGCAGACGGTCCGTGCTCGGGTGCTGGCCGAGCTGGCCGAGTTCGTCCAGCGGAGATCCGTCGAGTCGGCCGTGCGACCGGCGGTGCAGCATGTGCTGTGGCAATACGTCGGCGGCGGCAAGTGCGTGCGGTCGGCCTTCATGTACGCGGGGTGGTTGTGCGGCGCCACCGAAGCCGACACGGCGTTGCGGGCCAGTGCGGCCCTGGAATTGTTTCACGCGTTCGCGTTGCTCCAGGACGACGTGATGGACGAGTCCGCCCGGCGCCGGGGCGAGCCCACCGCGCACCGCCGGCTCGCCGACCGGCACCAGCGCAACGGGCTGCCCGGTTGCCCGCGCCGCTTCGGCGAATCCGCGGCCACGCTGCTCGGTGACATATGCCTGATCTGGGCCGAGCAGATGCTGCGCGAGAGCGGGATGGACGAGCCCGCGCTGGCGCGGGTCCGGCCCCACTACGACCGCATGCGCATCGAGCTGACCATGGGCCAGTTCGCCGACCTGAGCAACGATATCCGCAGCACACCCACCCTGGACGGCGTGCTGGCCATCGCCCGCGCCAAATCCGGCGACTACACGGTGAAATGGCCGCTCGTCCTGGGGGCGGCGATGGCGGACTGCGATCGGCATGTGACGGCCGCGCTGGCCGAGTACGGACGGTCGATCGGCGAGGCCTTCCAGCTACGCGACGACATCCTCGGCGTCTACGGCCTCCCGGAGGTCACCGGAAAGCCCGATAACGATATCGCCCAGCACAAGGCGTCCACGGTGATCGTGGCGGCAATGGAAATGGCCGGAACGCGCCTGCATCGCGAACTGTGCAGCCTGCTGCGGGCGCCGACGCTCGGCATGTCCGAGGTTGCCCGGGTCCGCGCCCTGATCACCGCCACCGGCGCCCCGGCGCGCATCGAGGCGATGATCGACAACCGGGTCACCGAAGCCCGCCGCGCACTGGCCGCCGCGCCGCTGCCCGACGACCGGCGCGAGCTACTGGACGGCATGGCCGCCCGGTGTACCGTCCGCGAATTCTGAGAGGAGAAGACGATGCCCGCCGGTGGTATGCGCGTGCCATGCCGGGCATCGACCTACTGCACCCGATCTCCCGACCCTCCGTGGCAACCGCCGCCGTCCTCTACGGCGAGATCCTCGACCGGATCGAGGATCTCGACTTCGCGGTATTCGGCGAGCGGGCCACCGTCGGGCGCGGCCGCCGCGCGTACGTCGCCGGTTCGGCGCTCGCCCGAGCGCTGTGGGCCCGCCGCAACGGCCGATCCGGCACCCTCACTCCGGCCACGACACCGGCGTGACCGCCGCGGGAGCCGAATGTGCACGACACGTTCCGGCGCCGGCTCCCGACTCGGCCCGGTCGCGGGGTATCAGTTGGTGGGAAGGATTTTCGAGGTCAGCCAGATTCCCGCGGCCAGTGCCGCGGTCATGGCGACACCGGTCGGCGCCGAGCCGGCGAGGACGGTGATTCCGATGGAGAACACCAGGCACGTGAACGCGGCGAGGACCGCGGTTCCCCGTTCGACACCGACGACCCGGGCGGGCTGATTCCGAATCGCAGTCATATCTCCAGGCTTCCCCGCCGGCCGGTATATGAAACCGTTAACTGCGGTCCGGGCACAGCGCTTCGTTTTTCGACCGGCGCCCGCCGAGATCGGCTCGAGATCTCCTCGGGATACATCGCACGCGCGCCCACGTGATCATCTCGAGCATCGGCGAGCGCTTCGATCGACTGTTTCGCCGCAGTATCGGCCAGACGATCGAGCACCGAAACAATCGTGGTGTGCCTCACCCGGCGTGGCGGCAAAATCGCAGGCAACGGCACAATGGAGCCAATGAGACCTTGGCAGCCGAGCCCGTCCGCCGACACCGACTCCCCCGGTGCGAGCCCGATCACCGTCGACGACGTGCGCGCGCTCCGCGAACAGTTCCTCGACTTCATGCTCGGCTACAAATTCGCGATCGACGAGATCACCACCAAGATCAATATTCTGCGCGAGGATTTCAACAGTACCCACGAGTACAACCCCATCGAACATGTCGGATCGCGACTCAAATCCCCCGAAAGCGTCATGGAAAAGGTCCAGCGCAAGAAGTACCCCATGACCCTGGCCGCCATCCGCGACAATATCCTCGATATCGCCGGAGTCCGCGTCGTGTGCAGCTTCATCTCCGATATCACCGTGATCAAAGATATGCTCGCCGGCCAGGAGGACATCACGGTCCTGGAGGAACGCGACTACATCACCCACCGCAAACCGAACGGCTACCAGAGCCTGCACCTGATCGTTTCGATCCCGGTCTTCCGCTCGCACGGCACCGAACACGTCCCGGTCGAGATCCAGATCCGCACCATCGCGATGGATTTCTGGGCCAGCCTCGAACACAAGATCTACTACAAATACCGCGGCGAGGTCCCTCCGAACCTCCGCAGCGACCTCGCCCAGGCCGCCGAAGTCGCCACCCAGCTGGACGAGAAGATGGAAGCCCTGCACCGCCAGGTCGACCGCACCGAACCCACCCGGACCGGCCCGGCCGACACACTGGACCTCCGCCGCCTGTACAACAGCCTCGTGACGGACTCCTCGTCCGGCGTCCGGCCCGCACCGACCCTCCGCTCACCCGAACTCTAGGTCGGCCGACCGAAGTGGGCCGTCGACAGGCCCGAGTACCGACAGACGTTCATCGCTCACCTCGAGCTCCTGCCGGTCGTCTGAACCCACTCTGCGTCGTGGCCCCGCGCTCACCGGATATGCATGGCGGGAACTATGTGACCGGTTCCCGGCGAGTGCGTTCGCGGGAATCCAGAAGTCCTTCGATGCCGAGCAGGAACGTTTCGCAGATCGGATCCGGGTCGGTCAGGCACCCGGCCGCCATCGCACCGTCGCGCAACATCACGAAGTGCCGGGCAGCCGGTGCCGGATCGGTATCGCCGACATCGGCGAGGATCTCGGTGACCGTGTCCAGAAACCACTGCCGGTGCGCGAGAACGGTTCTATGGACGGGATGGCCCGGGTCGGGGTATTCGGCCGCCGCATTGAGAAACGCACAGCCACGAAACCGGGGCCCCCGGACGCTGTCGGCGATGGCCCGCCCGACGGCTCGGACGGCGTCGATCGGCGACGGGTTGTCACGGCGGGCGGCGTCGACCTGCGCGCGGATCGCTTCGTCGGCCTGTGTCAGGTAGGCGACGACGAGGTCGTCCTTGCCGGGAAAATGCCGGTACATGGTCGCCCGCGTTACCTGGGCGGCGGCAATGATGCGCTCGACGCCGACCGAATGAAGCCCTTCGGAGTAGAACAGTCCGCTCGCCGTGTCGAGCAGTCGCGCGCGCGCTTCCGACATCCGACTTCTTCCCCTCTCTCGAACTTTCACCCCGAGGCTAGCAGAAAGAACGATCGGTATTGACAAGGCGATCCCGTGTCCAGCACACTCCAGGTATACCGATCGTTCTTTCTCCCGACGCAGTCACACCTCGACCGCCTCGACCATCGAAAGAGAGTCTGATGTCCAGTTCAATCGAGACCGGTGTGGCCGGCACTGTCGCCGAGACCGCCGGCCGCACCGAGGGGCTGCGGAACCTGTACTACGCCCGCTTCGGATTCGCCGTCGTCTGGGCAGTCCTGATGCTGGGAGCGGCCGCGACGCTCACCCCGGTCAGCATCGCCCTGCTGGTGCTCTACCCGCTGTTCGACGTGGCGGCGGCCGTGATCGACTTCCGCACCTCGGGCGCCGCACGGCCGAAGGCACCGCTGTACCTCAACATGGTCCTGAGCCTGTTCACCGCCATCGGACTGGCCGCGGCCGTCACCTCGGGCATTCCCGACGTCCTGCGGGTATGGGGCGCCTGGGCGATCACCGCGGGCATCGTGCAGTTGATCGTCGCGATCTTGCGGTACCGGCTCGGCGGCCAGTGGGCGATGATCCTGAGCGGCGGAATCTCCACCCTCGCCGGCGCGAGCTTTGTCGCGGGCGCCGGCGCACCGAACGCGTCCCTCACCACCCTCGCCGGATACGCGACGCTGGGCGGCATCTTCTTCCTGATCTCGGCGATCCGCCTGCACCGCCGCGGGGCACGGGGGCGATGAGCCGACCACCGTCGCCCGCCTCCGAGGCGCCGCCGGGCCGCTCCCGGCACCCGACCCCCACCTCCCGACCATCGGCCGGATCCGGCCGTGACCGCCGCGTCATCGCCGGCCCATACGCAGTGGCACCCTCACCATCGAAGGAGAACATCATGTCCGAATCCGTCTACACCGCCATCGCCACCTCGACCGGAGACGGCCGCGCCGGAGGACGCGCGGCCAGCAACGACGGGCTGATCGATGTCACCCTCGCCATCCCGCGGGAAATGGGCGGGCCGGGTGGCGCGACGAACCCCGAACAGCTCTTCGCCGCCGGCTGGGCCTCCTGCTTCCACTCCGCTTTGAAGGCCGTCGCCGCCGGACAGAAGATCGGTTTCACCGATTCGGCGGTCGTCGCCGAGATCGGCGTGCACCGCACCGAGCAGGGCGGTTTCAGCCTCTCCGCCGCACTCCACGTGGAAATGGGCGGCATCGAACAGGCCGCCGCCGACTCGTTGGTCGCGGCCGCGCACGCGGTGTGTCCCTACTCCAACGCCACCCGCGGCAACATCCCGGTCACCGTCGACGTCACCGTCAGCTGAGCTGTGCCGGTGATTCCGCGAAATCACCGGCCCCGGCCCGGATCTGCTCGCGCAGGATGTCACCGTGGCCGGCATGCCGGGCGAACTCGGCGGTCATGGCCAGATAGATCCAGCGAAGGCTGACAACACCCACGCGCGGGTGCTCGCGGGTCTCGTCCAGGGGCATCCCCGCCGCGACGGACCTGGCTCGAGCACTCGCGCGTTCGAACTCCGCGATCACCTCGGCCACGGTTTCCGCATCGTCCACATGGAACCCGCCGTGCGCCCACAGCGGACCGTCGCAGTCGGCGTCGGCGAGCCGTCCGAGCGTGCGCTGGAACCACATTCGTTCGGCGTACGCGGCGTGCTTGATCAGGGCGATCGGGGTGGTCAGCGACGATACCAGCCGGCGCCTGGCGTCGGTTTCGGACAGTCCGCGCACCGTGTCGACAAGGTCGGTGCGCGCCTTATCGAGCATGGTCTCGAGCAGTTCGCGTTCGGTGCCGGTGGTGCGGGTCGGAGCAGTCATCAGGGGATCCTTACTCGGCCGGTCCGGCGGACGCCGAACAGACCGAAGTGCTTGTGGTGGTTCGGAATCGGCTCGCCGGAGAAATCGGGCGCCGGGTGATCGCGAATCTCGCGATCATGAATCCTGGATTCGGCCGGAGGAATAATCAGCCCACATCAGAAGGGGCGCAACGAGCCGATGCCGAATCTACCACCGGCCGCGGTGGTTGGCTACGGACTTCACCGACCGGATCACCGGCCGACCGCCGGACTCATTCAGATACCGTGGACACCATAGGCCGAATCCCGGTTCAGGAATTCGCCTGCGGCCGCGCCTCGTGGCCGGGTCGGCCGTGGGTACGACGTGCTTCCTTCATCTCCGCTTCGTAGACGTGACTCCGGCCCTGGAGCAATTCGTCCCGAACTTCGCGTTCTATTTCGCGGAACAAGCTGTAGTACCCGTCGTCGTACTCCTCGACGACCTGGAAGGTCCACCGGCCCTCCAGGACATTGCGGCCGATCAGGTCGGCCGTGATTCGATCGGCGAGGTGGTCGTGACCTGCCTCCCCCAACAAAGCAGCCGCCCGCCCCAAGGCGAGGTCGGCGCCGCCGGTCAGCTGATGGAACGCGTACAGATGCCCGCGGGCGCGCTCGGTGATCTCGAAGGCTTCGGACAACTTGCCCACCGCCTCGACCGTCGTATCGCCGACACCCGCCGGCCGGCGATGACGCTTCGCGGGAACGCTATCGTCACCGGTCTCGGTCGCTGCCATTCCGACAGGCTATCGACATGCCGGCGGAATCCCGTCTCGCCTCGCGCGGGCGAGTCGGCTTCGTTCGAGGCCGGCTCCCGCCGCATCACAGACGTTCCCCCCGGGGCGCGGTTCGGCTGCATACATCCCAGTAATGTTCATGACAGTTCTCTCACCTGAAAGTTTTGACACACTCTTTTCGCGCATGGATATGGCATAGTTTTTCCGAACCTACTAGCTTGCGGCGACAAATATTCCGTTAATTCTCCCGCTGATAGGCCGATAATCGCTTGATAGCCGAATTTGAAGAGCCGGACGGCCTGTGCTGATAAGTTACTGAGTATTCTCTACTGGTTGGCATACCAGGCGGGGCCGTTTCGACTCGATGAGGAGCTGGGGACGATGGACCGACTCGACAGGCGCGATGCGTCGAAGCCGCCGGACGACGACCTCGTCTCGTACCCGTGACCCGAACCCATCCCACACCCGTTCGCCGCCCCCAGAAGGAAATACGATGATGCACACTCCCCTGCGCTCGGCCGTCACCTCGATTGCGGCGGCCGGCCTGATCGCCACCGCGGCCGGCGCGACGGCCGCTCCCCCCGTTGCCCCGGCCCCCGCACCTGTGGCCGCTGCCGAAACCGGGACCGGCTCGGCCATGCTGGATTCGGGGTCGGCGGCCGCGCAGTCGGCGGTCGAAACCGTCCAGCGCGGCGACATCATCGGGATCATCGTGCTCTTGGCCCTCACGCCCTTCCAAATGCTGACCGGCGGCGTCTGCGACCTCGCCACCCTGTCGTCTCTGCCGAACCCCTGCGCCCCGAGCGCCTACTGATACGCACGCGGCCGGCTGCGGCAGCAGCACTCCCCGGACGCCGGAGACCGACCCGGGCCGGTAACGCGCGAAACGCCGCCGGGCACGAGGTCCGGCGGCGTTCGGTCGGGGTGTCGACGTCCCACAAGCGCCTCTCGGCGAGTGGTCGCTCATAGCGACTGAAGGGGTGAGGCCCGGGGCTGTCCGGACGCCGACAGGTGTTCCAACGGGACCGGCGCGGGTTCTATTCCGCCGAGGATGTGATGCGGGCTACCCGGTATGCCGCCGGCCCCCGCGCCTGGTCCGGAGATTGGAGATCCGGGCAGCAAGCGCGTCCGACCAGCGATGGCCGGAACGCCCGGCACCAACCGGTACCACTGTGCCGACATATTCGCGCAGGAGATAACCGCGGCCGCTCAGGAGTCGGGTTCGGCGTGGATTTCGACGCAGCATTCACCGGCGGCGGGGGCGAGGTCGGCGTGGACGGCGTCCGCTTCCAGACCGTGGAGCAGCCCGCTGAGGTACGCGTGATTGAGCGAGCACACCAGGTCGGGCGCTCGAGCCGCCAGCGGATGGAAGGGGCAATTGCGCAGCCGCAGGCAGGCCGGGGCGGTCCGGGCAGGTTCGAAACCCTGCTCACCGAGTGTGGCGGCCAGGAGGGTGATGGCGCGTTCGGCGCCGAGCCGGCCCGGCCGTAGCCGTTCACGGATTTCCCGGCCGGTGGCGGTGCCCCGGTCCCCGGCGACGCGCAGGGTGGCATCGCGCGCGGATTCCCCGGTAGCCTCGGTGAGGACGGCCTGCATCAATATTTCGGCGAGGATCTCGTGGCGGCGTTCGGGAATGCTGACGCGTACTTCGATATCGGCGGGTTCGTACACTTTCGGTGCCCGTCCGACGCGCCGGATTCCGCCGACGTGTTCGTAGTGGGCCCGTAGTAGCCCGGTGTCGACGAGTTTGTCGAGGTGGAACGCGGCGAGTTTGCGGGATATCCCGACGTGTTCGGCGGCTTCGTCACGGGTGACGGGACGTCCGGCGCGCCGGATGAACCAGTACATGTTCCGGCGTAGATCGTCGTCCAGTGCGGCAACGGCGCCGATATCGGCTTCACTGGTCACCCGTCCACAATAACGCCGATCAGATTGTGTGGAACGGGCCGGACGGCGGACGGAGAGGCGGCTCTTGACCACTCCCCCCAATTGAACCAAAATCTATTGGTGTAATTACTTCCCGGGTGGCGCGGAGGTTGTCATGACCGATGACTGGCAGCAGGCCAAACGCCCGGTCAGCGCCGTGCTGGCCGGGCCGTACGGACACCCGTTCCATCCGATCCTGGTCACCGTGCCGATCGGATCATGGCTGGCCAGCGTGGTGTTCGATATCGGCTCGCACCTGGTCGACGACCCCGGATTCCTGGCGCGGGGCGCACAGTGGCTGATCGCGATCGGGGTGCTGGGCGCGCTCGCCGCGGCGACGGTCGGGTTTCTGGACCTGTTCGCGATCCCCACCGGCACCCCCGCCTTCCGGACCGGGCTGGTGCATATGAGCCTCAATCTGGCGGTCACCGTGGCGTTCGCACTCGATTTCTGGTGGCGCGCCGCCGGCACCGATGCCGACGTCGCCGTCACGGGTGGCCCGCTGGCCCTGTCGATCGCCGCCGTCGTGGTGCTGGCGGTGTCGGGTTATCTGGGCGGCAAACTCGCCTACCACTACGGCGTGCGGGTCGCCGACGAGCGCACCCAGGCCACCGGTTTCCGCCGCTGACCTCTCCCTTTGTCCCTTCTCGTTCTCAGGAGTCATCATGGGCATCGCAGCTCTGATCCTCTGGCTGCTCACCGCGGTCGGCGGCTTCGTCCTGTTGGGCACGTGGATCGCCAAAGGCGGTGCACGTGATTCGGGTTCCAGCCATCTTCCCGTTCCGGTGGTGTTCGGGCACTTCCTGCTCGCCGTGACCGGGCTGGTAGTGTGGATCGTCTATCTCGCCGTCGACAACGACGCGCTGGCCTGGGTCGCGTTCGGGTTGCTGGTTCCCGTCGCGCTGCTCGGATTCGTGATGCTGGCGCGCTGGCTGCCGGTTTACCGCGCCCGTACCACCGGATTGGTGGGCAAGACGCCGCCCGAGCGGCACTTCCCGGTGGCGGTCGTCGGCGGGCACGGTGTGTTCGCGGTCGCCACCCTCGTTCTGGTGCTGCTCACCGCGCTCGGTGTCGGGGGAAGCTGACCGTGTCCGAGCCTGCCCTACGTGTCGTCCACGACCTCGGCGCTGTTGATCTGACCGCCGCCGAGGACGCCGCCCGCACCTTTCTCACCGCCCTCGGCGTCCGCCTGGACAGCGAACATCTCCAGGCCACGCCGGGACGGATGGCCCGGGCCTATGCCGAGTTGTTCACCCCGCGCGCGTTCGATCTGACGACCTTCCCGAACGAGGAGGGCTACGACGAACTGGTGCTGGCCCGCCGGATCCCGCTGCGGTCGGTGTGCGAGCATCACCTGCTGCCGTTCGTGGGTGTCGCGCACGTCGGCTACCTGCCCGGCGACCGCATTCTCGGTCTGTCGAAACTGGCCCGGATCGTCGAGCACTTCTCGCGTCGGCCGCAAGTCCAGGAACGGCTGACCAAACAGGTCGCCGACTGGCTCGACCGGCATCTGCAGCCCAAGGGTGTCGGCGTGGTCATCGAGGCCGAGCACACCTGCATGACTCTGCGCGGAGTGCAGGCGGTCGGTGCCACCACCGTCACCTCCACACTGCTCGGCACCCTGCGTGAAGACGCCCGATCCCGCCAGGAGTTCTTCTCCCTCACCGGAATCGGCCCGTAACGGGCCACATGCGGCCTCCGGGTCGCCGACCGCCGGTGCCGTCGCGCCGTATATCGGTGCCGCTGCCGGTGCCGGTGCCGGGCATCGAGCCGTCCCCGGCGCGGGAATGCCGTACCGCCGCAACAGGTTGCGCCGGGGTATGAAGGCTATCGGTTTCCACGAATTCGGCGGTCCCGACGTCCTGCGGGTGCTGGAATTGCCCGAACCCCAGGCCGGCCCGGGTGAAGTCCGCATCCGTGTGCACGCCGCCGCGGTGAACCCGACCGATGTCCTGTTGCGCACGGGCGGCCACGCCGTCCGGATGCCGGACCGGCGGCCACCGTTCGTGCCCGGGATGGACGCCGCCGGCGTAATCGATCAACTCGGACCGGGAACCGGTGACCGCCTCGGCATGGGCCAGCACGTGATCGCCATGGTGCTGTTCACCGGCCCGCACGGCGGAGCCTATGCCGAACATGTCGTGGTACCGGCCGCCTCGGTGGTCCCCGCTCCCGAGAGCGCCGATTTCCCCGCCGCCTCCACCCTGCTGATGAACGCCATGACCGCCCGCCTCGCATTGGACGCGCTGGCCGTGCCCGCCGGCGCCACCATCGCCGTGACCGGGGCGGCCGGCGCTGTCGGCGGATACGCGGTGCAGCTCGCGAAGGCCGACGGGTTGACCGTCATCGCAGATGCCGCCCCACACGACATCGACCGGGTACGCGGTTTCGGCGCCGACCATGTCGTGCCCCGCGGCGCCGATATCGGCGACCGGATCCGCGCGCTGGTGCCGCAGGGCGTTCCCGGCCTCGTGGACGGTTCGATGCAGACCACCCGGACACTGCCCGCCCTCGCCGACGGCGGCACACTGGCCGAGTTGCGGGGCTGGTCCGGGCCGGCCGAACGCGGAATCCGGGTGTGCCCGGTCATGGTCACCGACGGCATCACCGACACCGAACGTCTGGATACCCTGCGTCGCTACGCCGAAGACGGCGCGCTCACCCTGCACGTCGCCGCTGTGCTCCCCGCCGGCGAAGCGGCCGAAGCCCACCGCATGCTCGAACGCGGCGGACTCCGCGGCCGGGTGGTCCTGAACTTCTCCTGACCGGGTGGTCACGCCCCAGCGCCTCAGTGTGTCGGTCCGCACGGACATCGCTCGAGTCCTCCGCGCTCGACGATGAGCACGCGGGCTACTCGTAGCTGTCGTCGTGCAGGCCACCGAGGTAGGCGATCGCCCCCAGATACCGGTGGCAGAGCGGTGCGTGGTCGCGGTGCGCCGCGCGCTCCCGCAATGCCTCGTCCAGGGAAGCGAATCCCGAATCCAGAGTGCAGTCGCCGCCGTGTGCCGAGGTGGGCGCGGGCCCGGTCTCCGCAGGGGGCCCGGTCACCTCGGCCGGCGGCGCGCTGCGGGGCGGGCGCGTCTCGTAGAGGGCGATGAGTCGGTGCGCGGCCAGCGAACTCACGATCATCCCGAGGTGGTGTCGCACGACGGCAGGTTGATCGGAGGGCCCGGACGGAAGGTGACCGGCAGCGCGGCCAGGGCCCGGTGGAACGGTCCGGGCCGCCATACCAGGCCCCCGGCCGGGACGGCCAGTGCCATATCCGGGATCGCGTCCAGCAGTTGGTCGATCGCCTCCTGCACGATCAGGTAGGCGATGGCGCGGGCCGGGCACGCGTGCGGGCCCGTGCTCCAAGCGAGGTGGGAACGATTGCCGGTGTGGTCACCGTCGGCGATCGCCGGGCCGGTATCGGCGGCGGCGAGGCTGATGAGCACGGGCTGATGGGCGGGCAGCCAGGTGGCGCCGACGAGTACGGGGGTGCGGGGGTAGGTGGTGCAGAAGTTCGCCATCGGCGGGTCGTGGACCAACACCTCGTCCAGGGCGTCCCGCGTCGCCAGACTCCCACCGATCAGTCCGCCGCCGAAGCGCTCGTCGGTCAGCATCAGCAGCAGCGCGTTGGTGATCAGGTTCGGTTGCGCTTCCCCACCGGCCCCGTAGAAGCTCATCAGCTGAGCGAGCACTTCGGCGTCGTCGAGGGCATGCGGGTGGGCCAGCAGGCGGGAGGTGGCGTCGTCGCCCGGCCGGTCGCGTTTCAACTCGATCAGTTCCGTGAGCGCGCTCCGCAGCCGGACGGTCCCTTCGGCGGCGCCGACGGTGTCGAAACGCGCCGCCATCCCCGCGGTGACCCGCGCCCCGATGCCGGGCGGGCAGCCCATGATCCGGTTGAGGACTGCGACCACCAGCGGGCGGGCGTAGTCGGCGACCAGCTCGGCCGATCCGGTGCCGCAGAAGCCGTTGATCAGCGGGACCGCGAGTTGTTCGACGGTGGCGTGCATGGCGTGGCCGTCGACGGCGTCGATGGCGGCCTTCGACGCCTGCCGATAACGCTGGTGCGCGGCCCCGCTGCTGTAGCGGGCCGCCGGGTACCAGCGCATCATCGGCAACACCGGCGAGTCCGCGGGTACCGTCTGCTGCCAAATCCGCGGGTCGGTCGGGAAATGTTCGACATCGTGCAGGATCCGGACCGCGGTCTCGTAGCCGAGCACCAGCGTGGCCGGTACTCCGGGCGCGAGTTCGACCGGTGCCAGATCACCGTATGCGGCGCGCATCTCGCGGTAGGCGCGGTGCGGGTCGGCAGCGAACTCCGGGGTGTACAGGGGCACCCGCGGCCCGCCGGCAGCCTCCGGTTCGGTGTACGCGACCGGGCACCGGCTGCGGCGCCCGGCACCGGGATGAGAGATCGAAGGTGGCGTAGACATGGTCCATTTCCGTGCAGAAGTAGGAGAAAACGGAGAAGTGCGTCCGGGGCGCGCAGGTCCACCCACGGGCGATGAGGGAGGTGGCGAGCCCGCCGGTCAGGTCAGTGCTGCGCGCAGCGCCGTGAACAGTGCGCGCTGGTCGGTGAGGTGATAGTGGCCGCCGAGGTAGCCGTCGGGCCGGATCACGCACACCGCATCGCCCTCGGTCGCCCCGTAGAGGTCGTGGATTCGACGACTGTCGGCGGTGACGGCACCGGCCGGGGCGGTCCCGTGGTATCCGGGCGGGGTGACCACAAGGGGTTCGACCCGGTCGCCGAACTGCTGATGGACATGGGCGAGCAGCGCTGAGGTGTGTGCGACGCGACGCGGGTCGCGGTGGGTCACCAGCAGGGTGTGCCCGCCGTGACGCAGCCGTTCGTGCAGCCGCAGCCGCGGGGTGATCTCGGTGTCGGGAGCGCGGTCACCGGCCGACAACGCGTCCACCACCTTCTGCGCCGACGTGCCCTGTGCCACGGCGTGCCGATATCCGAACGCGAGGGCGGAGATCCGGCCCACCGCCCGCTCGGTGAACCCGGGCGCACGGGCGATCGCCAGCCGCTCGGCGACCGGGATGCCGTGGTTCATCAGCACCGAGTGCAGCTCGTGGGTGCCCGCGATCACCTGTTCGGCGATCGGGCGACGCTCTGTCTCGTAGGTGTCCAACAGTGCCTCCGGGGCGTGGCCGGTCGCCACCGCGGCCAGCTTCCACCCGAGGTTGAACGCGTCCTGCATCGAGGTGTTCTTGCCCTGCCCACCCGCCGGGGAACGTTCGTGCCCGGCATCGCCGCACACGAAGATCCGGCCGTTGCGATAACGCGAGGTGATGCGCCGCCGCGTCCGGAACACCGTCGTCCACTGCGGAGTCTCCAACCCGACCGCGCCGTGGAAATGCTTATCGAGCACTTCTTGGAACGCTTCGGCAGAGGCATCGACAGTGCGGGCATCGCCCGGCTCGCTGATCAACACCCGCCACACACCGCCGGGCAGCGCGGTCGTCAACAACATGTGATCCCGCGTGATGCGGTACTCGACACCGCCGACCTCGACCGGGCAACCGCGCAACCGCAAACCCACGTCCATCATCCGCATCGCCGTACCCACGTACTCCGACCGGCTCACCTCCGCCCCCAGATACCCCGCCACGGTGCTGTGCACGCCGTCGCACCCGATCAGCCACTCCGGGCGGACGGTTTCGGTGTCTCCGCTGTTCGTGTCCCGCACCGTGGCGGCGACCGCACCATCCGAGTCGACGGTCACCGCTACCAGCTCGGTATGCCAGTCGACGGTCCCGCCGAGCGCGGTGAAGTGCCGGCACAGGATCTCCTCGGTGTCCCGCTGACTTATTGTCCGGAAGTGCGGGTATCGGCTGTCGAGTGCGGTGAAGTCCAGCCGCACTTTCTCGTCGAAACCCTGGAATCTGTAGTCCATCCACTCACCCCGCAGCCCCCTGTCCTGGAATTCGTCGACCACCCCGGCCAGCTCCAGCAGCTCGAGGGTGCGGGTGTGCACGGTGAACGACCGTGACGTCAGCACGGGGCCGGTGAGTCTGTCGATCACCCGGCACTCCACGCCCCGGCGCAGCAGCTCGATGCCGAGCGTGAGCCCGGTCGGACCGGCACCGACGATGAGGATGGAATCCCGCGCAGAACGCGAAAAGGACATGGCTGATCACACTCCGAACAGATCGAGATGAAGACGGGTATCGCGTGTGTCCCCCAGCGACACACGCGTGATTCGGGGAATACGGCTACACAGCGCACGCGTGTGACATGGGCGGCACACGCGCAGAACAGGTTCGAGCACCGCCGCAGCGCGGCCGATCAATTCAGCGAGGAAGAATTCGAGACGGATCCGGTAGCGGCTTGTAGCCGAGACCGCCGAGGACCAGTCGTTCCTCGGGTAACTGCGGGCGAGTCGGCGGCCCCGGCGGCCACCAGCCCTCGAGCTCGGCCAGACCGGGTGTGAGGAGTTCCAGCCCGTCGAAGTATTCGAGCTGCTGTTCCCGGGTTCGGTACCAACCCGTGCCCAAGCCCAGGCCGGTAAAGGCATGCTCCAGTTGCCGGGCGAGTACATGCGATTCGGGATTCTCGTCGGCAGGGTCCCAGAAATTGGTGGCCGCGACATACGAGCCGGCAGGAAGCCGCCGGGTGTACTCGCGCATCACTCCTGCCGGATCGAGACCGTCGGCGACGTGCTGCAACAGCCCACACACGATCAGTCCGATCGGCCGGTCCGGTTCCAGATAGTCGGCCACATCGGGGTTCTCCAGCAAGGTCTCGTCCTCGAGAAGGTCACCGCAGACGTAGTGGGTGTTCTCGTTCTGCTCGAGCAATGCCCGGCCGTGTGCGATACACAGGGGATCGTTGTCGACGTAGACAACCCGCGCGTTCCGGTTCTCCTGCTGGGCGACCTGATGGGTATTGATCACCGTGGGCAGCCCCGCACCGATATCCAGAAACTGATCGATCTCCGCCGAGCCGGCCAGATACCGCACCACCCGACGCAGCCACCGCCGGTTCATCCGCGACACCTCACCCTGGCCCGGCGCGACTTCGAGAACCGCATCGAACGCCGCACGGTCGACCGCGTAGTTGTCCTTACCACCAAGGCTGTAGTCGTACACGCGGGCGATGCTGGGCCGGGTCGTATCCGCACCGACCGGATCCCGGACACAAATCGTCGGCTGCGATTTCATCGACCTCCTCTTTCGCTTCGTCTGGCACCTCCGGATGGCGTCGGGGCGGGCGGTAAGCCGTAGCGCGCTGCTCGCTCGTCGCCGTTGTTCGTACGAACCGTCGTGGTTCGTGGCTACAACTGTGCTGCTGGGCGACATCGCATCTCTACGCCATTTGAGTACCGTCCAGGCTCTTCTGATCCCGTCCTGTCTCGTCTGGGGCTCGTCTGTGTTAGGTTCGGTCGCAATGTCGGGAGGAGGTGGGATCCATACGTGGCTGAGGTGATTCGACTCAAAGCCGAATTGCGACAGAAGCATTGGCAACCACATACCGCCTTCTGCCGTGAATACGACAGAGCTGCCCGAGCGATCGACCCGGACCTTGTCGGGACGGCTCCGAGCCGGGCGCAGTTTCATCGGTGGCTCTCCGGCGACCTAGTAAGCCTGCCTTACCCTCACCATTGCAGGGTGCTGGAGAAGATGTTCCCCGGGTTGACGGCAGCACAGTTGTTCGAGCCCTATACCGTTCGCGATGGGGAGCTTGTTTCTGGCGCAGTGACCTCAGCAGCAGCCGAGCCCGAAGGCTTTTCAGAGCTTGTCGCGAGTCGTATCGATCGGCCACTGGTCTCCAGCATTGAATGGGGGCCCTCTGATCCAGGGCAGTCGGTTCCGGGCCCAGCAGTATCGTCTCCGTCTGAATCCAATGGAGCTGCCATCGCGACCAGGAAGGTAGCGCAGGCACTGACGAAACTCGCGAACTCGGGGCAGTTCGAAGGCCGTTTTGTGAACCAGCTTGCGCACCTGACCGGCAATATTGTCGAACTCGATAGCGCTATCGATATTCATATCGATAGCACCGGATCGGCACGTTTGACCTTCCATCACGAGCTGATCAACCTCACCACCCGGCCATTGACACGGATAGCTCAGGAATTATGGTTTGAATACACCGATGGAAAATTGAACATCGCGCCGGTGCGTCGGCCTGAGCGGCGGGTTGCCATTCAGCGCATCCACGATACGGCGCATCTTTCCAAGTTCGCTTGCCAATTGTCCCCACCAGTCCTGCCAGGGGAAACCGTAGTGGCGGAGTACGTTTGCGAAGGTGGGCGGTTCGTCGATGCGTTCTATTGGCGTCGATCGATTCATCGTTATACCAGGCGGTTCGGTATAACCGTGCGACATTGCGGGGTAGGAGATTTGGCTAGCTGCACAGCCGTGGAGGCGCACCAGGATGGATCGGAGAACTCTGCTACAGAGAGCTTGATCTGGGACTGCGAAGGGAACGATGTAGTCATCGGTCTCACCCGAGAGTTTTTGCGACCGAACCAGTCGGTCACATTGCGGTGGGAGTGCGCGTGAGTACGCGTGATTCCGTGGAGGATGCCCTACGTGCTTGGGACAGGCACGAACGCGAGCGCGGCGCTCCCCCTGTGATCGATTTCGACTTCCATCCTCTACCTGGTGAGCAACCCGCACCGGCTGATCGCCTGACGACGTTCCGACGACTCAGCGAACTACGAACTGATGCCGGCCATTCATCCGTCACGCAACGCATCGACGCCGACCTGGCTTATCTACGTTCACTCATGGGTGAACGGCCACCCCTCGGGGAATACATACACGCCACTCAAGGCTGCTCCGCAGCGGGCTGGCCCGAGGACTACGTCAGCGAAAGAGGCGAGATAGCCCGCGAAGCCCTCGCAGCACGGGGCGTCGCGTGGAATAAGAACACCGCCGCGACGCTCGCAGAGATCGACGGGCCCCTCGATGCGTCCGCCGCATCCGATGCGATCCGCCATGCCGCCATCGCGTATGAGCCGTCGGTTCGGGAGGCGACCGGGTCCCACGCCCCCTACGATCTGACCGTCGAATCGGCCGACGTCGACGCGTACTGGGCATATTGGCTCGACGGTGCGGGTCACCGCGTCAGGCTCCGCCTGAACATGCGCAACGCCAACTTCACCGAAGTGCGTGCCCGGCAGATGGCACTACACGAGATACTCGGGCACGGACTGCAGAGCGCAAGCATCGCTGCTCGCTGCGCGACGGAGGACGTCCCCTGGGTGCGCCTGCTGTCGGTCCACGGGCCTCAGCAAGTCCTGTTGGAGGGGTGGGCGCAGGCCATGCCGTTGTTCATCACTCCCGACGATGAACCCCTGGTAGCCAGTACCAGGCTCGTGCATTACACCCACCTCGTCCGGTCCGAACTCCACCTCGCCCTGAACTCCGACACCCCAATCGAACGATGCGCCGAGCACGCCCGCGCTCGGGTCCCGTGGTGGACGGACAGCCAGATAGCCGGATTCCTCGCCGACCGCAGTACAAACCCACAACTGCGGACGTACATGTGGGCATACGCAGCCGGTCTCGACTGGTTCGCCAACCTCGCCGACGCAGAACCCACGGTGATCGAGAACGTCCTCCGCCAGGCCTACCGCGCCCCACTCACACCAACTGACCTCGAAAAGCTGTGGCCACAAGGTCCGAGCGTCGGCGGTCCCGGAGGCGCTACCTCCCATGCAAATGATGCGCGGCAGGATTTCGCAGTGGAGATACAGCATGCGTGTGATAACCGGTGAGCTGACAGGCGAAGGAATCTACGGCCAGTTCTTCTGCGGCGCCGTTGATTCTGCGGTGCACGTCGAGGTGCAGGACACCTATCGTGTATCGCGGTTCGACAGCGAATCCGGCCGCATGATGGAGTGGGTAAAGCATTTCGCCTGCGAGGAAAGCCCAAGTCCTCCGGGGCGATGTCGTAGAATTCCCGTACCACACTGTTCGAGATCGAATGCCCGGTCTGCTGGGTAGCGATGACATCTACCTCGGCGGTCTCGGATTCTGCACCCGCACCAGCGGTTTCTCCCTCGGCACCGCTAGCAAGCGACCGGTGGTTGCGGCAGATCCCGACCAGATGAACGGTCTCGGTGACCGTCTCTACCGAACCGCTGCCGCTGCCGAAGAGGCAGTGTGGTCCAGTTTCGTCCTGGAATATTGACGACCGCTCTCCCAAGCCCCAAGCCCTACCGATAGCCGAAGCGAGTAACGTCATTTTTCGCCGATCCGATCACATCGCACGTATCCTGCGCGATTTCATAGTTCATCGATAAACGATATCGAAATTCGGATCAGGCCCACTTTCCGTGATGGCGTGGCTCGAGCGTGGCGAGTGTGGCCGTCAGGGTGAACTCGACGATCTTCGATACGGCATCCAGATCTGTACTTCGTGGTCACCGGCCCGATCCGGCAAGTGCCGCATCGCGGTATCGGTGCCGCCAGCCACCGCCGTGTATCCGGTGATGGCGGCGATGCTCGTCATCGGGCCGATCAGCCCGCTCGGCCGCGACGACATCTACGCCGCCATGGCCGACGTACAGCCCGCCGGCGAATACCGCACCCGTGTACTGCACCCATCGAACGGGCGACCGGCCGAGCCCGAAACGGATACAAACCGGACTAAATCGGACCGGAGATGCATTGCCGAAGTGCCTCCACCGGAGGATTACTGGATATATGCCCCAGTAACAGCTGGATCTGTGCTGCTGCGGGAGAGCTCGTTTCACTGATCACCAATCGAAGGTAAGCAAATGGCCCCTGTCATCACCTCGCTGACACCCTCTTCCGGCCCTGCAGCGGGTCTCAACTCTGTCATCATCACCGGCTCCGGATTCAGTGGTGTCGGCCCGTTGACTGTCCGGTTCGGCACGACGGCAACGACATTCACCATCAACTCCAATACCCAGATCACGGCCATCGCCCCGCCTGGAACCGGCACGGTGAACGTCACCGTACAGGCGCTGCTGGACGGCACGAGCAATCCGTCGCCCTACACTTATGTCGGGGTTCCTGCCTTGACCAGCATCAGTCCGGCTTCGGGGTCGGTGGCCGGCGGGACGACCGTCGTGCTGACCGGTACGAATCTGACGGGAGCGACCGCGGTGAGTTTCGGCGGTACCCCCGCGACTTCGTTCACCGTGAACTCGTCGACGCAGATCACGGCGGTGGCGCCTGCCCATTCGGTCGGGACGGTGTTGGTCAGGGTCACCACAGCCGGCGGAACGAGTAACGGGGTCTCCTACACCTACGTCGCGGTGCCGACACTGACCGCCATCGCCCCGAATACCGGTCCGGTGGCCGGCGGGACGACGGTCGTACTCACCGGCACGAATCTGACGGGAGCGACCGCGGTAAGTTTCGGCGGTACCCCCGCGACTTCGTTCACCGTGAACTCGTCGACGCAGATCACAGCCGTCGCTCCCGCAGGTGCGGCCGGAACAGTGTCGGTCACCGCCACCACAGCCGGCGGAACAAGCAACGGTCTCTCTTACACCTACGTCGCGGTACCCACGCTGACCGCCATCGCCCCGAATGCGGGCCCGGTGGCCGGCGGGACGACGGTCGTGCTCACCGGCACGAATCTGACGGGAGCGACCGCGGTGAGTTTCGGCGGTACCCCCGCGACTTCGTTCACGGTCAACTCCTCGACGCAGATCACGGCGGTGACGCCTGCCCATTCGGTCGGGACGGTGTCGGTCACCGCCACCACAGTCGGCGGCACCAGCAACGGGGTCTCCTACACCTACGTCGCGGTACCCACGCTGACCGCCATCACCCCGAATGCGGGCCCGGTGGCCGGCGGGACGACGGTCGTGCTCACCGGCACGAATCTGACGGGAGCGACCGCGGTGAGTTTCGGCGGTACCCCCG